>CAKPLZ010000018.1 GCA_934167835.1 uncultured Clostridia bacterium | reverse complement strand
TATCGATATATATATATATATATATATATATAGGGCCCCAAGGCTTTCAGCGTTTTTCATTGGTTAGTTTCTCCTTCCTTTTTGTTTCTTTTCGTGCTTTTGTTTTTTTTGCTTTTTGTAAAGCTAGTATATAATATTAATATTTTTCTGTCAATACTTTTTTTAGAAAAATTTAAAGAAGCCCATTTAAAAGGCTCCTTTTTAAAATTTTATATATTGTCTTTCCTTATTGTTTCTATAATATTTTGCTTATTAATTTTATCTAGCGAATATTTCATTGTTATTCCAACTATTATAAATACAAATACTATTGATATTATTATTGCTGGGTATGGAATCATGTATCCTACATCTACTCCTTGTGCAAATGCTTTATATACTCCATAAGAACCTAGTATTCCTAGTGGTATGCCTATTAATAGAGATTTTGCTCCGTACATTATACTTTCTAGCCTTATCATTTTGTTAAATTCTTTTTTAGACATTCCTATTGATTTTAGCATTGCAAATTCTTTGCTTCTTAGTATCATGTTTGTGGTTATGGTGTTGAATATGTTTGTTACTCCTATTAGTGTTATTACTGATATGAAGCCATATAGAAAGATTTTTACTACTAAAACCATTCTTCTTTGTTGGTCTACATAATTATCATAGTTGAATACTGTAAGCCCTGTATATTTTGTATTTGTTTTTATTAGATCGTTTAATGTGTTTTCTAATTCTTGTGAGTTGCTTGAATTAATTAGTAAACTTCCTATTGCATATAAAGAACTATCATTTATATCTTCTCCAAGTACTTCTCTTACAAAGTCTTCTGAAACTATAATTACACCATTATTATAATACGTAGCTTCTTGCCCCATTGGTTTACTATCATCTGCAGTACATTTAGATATTGTAATATTATATGTTTTGTCTGCTCTTTCCACTTCAATCTTATCATTTGGTTTTATATTGTATAGTCTATCTATTGTTTTGCTTCCATCATCATTATATCTAATAGCATCATCTTGTAAAAGAGCCACTGTTTTATAGTCTTCTGGGTTTAAACCAAGCTCTTTTATATATTTTTTAAAGTACTCATTGTTATATGCAGTTAAGGATATCATACTATTTCCTACATAACGCATTGTTTCTTTACCAAATTCACTTGCATATTTCATATTATCAAAGTCTAAGCTTGTGTGATAATAGTAGCTATATTCCTTTATATTATCTAATTTTGCAAGTTCTTCATATATTTCTTTTGTTCCATTGTCTACATACATTTTGAATTTAAAGTTTTTATAGTAAAGCCCTGTTACTTTTGTACCTAGGTTTAATATACTTGATAGTGATATAAATATGAAAATACTTACTACTAATGATATTACTGTTGTTCTATATTTCTTTTTACTTCTCTTTAAGTTTTTACTTGCAATTACTCCACCTATTCCAAATATCTTTTTTGTAAGGCGTGATGTTCTTAGTTTCTTAGCTTTTGTTTTTATATCTTTGTTTCCCCTAATTGATTCAATAGGTGAAATTTTTGATGCTCTAATTGCTGGTATTAGGCAAGATAGGTATATTGTAATTAATGAAATTACAATTGTACATACTATTGCAAGTGGGTTTATGCTGTATATAAAGCTTAAATTATTTAGCATATCTACTAGTAAATAATTTACTACTTGTAATAGAATCATTATTGCAACTATTCCTAAGATTATTCCTAAAGGTATTGCAATTAAGCCAATTATCATTCCTTCAAATATTACATTTCTTTTAATTTGTTTTGATGTTGCACCAATACTTGCAAGCATTCCATATTGCCTGTTTTTTTCTGCAACTGATATGCTGAAACTGTTTCTTATTACAAACACACTACTTATTACGATTATAGCTATAATTACACCTGCTATTGTGTATAATACTGTCATCATACTTTCACTCATAACGCCTTCAAATCTTAAAAGTTCTGTGTTTATATCTATCTCATTTAAAGACATTATTCCAAAAGTTTTACATATATCTTTTACAATTTCTTCATATTCTTTTGGATTCTTGTATAATACTGAAATATCAATTTTTTCTGGAATTTTATCCATGTGTGTTATAACTGTATATCCTGGTGATGAAAAGTCTTCTCTTGATAATCTTTGCACTATACCTACGATTTTATATGTTTTTTTAGTTGTATTTTCAATATGTTCAGTTTCTTCAACTTTCTCTGTTTCCTTTTCTTCTAAGTCTTTTTCATCATCATAAATTATTAGTGAATTCCCAGTAAGTAATGGGTTACTTTCGTTTAGCTCTTCCCCATCTGATGTTACTCTTTTTCCAACATCTAAAGTTATCTCGTCTCCCACTTTTAAAATTACTCTGCCATTTGTTATAATATGCTCTGAAATTACTATTTCATTTGAATTCTCTGGAAGTCTACCTTCTGTAAGGTTTACACCCAAGTTTTTTAATGCCTTGTTATCATATTCTAAAATATGTACATACGGTTTATAATCGTTTGTAGAACCCTCTAGGTTTGCCCAGCCAACATCTCCTACTAAATAATAATCTTTAACTTTTTGATTTTCACTTACATATTTTAACTTCTCTGCTGGAATATTATGGAAAGCTACATGGTAGTTTCCATCTTGAACTTTTATCCAATTTATAAGTGATGCTCTAAAACTAGAAACTAAACCTGCAACCCCACAAATAAGTGCAGTTGAGAGCATTATACCTATTATAGTAACAATGGTTCTTTTCTTGTTTAGTTTTAAATTTTTAATTGTAAATTTATTTAAAATACTCATTTCTAATTCCTTTCATCTTTTATAATTTTTCCATCTTCAATTGTAATTACTCTTTCTGCTTCTTTTGCAATTTCTAGGTCATGTGTGATTATTATTACTGTTTGATTAAACTTTTTGTTTGAAAGTTTAAGAAGTGATATAATCTCTTCACTTGCCTTTGAATCTAGGTTTCCTGTTGGTTCATCTGCAAGCATTATACTTGGATTATTAATCATTGCTCTACCTATTGAAACTCTTTGTTGTTGACCTCCTGATAATTGGTTTGGTAAGTGTGTTTTTCTGTTTTCTAGTCCTAGTGTTTTTAGTAAATCTTGTAACCTTTGCTTATCAACTGTTGTACCATCTAAATCACATGGTAAAGTGATGTTTTCTTCTACATTTAATATTGGTATTAAGTTATAGAATTGATAAATTAGGCCTATTTGTCTTCTTCTAAATATTGCTAAATTATCATTATTTAAAGAATAAATGTCTTTTCCATCTATATATACTTTACCTGATGTTGGTCTATCTACACCTCCTATTAAGTGCAATAAAGTTGATTTTCCACTTCCACTTGCACCAACTATTGCAACAAATTCTCCCTTGTTTACGGTAAATGAAACATTATCAACTGCATTGATTTTTGTTTCCCCTTTGCCGTAGGTTTTAACTAAATTTTCAACCTTTAAAATTTCCATAATAAAAAACTCCTCTCTTTTAATAAAAACATTTTATCATTTGAAAATGACTTTAAAATGACTTTTATAAATTTTCGCTTAAAATTTCATCAGCTTTTCCTTCACTTAGTTTTCCATATTTTATCATCTTATCAATTACTTGTTTTTGTCGTTCTCTTGCAAGTTTTGGACTAACTTTTGGATTATAAACAGATGGCGCATTTGGTATTCCTGCAAGCATTATTGCTTCTGAATCGCTTAAATTCTGTGGTAATTTATCAAAGTATCCCAAGGATGCAGATTTTATGTCATAATAGCCACTGCCATAATAAATAGTATTTATGTATAGCTCAAGAATTTCATCTTTGTTATATTCTTTTTCAATCTTTCTTGCCATAAAAACCTCTGCTACTTTTCTTGCCATTTGTTTTTCCTGTGTAAAATACATATTTTTAGCAAGTTGCTGTGTTATTGTGCTTCCACCTTCAACATAACTCATTGTTCTTATATCATTAAATGCAGCTCTACCAATTGCAATAATATCAATGCCATTATGGTCCATAAATCTATGGTCTTCAACAGATATTACAGCATCTTTATAAATTTCCGGAATTTCATTAATTTTAGTATAACTTTCTTGATTTCTAATCACCTGAACTTTATTTTCTAATGATATTTCATCTATTGCAGTTTTATACATCTTGTAACCTTGGCCTATTAATATTGCTGATATGCTTATTATAACTAATAATATAATTAATACAATTTTTCTAAAAAACTTCATCTTCTCCCACCTTTGCTTAGATTATTTTAACATAAATATAATAACATTTCAAAATGACTTTAAAATGACAAAAAAATAAATCTTCAAAAAAATTTGAAGATTTTAAAAATTAATTTTTGCATAAAAAATCTGGCGACTACTTATCTTCCCAGCAAGGTAACTCACAAGTATTTTCAGCATTAATGAGCTTAACTTCTGTGTTCGGTATGGGAACAGGTGTATCCTCATTGTCATTATCACC
>CAKPLZ010000017.1 GCA_934167835.1 uncultured Clostridia bacterium | reverse complement strand
TTCGTATGATTCTTCATTGCTTTCTAAAATTCATACTGGAAATGCTAATCCATCAAAGCCTAAAATTTTTATTGAAAATGTTTGTAACTTTATTATAAAAAAATATAAATCAGAAGATGACAAAAAAGCAGTAGCTATTCTTATTGGTTGTGATTTAAAAGATTTAAAAGATAATTCTAATTATTACAATAAATTATTCCAATGGTTTTCTACTAATTTAGTTCCATCTAATAATTATATAGATGACTTTTTAATCCACTTAGATGAATTTGATTTAAACGAATATATTAAAGCTATACACTTTGATGAAATGAAAGTACCTACTATTCCATTTTATAAGGCAACTTCTAAAACATATTATGGAATAGAAGAAATGAAAAAAGGGGAATTAGACTTTTTTAAAGCAACCGTTCTTTCAAAAAATAATGAACCTGTTTTTATGTGTAGTGATATGCCTATGGAAGATATGGCACAAGATGTTGAATTCGGTAAAAAATGGATGTATGCTATTGCTATAATGCTAAAAAAAGGTTTACATCTAAATATTATTCATAATGTTGATAGACCATTTAATGAGATGATGTTAGGTTTAGAAAGTTGGTTACCAATTTATATGACTGGACAGGTTTCTCCATACTTTTTAAAAGGATTGCAAAATAATATATATTGTCATTTTAATTATGTTTCTGGTGTTGCTGCTTTATATGGCGAATGTATAAATGGTTATCATGATAAAGGTAAATATGCTTTAACAACAAATAAAAATGATATTTCTTACTATAAAACAAAGGCACAATGTTTATTAAGCAAAGCTACATCTCTTATGGATATTTATAAGGAAGATTCACAAAATGCTTTTAATGCCTTTTTATCATCAAGTGTAAAAACTAAAGCAAGTCGCAGAAGGATTTTGTTTTCTTTACCAATACATACAATCTCAAACAATTTACTTTTTAAGATTTTAAAACATAACAATGTTTCTGCCGAAAGTATAAAAGCAATACAAGAATCTGTAGAATTTCAGAAAGAAATATTTAAAGATACAATAGAACAAAATGTAATTGAAGATGAGATATCAATTCTTTCAAAAGAAGAATTTGAAAAATCAAAACCATTTCTTTTCCTTGCAGATATTTTTTATGATAAAAGAATTTATTATACTTATGAAGAGTATCTGGAACATATTAATTTGACTAAAAAATATGAAAAAGAGAATAAAAATTATAAGATAAGTGTAAACAATAATAATACATTTAAGAACATACAAATTTTAGTTTGTGAAAAAAACTGGGTTATGATTTCAAAAGCAAATAGTCCCTCTATTCATTTTGTTATTCATCATCCTAAACTACGAAATGCAATTGAGAAATTTATTCCACCTGTTGTTGAGTAGAATACATTGATTTAATAAAGAACTACTTCGTTCAAAAAGTAGTTCTTTATTTTTAACTAAATGTCTTTTTATATATATTTTTTTTCTTGTAACCATTTTATTGTATCTTTAATTGTATCTTTCATATCTCTATTCTTATAATTTAATTCTCTTTTTGCTTTCTCTTTACTAAAGTTGGAGTTTGAGGATAATGTGTATAACGAATATTTTGTAAATAATGGTGTTTGCTTTTTTATGTTATAATATAATTCGCAAATTGGAGCTACTAATTTTGCCAGCCAAAGTGGTAGCACTATTTTGATTCTTTTTCTGCCCTTAAAATCACAAATAAAATCAGTTAATTCCTTTATTGTAATATATTTATTGGATAAAATGTAACATTCTCCTCTATTATCTTTATCACAGGCATTAATAATAGCATCTGCTACATCTCTAACATCTACAAAATCATACCCTCCTTTTACACAAGCAAAAAGCTTTCCTGTTGCTACTTTCTTTATTAATTGTGTTAAGTGGCTATTTCCATAATCATTTGGTCCAATAATTCCAGAGGGATGAATAATACAAGCATTTAAGTTTTTATTTTTTATTGCATCTATAATGTACTTTGCTGCCTCTGCTTTTGTTTTTGCATATAATCCTACTACTTTTTCAGGTTCAAATTTAGTAGTTTCTGTTATTAATTCATGATTTAGTTTTTCTGTAATTGCGTGTACACTGCTAATATAAATAAGTTTTGACTTTGTTTCTAAAACCTTATCTATAATGTTTTTTGTGCCATTTACATTTACATCATATACTGTAGGATTATATGCTGTTTTTATATATACAGCTGCAGCACAATGAATAACATAAACCTCTTTATCTTTTATATTTTCAAAAATTGTTGTCAAAGTATCTTTTTGTGTAACATCTCCATAATATATTTTACAATTCAAGTTGTCCAATGCCTTTATAGAATCATTAGGTAATACAAGTGCTCTTATTTCATTTTCACTATTTTGTCCTAAATTTCTTATTATATTATTTCCTAGAAAACCATTTGCACCAGTTATTATATATATTTTTTTCATACCGCACCTCCAACATTTACAGATAGTTACTAATTAAAAATGCTAGTGTTAATATAGCTTTCTTTTTCATAAATACCTCCACAATAACTTACTAATTCATATAATACCACAAACTCATTTATCCTGTCAAAATTATCTATTGGACAACCTTATTTTATTGCTTCTGCCATTAATTTTATTCCAGTTTTTACTCCGCTCTTTAAAATACTTTTGATTATAATATGCATGTAGGAGGTATTTTGTGAGGTTTTTATTCTGTTTTTTTATGTATCGTTAATTAAACAGTAAGGGTATATTCCCATATATTGTTATTCTCAGTATTCCTATAATAACTAAATGTAGCGGATAATATAAGTAGAAGAACCATTTCATCCAATTTAGTTTGCCTTTTTCTCCGTTATAAAGCTTTAATAATGGATATACTAATATAACTGCTAATGTAATTAGTCCATAAGTTTTACTTACAAATAAATATGAAATAACTGCATAAAGCACAATCCAAAAACTCATACCTATAATTTGCTTTTTCAAATTACCTCTATTAGAATACATAGATAAAATTGCCATTACTGCTATACTACTCCAATCAGCTGAAAAAGTTATAATGTTTATTAAAATAACTAATATCCATTTCTGCCATTCTTTTAAATTAGTTTTGCAATTTACAATGTAAAGAGCAACTACTGACCAAGCAAGAGACCACATGATACTTGTTTGGTTAAAAATATTTCCGGAACTAAATGGTATATAGTTTATTCCAAAAGCAAAGCAATATGCAAAATGAGATATTATTGCAAAAATAAATAATCTTAAAATATATTTTTTCAAGTTTTTAGTATAATAAAAACCTTCACAAATAAAGAAAAACATAATAGGTGCAGTTAGTCTACCAATTATATGTAATATATTTGAAATTATATTATTAGGCATTCCTGGGTAGATTAAATCTGCAATATGATCAATTGTCATTACTATTATTGCTATTAATTTTAAATGATTTGAATTTAGTTTTTTCATTACATTACCTCTTATAAAAATTACTTTGTTATAAATTAAATCTTAATTTATATCTTTCTTATTCCATCTTATACCACAGTTTCAAGCACAAATAATCTCTTGTAGAAGAAGCATCTGTTGCCCAAGAGTTACTATTTTGCATAAATAAAGTTTTTTCTATTTTCTCCAATATAATTGGTGTATAATACTGATTTGCAAATGTCAACTCTGTATTTGGTTCTTTTAGTATTTTACTTAACTTATCTATGCTCACATATAACAGTTCACTTATTTCTGAATCTTGGTTCATTTTATTTTCTCCTATCATCACAAAATTAAATTAATCAATTATTTTCTCTATATTACTTATACAATATAGAGGTATATTTATAATCCAATCTTCCTCTCTATAATTAGACATTGATGTTCTTACATTAATTTTAGTATTATATTTTTGTACAAATGATTTTAAACTTTTAGCCTGTAAATTTTCACTTGCTTTTACTTCTATGGGAATATTATTTTTTCCAATTTGTGTTATAAAATCTAATTCAGCTGTGCCTGTATCAGATGACCAATAGAATACATCCAGTTCTGTACATTGTTTTAATTGACATAGAACATATTGCTCTGTTAAACTTCCTTTAAATTCTTCAAATATGTCGTTTCCTTCTAGTAATGTTTTGGAATCTATTCCAGCCATAGCACCTAATAGACCAACATCTAATAGATATAATTTAAATGCGTTGAAATCTTGGTATGCTGATAATGGTATTTTACAATTATTTACTCTATTTACTTGATATATAAGACCACAATCTATTAGCCAAGATAATGCTATTTCGTATTCTCTCGCTCTTGCTCCATCTCTTATCAGACCATAAATAAATTTTTTATTTTCCTTTGCAAGCTGTGTAGGTATATTATTCCATAACTGTCTAATTCTTGGAACTATATTACTTGGAGCATGTTTAGAAAAGTCTTGTTCATAATCATCTAATAATGTTTTCTGTATTCTACGAACTTCTAACAAGTCCTTATATTCTACATAAGAACTCACTACTTCAGGCATTCCTCCAATATAATAATAAAGTTTTAAGTACTCTTTTAATTTGCTACTAAATACATTAATCATATCAAAATCATTATTTTTTAATAATTGAAGCAATTCTTTTTCGCCCAATGCTTCTAAAAATTCAAAAAAACTTAATGGTGTCAAATCTAAAAAATCTACTTTTCCAACTGGAAACGAAGTTCCGCCATGTATTGCTACTCCTAAAAGAGAACCTGCTGATACTATATGATATTCTCTGGCATTTTCGCAAAAATATTTTAACGCTTTTAATGCCTTAGGCGTTTCTTGAATTTCATCTAAAATTATTAATGTGTTTTCTGGCTCAATGTTTACACCTGATTCTATTTTTAGACCTTGTATTATTGTATCTAAATCAAAATCTTCATCAAAAAGTTTATTCATTCTTGTATTGTCATCAAAATTTATATACGCACATTTTTCATAACACTCTTTTCCAAATTCTTTCATTAACCATGTTTTTCCAACTTGTCTTGCACCTCTTATAATTAGAGGTTTTCTATTTGATGATTCTTTCCATTTTTTTAATTCTTCCATTTTGCTTCTATACATATAACCACCCTCCTATTGATATATTATATATAGTATATCATTATTTATCACAAAAATCAAACGATTTTTGTGAAAGTTTACACATTTTTCGAAGGACTTTTTACGGTTTTTTACACATTTTGCAAAGGACTTTCGTGAATATTATCCACTACATTATATTTATACTACTTAGTATTTATTAACACTTTTAATATTCTGCAACTCAAATCTATATTTTTGCTTAACATCTGGATACTTCTCATGGTCAACCTCTGAAGCAAACATGTCGTAAGGTCTTATATATAATTCCCCATCTCCATATAAAGCTCTATATACCACGTATTTTTCTCTTGTTTCACTGTGTATTGCAATGTCTTCTACTAAGTATAAGTTTCCCTTAAAATGTTTATAAATTGATTTAACTTTTATTTCATTCATAATTTTCTCCTTTAATTAAAAATCAATTTTAATTTCTCCTATTCCTCCATCTATATCGATATAGCTCATTCCATTACCCAATTCTTGGCCATCTTTCATGTCTTCTCCAGCAACCTTTATTGCTCCTATGCCTTTATTGATTTTGAATTTATAGTTATCTTTTCCTCCAAGTAGCTTTATGCTTACTTTTCCTATTCCAGAATTTATATCACTTCTTCCTGTAATTCTTGAAGCCAAATCAGTTTGGCCTACTCCCATATCTAAATTCAAATTGTTTATTGTTCCTGATAGAATACTTAGTTTTCCAACTCCGCCATCAATACTGCATTTTTGGCTTACATGAAGATTAGAGATTTCGGTGTTTCCGGCTCCTAGGTTAAGTACTAATTCTTTTGTATTTAAGCTTTCTATGTTGATTTTTCCTGCTCCTGCATTTATTCTTATTGTTTCAAATTCTATGTTCTTTGGAACATATACCACTAAATCGCCTTCACCATTATTGCCAAACCACTTGCGTGATTTTTCTTTGATTTGTAGATTTTGATAGTTCTGTTTGCAATTAATATTGCTATTATTTGTTTCTGCTTTTAAAATGTCTCCTGTTTTTATTGTTAAATTTGTAAATGCTACATCTATATCTAATGTTGCAACTTGGCTATTTTCAAAATCTATTTCTTTTAATTCTCCTGATGCTTTATGTCTTCTTAAGCCTAGAACACTAGCCAAACCAAATATTCCTCCTGCTATTGCAGAGAATATTGAAACTATGATAGATATTGCTAATGCTATTGCTAGGTATTTAATTATTTTTTGTGCTGTTGTCATTTTATATCAGCACCTCCAAATATACATGTTGCATTTATGTATATTGTATGTGCCTCATTATTTTCTATTTTATTTTTCTTTTCTTCATCTACTCCACCAAAAATTGATGATGATTTTATTTTTACCTTTACATTATCTGGAATTAATATATCTATTCCTCCAAATACACTACATGTATTGATTAAAACATCTTCTTCAATTATTGCATTTCTTAAATCGCACTTTACCCCTCCAAATACTGCTGTTAGGTTAGCTCCATTAAATTTTTCTCCATCAAAATTAGCATTTTGACCTGAAAATGTTGCACAATATTCATTATCCTTGTTTTTCTTTTCATTTAGTTTTTTTATTTCTTCACTTACTTTTTTATCAAAAGTATCCTTGAAAATAAATGATAATCCTATAACTATTAATATTACTGGAAGTGCTAATTTCCAAATTATATCAAAGTCTAATATGTTTTGGCAAGATAGCAATAATGCTACACCTATTAGTAACCCTATAATATTCCCAGTTTTTTCTCTTTCTTTAAATAATCCTATAAAGCATGGCACAATGATGAATAATGTCCACCAGCCATCAAAGAATATGTTTATATTTGTAATTCCAAGTGCATTTCCACCTACAATTACTCCTATTATAATTAGTACTATTCCCCATAGTACATTTCCAAAATTTTTCATTATTTGTTTCCCCCTTTTTTACATGAGTTATTATATCATAATCCATTACAGAACTTCAATATTAATTCTTCAATATTTCCTTAATATCTCTTGTAATTTGTTCAACAGATATTCCATTTTCTTTTAATAGTTCTTCTGCATTAAATCTATCTGGGAAGCTTTTTTCTATTCCGTAATTTTTAACTTCATGTCGTTACATTTTTATTACAAATTTAAAAATGAATTATATTTAAATGTTCCACTAATATTTTTATTCCCAATAAAACCAACAAAATTCCTCCCATTAGTTCTGCTTTATTCTGGTACTTATCACCAAATTTATTTCCCACTTTAACTCCTAGTAATGATATAAAGAAAGTAATTACACCTATTACAGATACTGCAAAGATTACATTTACATCAAAAAATGCAAATGTTATTCCAACGGCTAGTGCATCTATACTTGTTGCTATTGCAAGAACTACCATTGTTTTAAAGTCTACTCTATCGTTCTTTTTTTCATCTTCATTATCAAAAGATTCTTTTATCATATTTCCACCAATAAAAGATAGTAGAATAAATGCAATCCAATGGTCAACAGCTGTGACAAAACTCTCAAATGTTGTCCCTAAAAAGTAGCCTATTGCAGGCATTATTGCTTGAAATGCTCCAAAATAGAATGCTATAATAATTGCATTTTTCCAATTCATTCTTTTCATAGAAAGTCCCTTGCAGATTGATACTGCAAAGGCATCCATTGCTAGGCCTATTCCTAATAATATAATTTCTAAAATTCCCATAATTTACTCCTATTTTCCAAACCTAATAATATCAATAATATGCTTAAGTCCATGCTGTTAGAAGCAAATACAAAAAGAGACTTCTGTCTGCAATTTGTATTTGCAAACAAGTCTCATTATTTAAAATAAAGCCAGATATTTAAATACCAGTATGTTGACTTTATTACATATTCTATATGCTAATTACTCCCTTATTTCTTGTTTATTATACAATATTATACATTTCTTTACAAGGCTTTTTACATATTTTATTGCTAAACTATGAATGAAATGTGATAAAGTCTTAAGTAATGAAATGAGAAAATGCATATATTCGAAAATCTACTAATACACATTTTTTATTAGTTATAGCACTTTAACCAGTTATAAGGCCATCTAAAGCCCTCAAACATAGAAAAAGCACCACTACTCAAGTGGCGCCACACTAGTGGCGGAAAATTTTTAAAAGCCCTTCCTGGGTCTTTTAAAAATTTTCCGCTCACTTAGCGTACAAAGTTCGCTAAGAATACTTAGCTTCTAGTAGTCTACCCTAAAACTACCATCATTTATTCAGTTACCAATTCGCCTGCAAGCTTACAGATTTACATAAAGTACGGAGCGGAAAGAAATGCTGAAGTCGCTGTAGCCTAGAGCAAGGTTGTCGCGAAAGAAAGCTGGATTGCTAGAACCATTGTTGCCGAAATCGCCGGCCCCTGTAAACTCGATTACCTGAAGAGTAGGACTCTGTAGTCCATTCCGAGCAATTGCCTGCAAGGTCATATATATTATTTCTCTTTGTGTAATCTGTTACCCCTGTTCCTAATAGATAACTACTATTTTCTGGCTTTTCAGTTGATGCTATTGCATTTGTGAAATTAGCTCCATAGTCTGTTGAATATTTACCTGCAAAATTGAATTTACTATTACTGTAATTTCCCCAACTTGTACTATCTTCATTTATATCCGCTAAACTCATATTGCTATTTGTTTCTACTATCCAATTTAGTGTTCTATCCCATGCTGCTCCATTTATTAGTCCTGCTGTTACATTTGTTTTTCCATTATTCATTGTTGCTGCTTTAGTTATACTATCTGTTGGGCTTATATAGTTATATGGATATTTATTAGCTTGGCTTAATGCAGCAGCTTCAGTTCCACTGCTTGAAGTTCTTGGATTTTCACTTCCAGCCTCATATCTTGCTATATAAAATCCTCCATATTTATTTACACTATTTTTATATAAATTTACTGTTTCTTCTGAGGTATCTGCATTATCTGTGTATTGTGAAGCCTCCATATTTGCATATATTGTGTATACTGTATCTATTGTTGGATTTTCTCCTACACCAGGAAAAGTTGCCAAGATTTCTGCTTCTGTTTTATTTTGCTGTTGCATAATTTGTTGTACCAGATTTCTAAACTCTTCCTTGGTTTTGAAAACATCTTGTGCATATAATGTTGAAGCATACATTATTTTTTCATTTGCATCATTTGCTGTTTTTGCTGTTAATTTATATACCCCATTTCTGGTTGGCTCTACACTTGCTGTATAAGTTTTTCCTGATGGAGCTGTGGTTGAAATTTTAGTTCCTGTTGAGTCTAGTAATTCTATTTCTGTTATTTCTTCTTTTGCTTCAATTTCAATTTTTATTTTTTGATTTTGTAATACTGGTACCCATACGAATTGGTCACTTGTAGTGTTATCCTGAATTACTACTCCTGTGTTTTTTTCTCCTGTTACATAGCTATATCCTACTGGAATTGGGGCTCCGTGTTCTATTGATTTTATATTGGTTCCGTCTGCTGTTACAGCTGTATCTTGGTGAGTTACTTCCATATTAATTTTTATGGTTGACATTGGATTGTTATTTAAGTAGTCTTCTATGCTCGAATAAGTTTTATCCCCGATTTTAATTTCAGACCCAACATTTGCTTCTGCCTCTTGAGCTGATTTCCAGTTTTTTGTGGCGTCTCCTGCTGACTTAAATAGTCCTGTGTTTAGTGCTACGCTTATGCT
>CAKPLZ010000016.1 GCA_934167835.1 uncultured Clostridia bacterium | reverse complement strand
TTATGGGATTTTCTTCCCCAACTTTTCCCCAATTTCACATAAAATGCCTATTTTTAGTCATTATTGTTAACTAATTGGAGAATATCAAAAATCGCTACAACCACTCAAGCTGTAACGATTAAATCAAAATTGTAAAGCAGATTTATTTCAAACTCACCTTAGAGTTATGAGCTACCCACCTTTTCTCTTCTTGTACCCTAAATAGCCTCCACCACCTAATATACCTAAGCATATCATAGTTCCTACCAAATCCGAATTTTTAGAATTGCTATCTGAAACTTCCTTATTACTATTTTTATTTATTACAGCATTAGTTGTATTCCTTGTTTCTTCTTTTTATGTCTACCACAATGATAATGCTAGCTTCCTAAGCCACTTTTATTTTTATTATCCCTATGTCCTCAATTCGAATCTGTTCTTCCTGAATGTGCAAAGGTTATATTACACATTATTATTAATATTGAAAAAACACATATCGAAATGAATCTTATAAACCAGTTACTCTTACATTGTACTATTAAATTCTCTCCTTCCAGCTTATTTGTTCAAAATTCAACATCTTATATACTATTAATTTTTATTCTATGCAAAGTACCTTAATACGCCTTAATGTTAAATCATCAATATCTTTCACTTCTTCCTCATTCTATCATAATATTGACAACTTTTCCATGTTTTTTTACAATATTTCTCCATCTTCTTCCATTTTTTTTTTCCGAAACGCCTTATTTGCTTTCCAAATAACTACATTAAAAAATAGACAAAGCCCCCTCTTTAAGCTCTGTCTATTTTACTTGTTATTTTCTACTACCAATCACCTTATCTATTTCCTCATTATTCTCTTCTGCAATTTTATACATCTCTTCAGCAATTTGGTCCAAATTTTCAACAACACCTTTTGAATCATTCATTTTATAATTCTCTGTTTTAACTGTACGATGTTTGATTTCCGGAAATATATTTCTCGTTTTTCCTTCGTTATGGATTGCAAAGATTATTTTAACATTATTTCCAATTATTCCGTTTTCGTCCCACAAAATCTCATAATGTATACCACTATACTGTTCATTTGTCCAGCTCTTCTTCCAAATTTGAATACATTTCCATTTGTTATTATTATATACCTCAAATTTTTCACCGAATTTACATTTAACTATTTCTTCTAGCTTTTCTGCTATTATATCAGATTGCTTTTTATAATTCGAAATCATTGCATCTATTACTTCTTGATTATCAATATATACTTCCACATCTTCTGTTATTTCTAATTGCGTTTCACTCATTAAATATCCCTCCACATGTTTAATAAAATCTTCTATAAAGCAATAGTTTTCCTGTTCTTTTAACTCATATTTTGTAACAGTTTTCAGTATTTCTACTATTTGACTATATGTAATATGTGCAAATTTTTCATTTACCATTATAGTAGGATTATATTTAGGTTTAATACAAATATACTTTATAGGTTTTATATTTCCTTTTAAATCTTCTTCGTACTTAACTGATTGAATATTATTTTCCATAGAATTTATCTTGTTTTCTATTACTATTACAAAAGTTGAAAATTCAATCATAATATCTATCCTACTTCTCTCTGAAATAGCTTCTTCCAGTTCTATATTTTCAAAATATGTGCTTTCATTGTCTAATAATTCACCAAAATTCTCCTCATCCTCAGGAATTTTAGAAACATCTAGCAATTCTTTTATGATCTTTATCGTAGTGTTTTGTGGGTTTAATAAAAATGCTAAACATCTTGAAATAGTTACCTCATCAAACTTTTTATTGATAATACTTAAAAATGTATTTGGCATCTTTTTTATTCTAATTCTTTTAAGTTTTCTATTTAAATTTTCTAATTGAGTTATTTCATAATAATCTTTCTTATTCTCCATAATCTCTCCTTTTTATCTACTCCCACAAATCTCCCACATACTTCCAAATCAGCTCATTCTGATACGTTTTTTTATATTCGTCTTAGACATTGTATGTCATAAAGCATTACGAACGCATTCAAATAGAACTAGCCTTATTTCAAGGCTTTTTGTTCCATCATTTGCAATGTAATTTACATCTATTATCGCAATTCAATTTCTCTTTCTGCAATCTTCCTTGCAAAATACCTATCATGTGAAACAAAGAGTATAGTTCCTGAATATGCCTTTAAGTTATCTTCAAGTATTTCCCTTGTTGAAATATCCAAATGGTTAGTTGGCTCATCCAATATCAAAAAGTTAGTCTGTTTAATCACAAGTTCTGCAATTAAAAGTCTTACTCTTTCTCCTCCAGATAATTCCTTTAACCTTTTAAAAACATTTTCTCCATAGAACATGTACTTGGCTAAAAATGTTCTTGACTGCGTTTCACTTCCACCAAAATTATTTAGGCAGTAATCTAATATTGTATCAGATTCATTTTGAAACTTTATTTCTTGAGGAATATATCCAATTTTCACTGATGGATTTATTTTTATTTCTCCACTAAAGTCATTATCCCTGCCTAAAATTATTTTTATAAGTGTTGATTTTCCAGAGCCATTTTTGCCTTTTAATTGAACTTTTTCTCCTCCATAAACTTCCATATTGAAGTTTTTAAATATTACATTATCTCCATAGCTCTTGGTTAGGTTTTTTATAACTAAAATGTCCTTTCCTGTTTTGCTACAAGAATTTATTGTAATTGGAAGTTTTTTATCTACTCTCTTTTCTATAACTTCAATTTTTTCCAATCTTTTTTCAATTGATTTTGCTCTTTTAAAGAACATTTCATTTCCAGCAAGTCTTCCAAATTCTCTTAATTTTTTGATAGACTCCTTCATTTTTTCTATTTGCTTTTGCTGAGTTTTATATAGTTCAAACTCTGCTAATGTTCTTCTCTCATCTTCTTCGATGAAATATGAATAATTTCCAAAATAGATTTTTGTATGCCCGTTTTCTAATAACACTGTTTTAGTTGCAACTTTATCTAGGAAATACCTATCATGTGAAATTAGAAGTATTGTACCTTTATACTCTATTAAGAAGTTTTCTAGCCATTCAAGCATTTCAATATCTAAATGATTTGTAGGCTCATCTAAAAGCAACACATTCGGATTTTTTAAAAGAATAGTAGCTAAATTTACTATTGTTTTTTCTCCTCCACTTAGGGTGTTATATTCTTTCTTTAAGAAATCATTATCAAATTTAAACCCTGAACAAATCTTTTTAAATTTTTCTTCTAATTCATATCCACCTAAAGCAATATATTTTTCTTGCAATCTTCCATATTTTTGAAGAACTTGCTCTAAATTTTGATTTGGATCTGCCATTTCGTTTTCCAATTCTCTTAGCCTGTTTTCCATAAGAGTAAATTCCTTAAAGCTTCCTTTTAGGTAATTTTCAACTATTATATCTTCTTGTTCTTTTTCATATATTTGCTTTAAATATCCTATAGTAGCACCTTTTCTAATATTTATATTTCCGAGTATCTTGTTTTTCATCGCCACTAATTATTTTTAAAATAGTTGATTTTCCAGAGCCGTTTTCTCCAATTAGTGAAATTCTCTCTCCTGTCTTCACTTCAAAGCTTACTCCATCTAAAACATTTTTTAGTCCAAAATTCTTTTTTACATTATTTAATTCTATTTCTATCATCTTTTATATCTCCTTATCTTTTAATTCTTAAAAATAACGAGATATATTTGCTATAACTTTTAACTATTACAACCTATAGCAATTATCTCGTTGTAATAGCTGCACAGCCGAAGCTTCTATGTTTTATTTTATTCATAAAATTTTGTTTTTTATTCATAATTTTCCTCCTATAACAAAAATAACTCCCAGCTAATCGCTGGGAGCCTTTACTTTACTTGGTTGCGGGGGTAAGACTCGAACTTACGACCTCCGGGTTATGAGCCCGACGAGCTGCCAACTGCTCTACCCCGCGATGTTTTAACATAACTATTATACTCCTTTAACTAACCTCTTGTCAAGCATTTTTTGAAAAAAGTGTAAATTTTGAGGTTGCCTTTTGTATTCATAAGCTCTTGCGTTGTTTTAATTATATGTTGATAATGGAAATTTTATGCATATTTCATTATTTTGCATGTTTTTTCTTGAATATTATTACTTGTATTCTTTGCCTTTTCTTTTTGTAGTATGAGACCGTTCCTAAAATAAATATTATTCCAAACACTATCCAAATTATATCTGAATATCCTCCTACATATCCAGCGATTTTGCTCCAGGATTCTCCTGCAATTTTGCCGAGTGTTATTAGTAGCGTGTTCCAAATTAGGCTGCCTATTGTTGTTAGAATTATGAATGGTATTTGTGGCATTTTTGACATTCCTGCTGGTATTGATACTAGGCTTCTTACTATTGGTATAAATCTTCCAAAAAATACCGCATAATTTCCTTTTGAGTTAAACCATGAAAATGCTTTGTTTATATTTTCTTTCTTAATTCCTAATATTTTTCCAAATTTGCTTTTTGTAAATGAATATAGTTTTTCTTCATTTAAAATGTAACCTATCCAATACAGTATAATTGCTCCTATTACAGACCCTATTGTTGATGCTATTATTGCTCCTATTAATGTTATGTTGGTAATAGTTGTGGCAAATCCGCCAAATGTTAATATCACTTCTGATGGTATCGGTGGAAATAAATTTTCTATTGCAATCAATAAAACTATTCCTAAATATCCAAAATGATTGATTGTTTCAATAATTATATTTTCCACTCTTTCCTCCCAATTTACATATTGCTTAAATTCATTTTTATTGAATTCCTTATGTTTTAATTGTATTCAGTATATTTAATAATATGAAAAAAGAGCATTTGAATTTCAAACGCTCTTTACTTTATTATTTCTCTTCAACTATATAAGTACTATTTGTACTTCTTGGATCATGGTTTTCCTTTAAAGAATGTGCCATGTAACCGGCAAAAAAACCAAGTAAAAAAACTATTACTAAAACTATTACTGTTCTTAAACTCTCCTGTCTATTGTACATTTCTTTGTCATATACTTTCATACTTATCACTTCTCTCTAAAAATAATATACATATATTTTACTTCATAATATGAAATTTTGCAAGTTTTTGTGTCTTTTATTTTTACCCAGTTTTGCTCATTATGTCTTTTTTCATTTTATTCATGATTTTTTTCTCTATTCTTGAAATATAACTTTGTGATATTCCGAAGTAAATCTGCTACTTCTTTTTGCGTTTTTTCTTCCCCACTTTTAAACCCAAATCTTAATTCCATAATATTTTTTTCACGTGGATTTAGTCTTGAAATAGCTGATTTTAATAGAGTTCTATCAACTTCTTCTTCCATAGCTCTTGATGTTATATCATCATCAGTCCCTAAAATATCAGACAAAAGTAATTCGTTTCCATCTCCATCTTGGTTTAATGGCTCATCTATTGAAATTTCGCCTTTAGTTTTGTTACTTCTTCTTAAGTACATTAATATTTCATTTTCTATACATCTTGATGCGTATGTTGCAAGTTTGATATTTTTACCATTGTTAAAAGTATTAATTGCTTTCATAAGGCCTATTGTTCCTATTGATATTAGGTCCTCAATTCCAATTCCTGTGTTTTCAAATTTTTTGGCTATGTATACTACTAACCTTAAATTATGTTCTACCAATATTTGCCTTGCCTCAAAATCATCATTTTGAAGTCTTTTAAGCATTTTTTCTTCTTCCTGCGGTGGAAGTGGTGGTGGCAATGATTGACTTCCTGCTATATAAAAAACACCTGTAACAATATCCTCTGTTTTAAAATATTTTTTAAATTCTTCTCGTAAAATACATAAAAAATTCATGTTTTCTCCTTTCGTATAAAAAAACAAATTACTGAAAAATTCCTACTCCTACTAATGCTGAATATTTTCCATTTTTACTTAAACTTCCATTGTAAATTCCTATAATTATGTTTTTGATTTCATATTCTAAATCCTGATATATAATTTGTACTTCGTCCATTTTTACCCCTAAAAGGATTCCATTTTCTTTGCCAAGTGATTTAAATGGAATGATTTTTATTTTTGATGCAAATTCGCCTAAATTTATGTTTTGGCCGTTTATTATGTTTGAAACATTATCCAATATGTTTTTAGGGTAAATCTCTTCTAATTTTGCCTTTTCAACCACAATAACAGGTCTTTTAGTTATGGGTTCTGTCAAAAAATTACCTGTATCAATAATTGCTTTTACATTTACATCATTGCCGTAAATTTACAGTGCATAACATGTCGTTTTTTGTTAGTCTTCCCTTAATATTTTTAAATGAGATTGTAATTATAATAAATCCTAGAATCCCACCTGCAAGTATCATTTTTATTGGATATGTACTAATCAAAACTCCATTTTTGAAGAATACATCATTTGTGTTTTTAAAATATAAAAGCGCAAATGCAACTCCTCCAAAAGTAAAGGAAGTTAAATAAAAAATCATAGTGCATTTTATGAAACTTTTGAAATTTTGTGGATTAAATGCTATGTAAATAATTGCAAATGATAATAATATTTTTAGATAGAAATTTGAATAAATTTTTAAATTGGAAGTATAAATAAGTACCGCATAAATTGCTCCTATAGTGCTCGCGATTAAGTTTCTCCATATTTTAAATTGACATTTTAATATTATTCCAGAAGCAAGTATTATTATTGCATTCATAATAATATTTTCAAAAAAAATAATATCTATATACAATGTCATTTCTTGTACCTCGTTTTAATGTATTTTACTACTAAAATTTTGAAAAGTCTGTCTTTTTTTAGACGCGAAAAAAAGAAATAATCTACCAAAATAGACTATTTCTTTTTTAAAATCATATTATTCTATGTACTTATATTTTATTTCCCTTTTTTCTTAAGAAAGAAGGTATATCTAAATCATTTTGATTATCAGATCTTGATTCTTGGCTTGTAGGTATTGAGTTTATTTTTTTGTTCCAAGTATTATTTACTAGGTTTTCAACACCTATTGTTGATATATTATCTTCTTTTTCAAATCCTGTTGCAATAACAGTAATTTGAATTTCGTCTCCAAGACTTTCATCTGTTACAACACCAAATATAATGTTTGCTTCTGGGTCAACACTGCGTTGAACAAGTTCAGCAGCAGTATTTGCTTCTTGTAATCCTAAATCTGGTCCACCTGTAATATTAATAATTACTCCTCTTGCTCCTTCTATTGTTGTTTCTAGTAATGGACTTTGAATTGCTTCTTTTGCAGCGTCCTCTGCTCTATTTTCTCCACTTGCTCTACCTATACCCATGTGTGCCATACCTGTATTTAGCATTACGGCTTTAACATCGGCAAAGTCTAAGTTAATTAAACCAGGTACAGAAATTAAATCTGATATACCTTGAACACCTTGTCTTAACACATCATCAGCCATTTTGAATGCTTCTACTATTGATGTTTTTCTGTCTATAATTTGTAATAATTTATCATTTGGAATTACAACTAAAGTATCTACTTTTTCTTTTAAATTTTGAATTCCTCTTTCAGCTTGAGTAAGTCTTTTCTTACCTTCAAAAGTAAATGGTTTTGTAACAACTCCTATTGTTAAAATTCCTAATTCTTTAGCTGTTGCAGCAACTATTGGAGCAGCTCCTGTTCCTGTTCCTCCGCCCATACCTGCTGTAACGAATACCATATCTGCACCACGAAGAACCTCTGCAATTTCTGATTTACTTTCTTCTGCAGCTTGTGATCCAATATCTGGATTTGCTCCTGCTCCTAATCCTCTAGTAAGCTTTTCACCAATTTGTATACGTGTACTTGCTTTTGATATTTGAAGAGCTTGTCTATCTGTGTTTACAGCAATAAATTCAACGCCTTTTATTCCTGATTCTATCATTCTATTAATAGCATTGTTTCCAGCTCCTCCAACTCCTATAACCTTAATTAATGCTGTTCCATCCATCATGCCATTGTTATTATCTTCATATTCTGATTCCATCATAATGCAAATTCCTCCCTTTTCTATATTATTTAAAATTAAAAACATTAAGTATAAAAGAATTCTTTAATTCTCTCAAGCACTGTTTTAAAAAAGTTTTCGTTTGATTTAACATCTATTTTACTTGATACATTTTTTGCATAAGGCCTATTAGATACGTATCTAACTAGTGCATAGCTTGACCTATATGCTGGTTTTACTGTGCTTATCATTCTTCCTGTTGCAATTTTTACAGGAATGTTTAAAACAATTTTTCCTGCTACATCACTTTTACTAATACAAGTTATACCTTGTCCTGTTAAAACTACATTATTAATATTTTGTTTAATTCCTAAATTTGTAATTTGTTTATTAACAAGTGAAAAAATTTCTTCAATTCTTGCTTCAATAACTTCAATGAGTTCTGAACTTTTTATTGTTTTATTCTTTTCATCACCTTTATATGTAGTAAGCATAATATCTGTATCATTATCAATAAAAGATTTTAATGCTAATGCATATTGTTTTTTTAATCTTTCTGCTTCCTCTTCTGAGATAAAGAACACCTGTGCTATGTCACTTGTAATATTATCTCCGCCAAGTGGAATTGTATTTGTGTATACAAAATTATTACCATTAAAAACTCCAATATCTGTGTTTCCTGCCCCAATATCTAAAATCATAACATTATCATTCATTTCATTTATGTCTAGAATTAAAGATCTTTCCGCAAGAACATTTGGAATAATGCCATCTATTTCTATATTTGCTTTTCTAAATATATTATTTAATTGTCTAACATAGTTTTTGTCTGCTAAAACAACTTGTCCTGTAACTGTAAGTGTTGAACTTAGTGCTCCAACAGGGTCATCAACTACCCTTCCATTATCTAGTGAGAATTGGTTCTTAATTATATCAATAACCGTTTTATCTTCTGGAAGGTCAATATCCCTAATTTGAAGCATTGCAGAACTTACATCTTTTGAAGTTATTCCTGCAAATCTATCTTTTGCTTCTTTAACTATACTATTTTGAACTATCTGCACATATTTACCTGGTATAGTTACATAAGCAGAATTTATTTTAATATTACTTTGATTTTCTACTTCTGAAATTGTTTTTCCTATTGCTGAGGCAATTTCATCTTCATCTGTAATCTTAGATTTTTTCATTCCAAAGCACTTACATTCTGCTGTTGCAAGAATTTCGAGTTGATTAAAATTGTTAATTTCTGCAATAACACTAGATACTTTGGAGGTTCCAATATCTATACCTACAATCATATCCCCTATAGCCAAAATACTTCCTCCATTTTTTTTAAAATTACCGATATAATAATATTATTTTTTTTTGAAAAAGTCAAGAGATTTGTTATAATTTTGTAATATTTTTGTAACATTTTTGTAACATTGTCGTTCTGGATTTACATAACTTCTACAGTTATCTGTGTTATAGACTTTTTATCTTTATAAACAAAAAATGACCCAATCTCTTAGGTCATTTTTTTGTTTATTATTCTTTAACTTCTGTTGTAGCTTCTTCTGTTACTGTATCTACAGTTTCTTCTACAACTGGAGCTTCTTCTTTAACAACGATTTCGTTTGTTTCAATTCTTGCTCCAACTTTTTCTTTAGTCTTAGCAGATTTTCCTAGTCTATCTCTTAAGTAGAATAATTTTGCTCTTCTTGCTTTACCAACTCTTGTTACTTCTACTTTTTCTACTGCTGGTGAATGAACTAAGAATGTTTTTTCAACACCTACTCCTGAAGCTATTCTTCTTACTGTAAATGTTTTGTTAACTCCTCCACCTTGTACTTTTATTATTGTTCCTTCGAAAACTTGGATTCTTTCTCTGTTTCCTTCTTTTACTCTTACATGAACTTTAACTGTATTACCAACTCTTAAATCTGGTATTTTATTTTTCATTTGTTCATGTTCAATTGATTTTATGATATCCATTAGATATCCTCCTTTCTTATTTATTTATTAAATCTGGTCTTTTTTGTTTTGTTATTTCTAACGATTTGTTTAATCTCCATTCATCAATTTTTTTATGATTTCCGAGATTTTAGAATTTCTGGTACTTCTCTTCCTAAGAATACTTCTGGTCTTGTATATTGCGGATATTCAAGTAAATTGTTGGCAAATGATTCTTCTTTAGTTGATTCACTGCTTAAAACACCTTCAACATATCTTGAAACACTATCTATTAAAACCATTGCTGGAAGTTCTCCACCGGTTAAAACATAGTCTCCGATTGAAATTTCCATTGGTGCAATTTCATCAATTACTCTTTGGTCTATTCCTTCATAGTGTCCACATATTAATATTAAGTGTTCTTCTTTACTTAAATCTTGTACAATTTTTTGATTTAATGTCTTTCCTTGAGGTGACATATATATTGGCTTTGCTTGCGGTTCTGAAACACTCTTATAAGCATCATACACAACATCTGGTCTTATTACCATTCCGGCTCCTCCACCATAAGGTGTGTCATCAACTTTTTTGTGTTTATCTTTTGAAAAGTCTCTAATATTTATTAAGTTAATATTTATTATATTCTTTTCTACGGCTCTTCCAATAATGCTTTGTTTTAATGGTTCAAAGCTTTCTGGAAACAAAGTTAATACATCAATTCTCATATTAAACCTTCCATTAAATGTACTACTATTTTTTTATTTTCAATATCAACATTTTTTATAACCTCTGATATTGCTGGAAGTAAAATTTCTTTTCCTTCTTGATTTTTAATAGAGTACACATCATTACTTCCGGTTTGGAACACATCTACAACTTTTCCTAAAAGTTCATTTTCTTCTGTATAAACCTCTGAACCTATGATATCTACAATAAAGTATGAATTTTCTTCAAGCTCTACTGCATCTTTTCTATTGATTTTGATGTAGAAGTTTTTATATTTTTCAGCTTCACCTATATTATCTATTCCTTCAAGTTTTAATAATACCATGTTTTTGATATATTTTACATCTTGAACTTTAAATTCTACAAGGTCTTTATGCTTTTGAATATATACTGTTTCTAAATCTTCAAATCTAGTAATATCATCTGTTAATGGTTTTACTTTTAAAAATCCTTTTAGTCCATTTGTATTCACAATTTGACCAATTTCTAAATATTCTTCCATTCAAATACCTATCCTATAAATTCTACATTAACTTTTTTCTGTTCTTTGCTAGCTAAAGCTTTCATAACTGTTCTAATTGCAGCAGCTATTTTGCCTTCTCTACCAATAACTTTTCCCATATCACTATCAGCAACTTTTACTTCATAAACTACTGATTTTTCGCCTGAAATTTCGTTTATAGAAACTTGTTCTGGGAATTCTACTAAACTTTTTACTATTGTTTCAAGTGTATTTTTCATTTTTGGCCTCCATAAAACAAATTATTTTGTTTCAATTAATCTTTTTACAGTATCTGTTGGTTTTGCTCCGTTTTTAATCCATTGTTCAACTTTTTCTTTGTCGAAAACTACTTCTGATGGTTCTGTCATTGGATTGTATGTTCCAATTTGTTCAATTATTTTACCATCTCTTGGAGACTTTGAATCAGCAACAACTATGTGATAGAATGGTGCTTTTTTCTTTCCTACTCTTTGTAATCTTATTTTTACCATTTTAAAATCCTCCCTTTTTTATTTATATAAATTTAAAAAATTAATAACTACTTTAAACTATTCTTTAGGCTATTTATATCTAAGCCTTTCAAAGCATTTTTCATGCCACCCTTGCTGTTTTGAACTTTTTTCATAAGCTTTTGAGTTGTTTCATAAGAATTTATGAATTTGTTTATGTCTTGAACTGTTGTGCCACTTCCTTTTGCAATTCTTTGTCTTCTACTTGCATTTAGGAGTCTTGTGTTTTTCTTTTCTTTTAATGTCATTGAGCAAATAATTGCTTCTATTTTTACAAATTCTTTATCATCAACTTTAATATCTCCAAATTTGTTCATACCAGGTATCATTTTAAGTATTGATGAGAATGAACCCATTTTTTTCATTTGTCTTAGTTGTGTTAAATAATCATCTAAGTCAAATTCTTGTTTTTTTAGTTTCTTTTCTAGTTTTAAAGCTTCCTCTTCATCAAAAGCTTCTTCAGCTTTTTCTATTATTGAAAGCATATCTCCCATTCCTAATATTCTTGATGTCATTCTGTCTGGGTGAAATTCTTCAATATCACTTAATTTTTCTCCGGTTTGCAGCAAATTTTATTGGTCTTCCTGTTACTTTTTTAACAGAAAGTGCAGCACCACCACGAGTATCGCCATCTAGTTTTGTTAAAATTACTCCATCAATTCCTAGGTTTTCATTAAAAGTTTGTGCTACATTTACGGCATCTTGACCTGTCATTGAATCTACTACTAAAAGTATTTCGTGTGGTTTTACATTTGCTTTTACATTTTTTAGTTCTTGCATTAATTCTTCATCAATATGAAGTCTTCCTGCAGTATCTAATATAATTACATCATTTAGTTTTGAATACGCTTCAGATATTGCCTGTTTTGCTATTCGCACTACATCTTTTGAGTTTTCATTAGCATATACTGGAATGTTTAATTGTTTTCCTACTACTTGTAATTGTTTTATAGCTGCTGGTCTATATACATCACATGCAACCAATAATGGTTTCTTTCCTTGCTTTCTTAAAAGATTTGCAAGTTTACCACAAGTGGTAGTTTTACCAGAACCTTGAAGACCTACTAACATTATTATTGTAGGTGGATTAGGTGTAAAGTTTATTTTGCTTGTTACACCTCCTAAAAGCTCTGTCATTTCATCCCTTACAATTTTTACAACTTGTTGTCCTGGTGTTAAGGATTTTAATACATCTTGGCCTAAGGCTTTTTGTTCTACATCGTTTATGAATTCCTTTACAATCTTATAGTTAACATCAGCTTCAAGTAAAGCTAGTTTTACCTCTCGCATTACCTCTTTTAAATCATTTTCAGTAATTCTTGCTTTTCCTCCGAAGTTTTCTTGTTATAGCTTGTAATCTTGTAGATAAACCCTCAAAAGCCATATTGTTTTCCTCCTTACACAACACAATTTAATTCAGTTTTGATATGTTCTAGTATTTCTGCTATTTGTTCATCTGTAAACTTTGTTTGAATTTTAGTTAGCTCAGATAAAATACTTGCTATTTTTTCTTCTTGCTTCATATTTTTTTTCATAATTCCTAGCTTTTCTTCAAATTCGAAAAGTTTATTTTCCCCCTTTTTTATTATATCCCTCACAGCCTGCCTTGTAATGCCCTCATTTTCTGCAATTTCTGAAAGAGACAAGTCTAGGTTATAATAGTTATCCAAAATATTCAATTGTTTCTCAGTCAAAAGCTTTCCATAAATTTCGCAAAGCATACTAATTTCAACTTTCCTATCCATAACTATTTCACCTTCTAAAATTGTAATGCTATTCTACTTTACACCATTTTTAGCCATTTGTCAAGGGTTTTTAAGAAATTTGCCTAAATTTCACAATTTCTGACATGTAGTGATTGCTTTAGCTTGCAATTTTATGTTAATTGTGCTACAATAAATCTAGGTTTGGCTTTATGCTAAATACTTTATATTCCCTTAATTGGGTGGAGGTTTTTTATGAAAATCCCGACTGGGCCGAGCGTCACTTTTACTTGCCCGGAATGCAAGCAGTATTTCATCGCAAACCGTACGAGTGACTTCGGATGCATCGAGTGCAACTCTGAAAAGCAGTATTTCGTTGAATGCCCTATTTGTGGCACACGAATCGAAGTTTCTGAAAACAGGATTCCTGAAATCATGAGGAAGCACATCAAAGTTCAGAAGTTCAGCGTGAGAATATTCACCGATTAAGCGAAACAAGCGTCGTCCTATTGGATGGCGCTTCTTTTTTCTAAATATTCATCATAAGTCATGTCTTTATCAAATTTTTTATCTGGTCCAAGTTCAATTATTCTATTTGCAACTGTTTGTGTTAATTGATGGTCGTGTGAAGTAAAAATTAAATTTCCTTGGAATTTTTTTAGTCCTTCATTTAATGCTGTTATTGCTTCCATATCTAAGTGGTTTGTTGGTTCATCAAACATTAGTAAATTTGCACCTGATAACATTATTTTTGCAAGAACACATCTTACTTTTTCTCCACCAGACAAAACATCTACTGTTTTTAGAGCTTCATCACCTGAAAAAAGCATTCTTCCTAAAAATCCTCTAATATATGTTTCATCAGGATCTTTTGAATACTTTCTTAGCCAATCTACTAATGTTTCTTTATTCTCAAATAAATATCCATTATCCTTTGGGAAATATGCGTTTGTTATAGTTTGCCCCCATTCTATTTCTCCTTCATCTGGTTCAATTTCGCCTGAAATAATTTGGAATAATACTGTTGTTCTTAATTCATTATCCGATACTATAGCAATTTTATTTCCTGGTCTTACATTAAATGAAATATTATCTAATATTTTTTCTCCATTAATTGTTTTTGAAATGTTTTTAACTTTCAAAATTTCATTTCCTGGTAATCTCTCTGGTTTAAAATCTATGTATGGATATTTCCTGTTTGAAGCTTTTATTTCCTCTAATTCTATTTTCTCCAATGATTTTTTTCTTGAAGTAGCTTGTTTTGATTTTGAAGCATTTGCGCTAAATCTTGCAATAAAGTCTTGCAATTCCTTAATCTTTTCCTCTTTTTTCTTATTTTGTTCTTTTGCCTGTTTTAAAGCAAGTTGGCTTGATTCATACCAGAAATCATAGTTTCCTGGATATATTTTTATTTTTCCAAAGTCAACATCTGCAATATGTGTACAAACTTTGTTTAAAAAATATCTATCATGTGATACTACAATTACTGT
>CAKPLZ010000015.1 GCA_934167835.1 uncultured Clostridia bacterium | reverse complement strand
ATATATATATCGATAATTTTATAAAAAACAAACTATATATAAAATATAAAAGACTAAGAATTAATCTAATGTACAAACTATATATGGTAAGACTACCATGTCCACCATGAGTACAATTAGGTTAATTTTAAAAATATATAGATATAACAAAAGGTTATATAAAATAAAATTTAGGAGGTAAAAGATGAAAAACACAAAAGGAATAACGCTGATAGCGTTAATAATCACAATTATTGTAATGCTTATATTGGTAGCAGTCAGCATAAGCGTAGCACTAAACACAGGTCTATTTAAGTCAGCAGGAGATGCTACGAAAAATTGGAAATCAGCCCAAGATATTGAAGGCAATATTGGTAATGGAATTGAAATAGGAGGCAAGAAGTATTCATCGATGGAAGATTACATAAAAGAATTAAATAGCGAAATATCAATAGATTATGAAATTGAAAAAGAGTTTGATGCTGGAAAAATAAGAGTAACAGCACAATATAAAGGAGAAAAACCAACAGATGAAGAATATGTGGCATATATGAAACAAAAACTAGCAGAATTAGAAGGAACAGAAAACGAGAAATTAGCTAAAAAACAATTATTGCTTTTAGATGCAGTAAATTTTAGGCAAAGAATGGCTGGAAATCCAGAATATGAAAGTACAGATGCATTATTTGCACAAGCCAGCTGGGAAGATTTTGTAAACCAAGTAGGAAACGGAAATGTAGACCAAGCTTTACTTAATTTTAGAATATGCCCAGAATATTGGTATATGGTAATAACGAAACCAGATGGAACAGAAGAAATTAGTATGGAAGATACACTTGAACCATTCACTATAGAGTATGAAGTAACAGAGGCGGGAGAATACGAATTCACAGCAAAAGTATTTGGGAAAGAGAATTCTAAGAAAGTTGTAATAAAAGATAGAAGTGAAATCATAATAGAAAAAGTAGAAGGAAATGAAGCAGATTGGGAATTTACAGAGGAAGACGACGGAACAGTAACAATAACAAAATATTTAAATACTGATACAACAATAGATACTGTGATAATACCAAATTATATAGCAGGAAAGCCAGTAAAAACTGTTACAGGAGTAGAGAGTCATCCACAAATGACCGTGCTATTGCATCCACTATGGAATACAAGTATATGCGCAAAAGAAGACTTTATTGAATGGAGGAGTAACACAGCAATAAAAGGTTATGAAAACACATCTGTTTCTAATATAATTGTGTCAGAAGGAATTGAAAACATAGGCGAGCGGTACTTTCGCTTACTCAACTAAATTACAAAATGTTAAATTGCCAAAATCTTTGAAAATAATTGGGGATTTCGTTTTTGAAGGATGCAGTTCATTAACAAAAATTGTTATACCTAAAAATGTAACTTATATTGGAGGTTACCCATTTGCAACTTTAACAAAAGAAAAGTTTGAATTATTTGTTCCATGGAAAAGCAAGGATGAAATGCCAAAGGATATTGGAGATCCGTATTGCTGGTTTTCTCCAGGGGCTTCTAATTATGTGATAGTTTATGCAAAATAATTTTTTTAAATAATAATAATAATACTTTTATCCCCAAACTATTGATTTTTCTACTCAAATTGATTATAATAATAAAGTGAATGAATTCAAAAATAGAGGAGACGAGGAAGATTATGGGTAGAGATATATTGATAGGTGGGGCTTGGCCTTATGCTAATTATTTTATGCACATTGGTCATTTGGCTGCTTTGCTTCCAGGTGATGTTTTGGCTAGATTTTTTAGAGGGAATGGAGATAATGTTATTTATGTTTCTGGGACTGATTCTCATGGAACACCTATAACACAGCGTGCTGTTAAGGAAAATACTACTCCAGAGGAAATTGCTAAAAGATACCATGAAGCTTTTAAGAAAAGTTTTTCAGCAATGGATTTTGAATATGATATGTATGCTGCAACTTTTCAGGAAGAACATAAAAAACAGGTTAAGGAATATTTCTTAAAGTTAATTGAAAATGGATATATATATGAAAAAACTGTTAAACAAGACTACTGTGAAAAATGTGGTAAGTTTTTGTCTGATAGGGAAATTGTTGGTAAATGCCCAAAATGTGGTGGAAAAGCAAGTGGTGAACAGTGTGACGATTGTTTAACAACTTTAAATGCAGATGAAGTTGAAGATAAACATTGTAAAGAATGTGGCGAGCCTACTGTTCTAAAAGACAACAAACACCTATATTTTAAACTATCAGCTTTCCAAAAACAAATAGAAGACTTAATTCAAGCAAGTGAAAATACTTGGAGAAAACAAGCTGTGGGTGAATCTAGAAAGTTTTTAAATAATGGCTTAATAGATAGAGCAGCAACAAGACAACTTGAATGGGGAATTGAAGTTCCAGTAAAGGGTTATGAAGATAAAAGAATATATGTATGGATAGAAGCAGTTCTTGGATATCTAACAACAGCTAAGAGAGTTGCAGAAGCTAGAGGAATAGATTTTGAAAAATTTATGAGCAAGGACAACCCTCATCTTTCAACATACTATGTTCATGGAAAGGACAACATTCCATTTCATACAATAATATTCCCAGCATTAATACTAGGAATTGGAAATGGATACCAATTACCAAAATATATAGTATCTAGCGGATATGTAAACATGAATGACACAAAAATGTCAAAAAGTAAAGGAAATTTAGTTACAGTAGATGAATTAGTTGAAAAATATGATGTTGATAGTATTAGATATTATATGATTTCAAATGGACCAGAAAAGAAAGACATGAACTTTACAGAAGAATTATTTGTTCAAGCACATAACAAATTTTTAGTTGGTATGCTTGGAAACTTTGTAAATAGAAATTTATCTTTTATTAACAAAAAATTTGATGGAGTAATTAAAGAAGCTAAAGTAGACCCAGAAGTTATTAAAATTACAGAAGATTTATATAAGAAAGTTGGCCATTTAATAGAACAAGCAGAACTAAAAGCAGCAATTGACGAAATATTTGAATATATTGGGTTTGCAAATAAATATTATGATGAAAAAGAACCATGGAAACAAGCTAAAGAAAACATTGAAGAATTCAATAATATAACTTATACATGTGCATATATAATAGCAAACATCTCAAATCTAATAGCACCATTTATGCCAAGAACTTCAAAAAAGATAAAGAATATGCTTGATTTACCAGAATTTAAATGGGAACCTATAAATCTAAAAGGAGACCTAAAAATAAACAATTTAGAGCTATTATTCAATAGAATAGATTTATAAAAAAGAATGAACGACTTTAAATAATTATAGTCGTTCTCTTTTAAATGGAGGAAAAATGGAAGAAAGAAAATATCTACAAAAACAACTAATAAAAAACATGATTTATACATTTATTGTATTTACAATATTAGTTCTAATATTTGATTTACTAATTTATAAAAGAGCTGAAAGGCAACTATACAAAGAAATAGATGTAGAACTGCAAAATTTTGCTCAAAAAGACCCAAATAGTAAAATAATAATTGTAAATCCAAGTGCAATTTATATGATTAGGAGTATAAGCTTAAAAAGCTTGAAAAATAAGCTCTTTTACATAAGCACAATTATAATAACAACATCGGCAATAGCAAGTTATATTTTATCTAGAAGAACATTAAAACCAATATTTATAGCTTGGGAAAAACAAACAGAATTTGTTCAAAATGCAGCACATGAATTAAGAACACCGCTTACTATAATACAAGCAAAACAGCAACTTCTGCTTAAGGAACCGGAAAGCAAAATAATAGATAAATCAGAAGACATAAGCTTAACAATAAGTGAAACAAGGAGATTAACAAAATTAATAAATGAGCTTATGGTACTTGCAACAGCAGATTCCAACCAAATGAAACTAAAAAAAGAAGAACGAAATATAGACCAAGTAATAACAGAAATTACTACACCTTATGTAGAATATGCACAAATGCAAAACAAACAGCTAAAACTAGAACTAAATTGCAATAAATCAGAAAATATAGATACAAACAAAATTACTGAACTCATGGTAATATTACTAGATAATGCAATAAAATATACAAAAGAGGGAGAAAACATCACAGTAAAAACATATACTAAGGATACAAAAGCAATTATAGAGGTTATAGATGAAGGAATAGGCATAAGTGATGAACAGAAAAAGCACATATTTGAAAGATTTTATAGAGCAGACAAAGCACGTTCAAGAGAAACAGGAGGAACAGGTCTTGGACTTGCAATAGCACAAACAATTGTAAAAGCACATGGTGGAACAATTAAAGTGCAAAACAATGAGCCAAAAGGCACAAAATTCGTAGTAAAAATTTAAATTTACTACGAATTTTTATTTATTGCATTATTTTTTTACCAACTTCATAAACTGTACCTGCACCCATTGTGATTATTAAATCATGTGGGCAAGCATGACCTTTAATATAATCTGCAATATCATCGAAACTTGAAATATATAAAGCATTTTTACCAAGTTCTCCAATTTTATGAACTAAATCTTTTGAAGATATTCCATAAGTGTTTTGCTCTCTTGCAGCATAAATATCAGTGATTATTATATTATCAAAATCCAATAAAGCTTCTGCAAAATCTGAAAGTAATTCTTTAGTTCTACTATATGTATGTGGTTGGAAAATAACCCAAGATTGCCTATAAGCTTTATTTTTCATTGCCTTTGCAGTAGCAGCAATTTCACTAGGGTGATGAGCATAATCATCATAAATATCCATATTATCAAACGTTCCAACATACTCAAATCTACGATTTGCACCACCAAATTTTGCTAAAACAGTTTTTAATAATTGCTTTGAAATTCCATAATTTGAACACATTGCAATACATGCCAAAGCATTGTAAACATTGTGAAGACCAGGAACTAAAAGCTTAAATTCTCCAAAGTAAGAATTGTTTTTATAAACATCAAATTTTGGGTAACCATTTTTATCGTAAACAATATTTCTACCAACAAAATTTGCCCTATCATTTCTAAGACCAAATGTTATAACTTTTGCAATTGTATGTTTTCTTAAATCCAAACAATCAGGGTCATCTGCATTTGTAACCAAAACACCATCTTTTGGAAGCAAAGCAACATATTTTGCAAAAGCTTTTTTTATATTATCAAAAGTTTTGAAATAATCTAAGTGGTCATTATCAATATTAGTAACAACAGCACTTTGTGGGCTAAATTTCAAGAAACTTTCAACATATTCGCAAGCTTCTAGAATAAAATAATCGCTATTTCCAACTCTATAATTTCCACCAATATCTTTTAAAATTGCTCCAACTTGTATACTTGGGTCAAGGCCAGCTTCTAAGAAACATAAAGAAATCATAGAAGTTGTAGTGGTTTTTCCATGTGTTCCAGAAATTCCTATTGTATTATCATATATCCTAGTTAAAAAACCAACAAAATCGGCTCTTTCAACTAATGGGATGTTATGAGCTTTTGCACAAAGCATTTCAGGATCATCTTGTTTTATTGCTGCAGAGTATATAACAAAATCAGCCTTTTCAACTAAATTTGTGTTATGTCCAATTGAGATAAAAATACCATGGCTTGCAAGTCTATCTGTAATTTTGCTTTTTGTGCAATCTGAACCAGTAACCATTAACCCCCAATTATGTAAAACTTCGGCAATACCACTCATACTAATTCCGCCAATACCAATTAAATGAATATGCTTATATTGCTTTAAATTTTCTATATTACCTAAATTCATATTAATCTTTCCTTTCACGTAACATAAATTATGACACATAGATTATATAATGTAAATCTAAAAAATTCAATATATTATGTAAAAATAATATATGTTTTTTGTAGAAAAATGTTTACAGTTTTGCAACAAAATTTTTGCATTTCTATTGATATTCATGAAAAAATGGTATAAAATATTGTAAATTAAAAAAAGGACGTGATTTAAATGAAAGAAAAATCAATGGAAAAAGTAGTGAATTTATGTAAAAGCAGAGGATATATTTACCCAGGCTCTGAAATTTATGGAGGACTAGCTAATTCTTGGGATTATGGACCATTAGGCGTAGAATTTAAAAACAACATAAAAAAAGCTTGGATGAAAAAATTTATTCAAGAAAATAAATATAATGTTGGGCTAGATGCAGCAATACTTATGAATCCTGAAACTTGGGTAGCTTCAGGACATGTTGGAGGATTTAGTGACCCACTTATAGATTGCAAAGCTTGTAAAACAAGACATAGAGCAGATAAATTAATTGAAGATTGGCTAAAAGAAAATAACAAAGAAGAAGTTGTTGATGGATGGTCAGATGAAAAAATGGTTGACTTTATACATGAAAACAACATAAAATGCCCAGATTGTGGAGCAAGTGATTTTACACCAATTAGAAAATTTAACCTAATGTTTAAAACATTCCAAGGTGTAACAGAAGATTCAAAATCAGAGTTATATTTAAGACCAGAAACAGCACAAGGAATATTTGTAAACTTCAAAAATGTTTTAAGAACTACAAGAAGAAAATTACCAATGGGAATTGGCCAAGTTGGTAAATCATTCAGAAATGAAATAACACCAGGAAACTTCCTATTTAGAATTCGTGAATTTGAACAAATGGAATTAGAATTCTTCTGCAAACCAGGAACTGATATGGAATGGTTTGAATATTGGAGAGCTTTCTGCAAAAATTGGTTATTAAGTTTAGGAATGAATGAGGAAAGCTTAAGACTTAGAGACCACTCACCAGAAGAATTATGTTTCTACAGTAAGGGAACAACAGATATAGAATTTAAATTCCCATTTGGCTGGGGAGAACTTTGGGGAATAGCAGATAGAACAGATTATGATTTAAAACAACATGCTGAACATTCAAAAGAAGATTTCACATATTTAGACCAAGAGACAGGCGAAAAGTTTATTCCATATTGTGTAGAACCATCACTTGGATGCGATAGGGTTGCTCTAGCATTCCTTTGCAATGCTTATGATGAAGAAGAAATTGCAGAAGGAGATACAAGAACAGTATTACATTTACACCCAGCTTTAGCACCATACAAGGTAGCTGTTTTACCACTATCTAAAAAACTAAGCCCAAAAGCTGAAGAAATATATACAAAACTTTCAAAGAAATACATGTGTGAATATGATGAAGCAGGAAGCATTGGAAAAAGATATAGAAGAGAAGATGAAATTGGAACACCATACTGCATAACAGTAGATTTTGAAACAGAAAATGATAATTCAGTTACAATAAGGGATAGAGATACAATGGAACAAGTAAGAGTAAAAATAGACGACTTAGAGAACTGGATAGATGAAAAAATAATGTTTTAATAAAAAAGAGGCAAACAAAATAAAAGTTTGCCTCTTGAATTTTATAGAAAAATGTGATTAAATACTAAAGGCAATCGGGAGAAAAAATAATCTTAAAAATTTTGAAAAAAGGTATTGACTTTTAAGAAAATTAATATATAATAATACCAAACAAAAGTTTTGAAGATAAATTTAGGAGGAATATTATGAGTACTGATAATCTAGAAAAGAAAAAAGCATTAGAAGCAGCATTAGGGCAGATTGAGAAACAATTTGGAAAAGGTTCTGTAATGAAACTTGGAGAATATAAAGCAATGAATGTTGAGGCTATTCCAACAGGAGCTTTAAGTTTGGATATTGCACTTGGAATTGGTGGAATTCCAAGAGGAAGAATTATAGAAATATTTGGGCCAGAATCTTCTGGTAAAACAACACTTGCATTACATGCAATTGCAGAAGCACAAAAATTAGGTGGAGAAGCAGCATTTATTGATGCAGAGCACGCTTTGGACCCAGTATATGCAAAACATTTAGGTGTTGATATAGATAACTTAATAGTATCACAACCAGATACAGGTGAACAAGCATTAGAAATTGCAGAAGCATTAACAAGAAGTGGAGCAGTTGATATAATAGTTGTAGACTCTGTTGCAGCATTAGTACCAAAGGCAGAAATAGATGGAGATATGGGAGATGCACATGTTGGTCTTCAAGCAAGGCTTATGTCACAAGCTTTAAGAAAACTAGCTGGAGTAATTAATAAATCAAAAACAGTTATTGTGTTTATAAACCAATTAAGAGAAAAAGTTGGAATAATGTTTGGAAACCCAGAAACTACACCAGGTGGTAGAGCACTTAAATTCTATGCTTCAGTTAGATTAGATATAAGAAAAATAGAAAACATAAAAACAGATGGAGAAGTTACAGGAGCAAGAGCAAGAGTAAAAGTTATCAAGAATAAAGTTGCACCACCATTTAGAGAGGCTGAATTTGATATAGTATATGGAAAAGGTATATCAAAAGAAGGAAACATTTTAGATATTGCAGTAAACTTAAACTTAGTAGAAAAATCAGGAGCATGGTTTAGTTATAATGGAGAAAAAATAGGCCAAGGAAGAGAGAATGCAAAACAATATATTAAAAATAATCCAGAAGTTGCAAAAGAGCTAGAAACAAAGATTAGAGATAATTTTAGACAAGCATTTGAAAACAGCCTAGGAGATGAAGAAATAGACCCAGAACAAGAGATCGAACCAAAAGAGGATTAAAAAATGGAAAATCTTGAAGAATTTGATAGATTAAAAACAAAAGTATTGAAATATGTTTTGTATAAAAAAAGAACAGAAGCGGAAATCAAACAAAAGTTTTCTGATATTCCAGAAGAGCAATTAGATGATGTAATTCAAGACTTAAAAACAAATGGATATATTAATGATAATGCATATATTGAAAGAGCAGTAAATGAGTTTAGAAACTTAAAAAATATGTCAATAAAAGAAATTCAATATAAATTAATGGCTAAAGGCATAAAAAAAGATGATATTGATAATTACATTTGTAACAACAAAGAAGAATTGCTTGATTATGAAATAAATTCAGCAAAAAACATATTTACAAAAAAACAAACAACAATGGAAGAAGAAGAAATTGAAATGTATTTGCGAAAAAAAGGATTTTTAAGCGAAACAATAAAATTAGCACAAGAATAAAAGGGGATAAAAATAACAATGAATGATATATTGACATTAGAAACAAAAAAATACAATATAAAACTAGAAAACTTTGAAGGACCACTTGATTTATTATGCCATTTAGTAGACAAAAACAAAATGGATATAGATAAAGTAAATATAACTGAAATTACAGACCAATATATAGAATATCTAAACGCAATGGAAGAATTAAACTTAGAAATTACAAGCGAATTCATTGTTATGTTATCAACTCTTGTATACCTAAAATCAAAACATTTGCTTCCAAAAGACGTAGAAGATGAGGAAGAAATAACAGAAGAAGAACTTATTAGGAGAATAGTAGAATACAAGAAATATAAAGAAATAGTAAAAAAACTAAGAGAAAATTATAATACATATTCAAAAAGGATATACAAACTTCCAGAAAAAGTAGAACTACCGAATCGAAAGCTAGAGAAAAAATATGAAAAAGAAGATATAATTGAAAGCTACAAGTTACTAATAGAAAGAAATGAAAACAAAAAGAACAAAAACGCAATAAATATGGAAAAAATTGCAATACTAGAAACAGTAACAGTAGCAAGCAAAGTAAGAGAAATCTTTAAAGAACTTGTAAAAAATAAAAGATTCATATTTGGTACATTATGCACAAATAAAAAATATACAAAATTAGAAACAGTTACAGCATTTTCAGGAGTTTTGGAACTTGGAAGAAGAAATAAAATAATAACAAAACAAGAAAACAACTTTGGGGATATAATTATAGAGAAAAAATAGAGTTTTTCTTGCAATTTCAAAAACTTTGTGCTACAATTATAAAGTCAAATAAAACGGAGAAAGGTGAATTACAATGAAAACATTTTTAATTATAATATATTCAATTGTTGCAGTATTATTAACTATATTAACACTTGCTCAAACAAACGAGGATGACGGAGCCTCAGAAGCTATTACAGGAGCAGGTTCTTTCTATGATAAAAACAAAGGTAGAACTAAAGAAGGTAAGTTAAAGAGAACAACAATTATCCTTGGAGTTGTTTTTATAGTTTTAGCAATTGTTTTAGGAATTATTTATTAATAAGTTCCATTCATCCAAATTGCAATATTCGGAAAAACTAAGCCCAATAAGGCCAGTATAAAAGTAGCAATACCTGCAAAGGTATTGTTATTTGTTTTTATTTCATAAACTCCATAGCTTATTGCTTTTATAAATGCAAAAATTAAAAAAATCAGAAAAATAATATATATCATGTTAGATCCCCCTTATATACTGTTATATAAATATCCACCTTGTATTTCAGAATGAACTGTTACCTTAAATGTAGCATTTTTATAGTTTTCTAGCCATTCAGCATCAAGCCAATCTTGCCATGTTTGGTAATTAGGCAAAAGTCGTTCTCCGAAACCAACAATATCTGCACCATAGTCTTTGGTTTTATTTAAATAATCTAAAACTTTGGTTTCTACATGTTTACTAAATACAGAATTTAGTTTTTCTACACATGATTGGTCGGATAAATCTAAGGTATTATAAATTGTAGGAATATTGCTGCTTAACCAAATCTCACACTCTATTTTAGGTATTTTGTCTTCATACTTTACATTTATTTTTGTTTTTCTATTAAGTGCTGTGTAAAAGGATACAATTGTATTGGAATCATAAGGATTTTCTATATTTATAATTCCTGTTTTAAATTTATTTTTAATAATTAAATGGCAAAGTGTTTCTAAATTATTTAATTCTCCAACAAACTTATCGCCACGAAATACAGCAGTTCCCATGCTTTCCACCTTGTTTTTAGAAATTAGTGGTGTTTGCCCAGCAATATAGTTATCATCTAAAACAGAATGAGTTCTAGACTCTTCTGAATTAATTGCGCCTAAGATGGCACAAGAATCAGAGAATGTACTTAAAGTATTATAATAAAAATCAGACATATATAAATTATTTAAAAATCCAGTATACTCACTTGAATTAAAATTCAATTTAAAATATTGGGCTGGGTTTGATTCAAAAACAGGATTTGAGTTTTTTAAAAAATCATCAGCATTACATTTACTAATAATAATGCTACAGTCAGCTCTTAGCTCAATATTATTCATAAGAGTGTATAAAATATTAGCAACTCCTTCTGAGGCATATTCTTCAGAAATAATAATAGCTTTGCAGTGGGAAAGGTTTACCTGTTTGCTTATATAGCTATTAATAAGTTCAATTCCAGAATCAAGAGTTGCAGAATCTACTGTTAAAATTGTGGAGGTTTTGTCTTCTCCAGAATCGCTTTCTTCATCGCCTGAAGAAGAACCAGAGGAACTAGAACCACTTAGAACAGCAAACTGTATGCTTAGCTTTAATTGCTGAGTATCAGATTTATCAATCCCAAGAGCTATTGCATACGCTTTATTCTCAATTCCAGATATATTATAACAACCAGTAAGCATTGTTAATGATAACAAGCATATTAAAATTAATAATAAATATTTAACTTTCAAAATAACTACAAACTCCTTTATTTTAAGCTTTTTTTAATCTATGTTTTAATTTGTCCTTTAATAATGCAAGTAATGCTATGATAAAACTTACAACAAATACAACAATTACCATATATTTTTTGCAAAAATCTCTAGCAAATATATTTGTAATACTCATATTTTTAAAAATAAGAGCAAAACCAATAAAAATACCACTTAGCGTATAAATCAATTCTTTTGATTCTTCAAGTTTTAGGCCTTTCTTTAGGATGGCACTTACTAAAAACATATTGAAACTAATAAATGAAAAGAATGATAAAATCCATATAAAAATAAATATTGCATCAATTCTTTCAATAAAATGTCCAAGTGTTATTGACCTTGCAAGCATGTATAAAGATAAAGATTCGTCAGCTTTAAAAGCAAATGCAAAACTCATTGTTAAAGCAATTATACTAAGCATAAAATATAATCCACATAAAAATATAGAAAGAATTGAAATCCTTTTAAAATCTTTTCTGTCTTTTAAAAAAGGTGGTAGAAAATATAAATATGCAATAATGTTAAATGCATATAAGTTTAATGATTGTGTTATAAAAAGTTCCTTTTTTCCATACCCAAATATAGGAAACAACTTTGCAAAAGAAAAGTCTTTTATTGATATTGAAAGAAGCAAAACTATTGATAACACTGCAAAAGGAATAACAACTAAATTTGTTCCATATATAGCCTTAAGCCCAATTCTACTTGCAATTATAATTGGAATAAAACCGAATTATAGCAAGAAGTAGAAGAGAATATGATGGGAAATAAATTATATGCAAATTGTTTATAAAATACCTTATACAAAGAGCAGAAAAACATGTAAACATAAAAGCATATAAAATAGCAACAATAAATGCTAAAAACTTACCACCCAAAAATTTTGAAATATCAACAATGTCTAACCCAGGAAAAGACTTGAAAATTTTTAGGATTATCAGCATAAAAAACATAGATATTATACTTATATAAAGCACGTTAACCCAAGAGCCAGAACCACAAGAATTAAAGATAATAGTCGGCATATTAAAAATAATATTATTACTAATAATTGATAAAACTAAACCAATAGTCTCATATTTGCCTAATTTTTGAATAGAGTCCATTAAAAAATATCCTTTCTAATATTATTATTCCAGAATTTCCATTTTCTACTTATATGGTCTTGTTCTTTAGGTCGTTTTGTGTTTAAAAAGTCGCTTCTAGTTTCTCGTTTCCAAATAGAATGAACAAAGTATGAAATAGAGCTTTTAAAGTTTGTAACAGGTATATAAGGTGAAAGATATGATACTCCAAAAGAGTTTAAACTGCATAGTATTGAAAATTGACAAAATAATCCAACTCCTATTCCTAAAAAGCCAGCAATATAAGCAAGCATAATATATAAAAATTTATAAATTCTAAATGTGAAATTTAATGAAAAGTCAGGTATTGCAAAAGAACAAATTCCGGTTAATGCTACAATTATTATAGAAATAGGGCTTACTAAATTAGCAGTTACAGCAGCATCACCCAGGATTAATGCACCTATTATACCAATAGTAGGCCCAATAGGGCTTGGAATTCTTAAACCAGCTTCTCTAATTAATTCAAAAGAAATCTCCATTAATAAAACTTCAAAAATTACAGGGAAAGGAACAGCATTTCTAGCAGCTGCTATTGCAAAAAGTAGCTCTGTTGGTACAAGCTCAGTATGATATGTTAAAATTGATATATATATACCAGGCAAAAGCAAAGTAATGAAAGTTGCAATAAGCCTTATAGCTTTTAATAAATTGGCATACTGATGCTTTAAATTCAAATCTTCAGGTGAAGACAAGAAATCAATAAGCACACCAGGAGCTATAAGTGAATAAGGTGAGCCATTTACTAAAATAACAACTCTTCCCTCAAGCAAATGGTGAGCAGCTTTATCCGGTCGCTCTGTTGAAATTAGCTGAGGAAATGCAATACTGCTATCATCTTGAATTAATTGCTCTACATTACCAGATGATAAAACATAGTCAACATTTAAATTTCTAATACGATATTTTACTTCTGCAATTAAACCAGAATTTGCAATATTTTTCATATAGCAAATGGCAACAGGGGTTTTACTAGCAGTTCCAACATTCATGTTTTCAATTATTAAGTCAGAAGTATTAATTATTCTCCTTAAAATGGATGTGTTAGTTCTAAGCTTTTCAACAAAAGCTTCTTGAGAGCCACGTACAACGATTTCATTTTTAGGAGATTCTATTCCACGAGTTTCAAAACCTTTAACATCAACATCAAAAGCAATTGAAAGTGTATCAATAAAAAGTACACAATTACCACTATTTGCAGCCGAAGATACTTCTGAAAATTTTTCTATCTTTTTAATTGAGTTTTGAGGCAATAGTTTGTCAAAAATATAATCTTCCAAGTTTAAATCTTTAGTATCAGATTGAAATTTTGAATTATTCGTTTCAAGCAATGGCCTTAAAAGGAAATTATCAACAAGTTCAGATGAAATCATTCCATCAATGCCTAAAAACAGAGCATTATAGGTTGTTCCATAAATTTCAATTTTAAAAGGCCTTAGCAAAACATCACTGTTAATTAAGCTATTATATTGAACTTTTAAATAGTTATATGTTTTGTCTAGATCAGGGAATATGTTGCAATCAGGTAAAAATGAGGTAGGGGAATCTTTAGAATTGTCATTTGTACTATTTTCGTTTAAAACAAAATCATATTTAACTGATGGAGTATATAAAAAACACTCTTTTAAAAATTCCTTAAATTTATTCATATAACAAGTATTTCCATAAAAAAGTAAAATATCCAAAAAAAATAAAAAAATTACAAAAAACTATGTTATTATTCGATTTTTTTTGATATACTAATAAGGAAAAAATAAGGAGTTAATATATATGAAATTAAAAATACAAAAATTAAAATTTTTAAGAAACATAATAATTGGTGTGGTTGCTCTATTTATAGTATCATTCATAATAAATATTGCACCAGGGTACAAGAGAAACAAATATAGAAATGTAATAAACCTTGTAATAGGCGATGAAAATGTAACAGAAAATTTAAAGAACAATATCATCAAGGATGAGGATGGAACTCTTTATATTTCAGAAGCAGATATTAAGGAATATTTTGATAAAACATTGTATTATGATGAAAACGAAAATTCAATTATAGCAACATCAGAAATGGCTACAGCAAGAATGAAATTCGGAGAAAAAAGAATAAACATTAATGGGATAGAAACAGATACTTTGGCAGAAATCAAAAAAGAAGGAGATACAATATATATTCCTATAAAAGACATGAAATCTGTTTATAATTTAGAAATTAAGTATTTGGAAAATAAAAATATACTTATCATAGATAAATTAAGTGAAGGAATGATAAAGGCAGAAGCGGATAAAACTTCAACAATTAGATATAAACAAAGAAGTTTATCAAAATCACTAGGTGAGCTTGAAGAAGGCGATATAGTATGTGCTTTTTATACAACAAGCAAGGGATGGAGACTTATTAGAACAGAAGACGGAACAGTAGGATATGTAAAAGCAAATGTACTTACAAATGAATATATATTAAGGCAAGATATGAACCAAAAGCCTCAAACAAAATCAATAAATGCAAATGTTGCAAATAATTCAAGTTTGAAGCTAGAAGGGACAAATGTTGTTATAAAAGACCTTCTACAAGTTACATTAGATGGAATATTTATAAAAAATACTGAGATTCAAAATGACGAAAACACTGAAACTTGGGTAAATTTAAAGTTGAATAATGCAAATTTAGATACTTATGATGATAGGATTAAACTTGCTAAAGATATTACAGTAATAGCAAGAAAAAACGGAATTAATGGAATAAACGTTGAATGCAATGGAAAGCCTGATGAAAAGCTTGAAAGGTTTATTATCGAGCTTGCACCATTAATGAGAGAATTAGGAATAAAAACAAACATAGTATCAACAACTAAAATAAATGAGGAAAAATTTACGGATATAGTTGATTATATAATTATAACAAATCAGTAAGGAGAGATATTAATGAAAAAGATAATTATAATCGGAATTGCAGCAATTCTATTAATTACAATAATAGCTTTAATTACATATAAAGTTCAAACAATGCCTGTGAGCAAAAATGTGGAGGAAAAGCAAATAGAAATTCCACTTCGGAAGCGGAAGTACTCAAATAGCTGAAATTTTAAAAAACAATAAATTAATTAAAAGTAAAACTGCTTTTAAAATTTATGTGAAATTAAATAAAATATCAAACTTTCAAGCTGGTACATATTATCTAAAAGAAAGCATGAGCCTAAAGGAAATCACAGAAATGTTACAAACAGGAATAATGTATGACCCAAACCAAATAACTATAACATACTTAGAAGGAAAGCCAATATGGTGGCTTGCTAAAACTATTGCCAGCAAAACTAACAATACAGAAGAGGATGTATATAATCTTTTAGCAAATGAAGAATATATAGATTCATTAATTGAAAAATACTGGTTTTTAACAGATGAAATAAAAAATAAAGATATTTATTATCCACTAGAGGGATATCTATTTCCAGATACATACTCAATATCAAATAAAGATGCAAAAGTAGAGGAAATATTTGAAAAAATGCTAGATAGGATGGATGAGATTTTAGAAAAATATAAATCTGAAATAGAAGAAAGCAAATATTCAATTCATGAAATTATTACACTTGCTTCAGTTATTGAAACAGAAGGAACTGGAAATGCTGATAGAAAAGGAATAGCAAGCGTGTTCTATAATAGATTGGAAAATGGAATGTCACTAGGTAGCGATGTTACAACATATTATGCAGTAAAAACAGATATGGGAGAAAGAGCACTATACCAAAAAGAAATAGATGCCTATAACCCATATAACACAAGAGGTCCAAACATGCAAGGAAAATTGCCAGTTGGCCCAATAAGCTCAGTAGGCCAAGAAAGTCTAGAAGCTGCAATAGAACCAAGCAACACAGACTATTTATTTTTCGTAGCAGATAAAAATGGAAATGTATATTTTACAAAAACAAATGCAGAACATTCACAAAAAATAAGAGAATTAAAAAACAGTGGTTTATGGTATGAACATTAAAAAGGTCCCTCAAAAAGGGACTTTTAATATATACTAAAAAAATAAATTCAAAAAACCAAGAGATAAAGAAATTAAAAGAGATTTTATAGAAATTTTAATACTCTTTTTAAACATGCTTTGAGCAACCAAAAGACTATGAGGCTTTAACTCAACAAGTGCAGTACACTCAACTTCCTCACTACCTTTATCACCATTCTCAACAACTTCCTCAGCCTCTACCAAAATTTCAGAAGACATAATAGAAACCTTATTAGGGTCCTCATCTTCAATCGTAGTCTGAACAGAAGAATTATTGCTTATGTTATTTAATTCAATGTTTTTATCATCAAAAACAAGATTGCTCATAAAAAACACATCCTTCATTCTTTAGTAAAAAATATAAGTATAAATAAATTATAGCATTATGAAAATAAAAAAGCAATAAAAAGAGTGTAAAAAATTATTTAAAAAAGTATTGACAAGGGGAAACAAATAGGATAAACTCTAAATATAATTTTTTAAGAAACAAAAGCACGAAGAGAAACGAAAAAAGAAGGAGAAACTAACCAATGAAAAACGCTGAAAGCCTTGGGGCCCTATATATATATATATATATATATATATCGATAATTTTATAAAAAACAAACTATATATAAAATATAAAAGACTAAGAATTAATCTAATGTACAAACTATATATGGTAAGACAAC
>CAKPLZ010000014.1 GCA_934167835.1 uncultured Clostridia bacterium | reverse complement strand
TACCTTTTTTTGTTACAACATGTATAAGTACTGGACCTTCAATTTTTTTGCTTCTTTCTAGAATATCTTCTAGTTTGCGTATATCATGTCCATCAACTGGTCCTAAGTAAGTAAAACCTATGTCTTCAAAATACATATTATGTATTACTGCTCTTTTAATCACTTGTTTTGTATAATGGGCAAATGACACTAATGGTTTGCCTATAAATGGGATTTTATTTGTTATTTCTTTAATTTTCCTATTTGACCTGGTATATCCTGTTTTTGTTCTAATTTTGCTTAGGTATAACGGAATTCCTCCAACATTTTTTGATATACTCATTTCATTATCGTTTAGTATTACTTTAATGTTTGTTTTACTACTTCCTGCATCATTTAAAGCCTCCAAGGCCATTCCACCTGTTAGTGAACCATCTCCGATTACTGCAATTACTTCATAATTTTCTTTTAAAACATCTCTTGCCCTTGCAATTCCTGTAGCAACAGAAATTGATGTACTACTGTGCCCAGTATTAAAGCTATCATATTCAGACTCACAAATTTTGGGAAAACCTGATATTCCTCCAAATTGCCTTATGTTTTCAAACTGTTTTTTTCTTCCTGTAAGTATTTTATGAACATAACATTGGTGTCCCACATCCCAAACTATTTTATCTTGCGGTGTATTAAAAACAGAGTGAAGAGCAACTGTAAGTTCCACCACTCCTAGATTTGAAGCTACATGGCCTCCATTTTTTGATGTTACATCTATTATCAATTTGCGAATTTCTTCACATAATTTATTTTTTTCTTCTAAATTTAATTTTTTTACATCTTCTGGTAAATTTACTTTGTCTAAAATTTTGTCCATATTATTCCCTCGTTTCTTGTATATTTTATACGCATTTGAGCCAATTGTCAATATTGACTTTTATGATTTTTTTTGATATTATATCATTTTAGAAAGAAGGCTTATTATGGATATTTATACACAAAATTTTATTGTTACCCTTCCTGATGTTGCTACCAATAATTCACTTACAAATAGAGGGTTTTTACGCATGTTCCAAGAAATCGGGGCAGTTCATTCCAGCAAATTTGGCTATGGTTTAAATGACTCAAAAAAAACTGGATTATTTTGGGTTATATTAAATTGGAAACTAAAAGTATTTAAGAGACCAGAATGGAATGAAAAACTTACCATATCTACTTGGCTTACACACCACACTCATATCTATTTTTATAGAGATTTTAAGGTTTTAAATAGTTCTGGGGAACTTGTAGCAGTTGCGACTTCAAAATGGATCCTTTTTGATTTCAATAAAAAAGGGGTATTCAAAATTGGAGATAGTTTTTTTGAAAATTATTGCAAAGTTATAGATGAAAATGTATTTAATACAAAACTGGAAGAAAAAATAAAAGAGCCTGAAAATTGCACTCTAGCTGGTAAATATACTATTTTAAAGAGGGATATTGACGGAAATCACCATGTAAATAATTTAAATTATTTAGACTTTGCTTATGAGGTAATTCCTGAAAATATTGATTTTCAAAATGTAGAAATTATGTATAAAAATGAAGCAAAACTTGGAGATACTTTGGATTTATATTATAGTAAACAAAGTGATATGGTTTTTGTAACTATGAAAAACAGCATAGACAACAAATTGCATTGTATTGTAAAATTATATTAAAGAATGGTAGCTAATTCTAGCTACCATTTGTCCTTACTGGAGAATTATCTTGTACTTCAGCGGTACGAAACTTACGTTGTATTTCTCCAGGATTTTGACCTCGTTTGCTTTAAGATGCTTGTACATCTTCTTTTGGCCTCTCTTCCTTGCAAAATGCAACTCCCACAGTATTCCCAGGCTTTTCTGCGTCTGAAGCCCGGCACGATTTTCGATAATCGCTGTCTGGACTTCATAAATCCACGGGGTAACCTGATATCCCAGGGTTTGAACAAAGTTTCTTTGTTCAGGATTCAGTTTCCATACGACATACTTTTTCCGTTCATCCTTCATATTCTTAAGTTTAAACTTAAGACTTGAAAGTCGAACCTCCTTGTTCGTCATAGAAATAATTCTCCTTCTTATAAAGTATTTTCTACATAATTGTAGAATGTATTTATTATACCATAGTTTGTTCCTTATGTAAACCTTTATGCTGTTTTTAATTCTAATCTTAATTTATCAGCTATCATTGCAATAAATTCTGAATTTGTTGGTTTGCCTTTGCTTGCTGAAATTGTGTAGCCAAAAATTGATTCTACTGCATCATTTTTGCCTCTTGCCCATGCAACTTCTATAGCATGGCGAATTGCTCTTTCTACTCTTGATGGTGTTGTGTGATATTTATCTGCTATTTCTGGATATAATTGTTTTGTTATTTGATTAATTATATCAATATCTTGTACAACCATCATTATTGATTCTCTTAAATATTGATAACCTTTTATATGTGCTGGTACACCTATTTCGTGAATCACATTTGTTACAAGAGCTTCAAGATTTTCTTGATTTTTCTTATCAAATTCGTTAATTTCGATATATTGTGATTTTGTTTCCTTTACCGCATAGCAGTTATCTACTGTAGATGTTGGTGTTGGTTTATAATTTTTTATATCTCTTATTCTATTTATTAATACTTCAATATCAAATGGTTTTACTACATAATATTCTGCGCCTAAGCTGATTGCTTTTTGTGTGATTTTTGTTTGTCCTACAGCTGATAGCATTATACATGTTGGCTTATTTTCTATTTTTGTTGCATTTATTTTTTCTAATACTCCTAGTCCATCTAAATAAGGCATTATTACATCTAGTAATAGCACTTCTGGATGTAAGCTTTGAACTTTTTCAAATGCTTCCTTTCCATCTCTGGCTACCCCTATAACCTCCATATCATTTTCTTTACTTAAATGTTCAACTAGAGTTGCTGCAAAATCTGCATTATCATCTGCAATTAAAATAGTTATCCTCTCGTTCAATTTGATACCTCCTAAAAAATAATTGTAAAAAATTTACAGTTTTCATTATAATACCTTTTTACCAATAATGCAAGGCTTTTTTTGAAAATATTTCCAATTATGTCAGTTTTGCTTTATATTTCAACGAATTTTTCTTTTATTATATCAAATTTTGAAATATTAAAATTTTTATTGTTGTAATTGTTTAAAAACTGTTCTTCTGTTCCTTGTATTATATCTATTAATAGCTCTATTTGCTCTAAATACTCGATTTTTGTTACTTTAATATTCATTTTATCCAAATAGTATTTTAGTGGTTCAAATTCTGTGTAATCTATTTTTATTTTTGCTTCATACCCTTTTGTTTTTTCTGTTATTTGGGCTTTTTCCAAGGCTTTTTCAGCGGCCCCAGAGTATGCTCTAACAAGGCCTCCTGTTCCAAGTAGAATTCCTCCAAAATATCTTGTTACAATTACTAAAACATTGGATAATCCTCTTTCTAAAACCATTTTTAGTATTGGTGCACCTGCTGTGCCTGATGGTTCTCCATCATCATTATATTTTACTGCTATTCCTCCGGTTTCCAGCCTCTATAGCATAAGCAAAGCAGTTATGTCTTGCATCATTATATTTTTTCTTTATTTGTTTAATATAATTTTCTGCCTCGTCCACATTTTCAACATAAAAAATATTTGCAATAAATCTTGACTTTTTTTCTATAAGTTCTGCTGTAGCATTTGCTTTTATTGCTTTGAAGCTATCCATATTTACCTTCCTTTTCCGGCAGAGTAACCTGTAGACCATGCAATTTGTAGATTAAATCCACCTGTAAATGCATCTAGGTCCATTATTTCCCCTGCAAAATATAAACCTTTAATTATTTTTGATTCCATTGTTTTTGGATTTATTTCTTTTAAAGCTATTCCACCTTTTGTTATAATTGCTTCATCAATACTTCCAAAACCATTTAGTGTTATTTCAAAATTCTTTAAAGTATTTACTATTGTTTTTCTTTCTTCTTTTGTTATTACATTTACTCTTTTTTCAGGGTCAATTCCTGTTAGTTTAATAAATGTATTTATCATTTTTCTTGGAAGTAATTTTTCTAAGCTATTTTTGAATTCTTTGTTTTTAAGTTCTTCAAAATCCCTTAAAATTCTATGGTCTAACTTTTGATTATCTAGTGCTGGTTTTAAATCTATTATTAATTTTACCTTATTCCCTTGCATTAGTTTGTTTATGTTTTTATGTCTTACAAGTACAGCTGAAGCACTTAATATTACTGGACCTGACACTCCAAAGTGAGTAAATAGCATTTCTCCAAAGTCATTATATATTTCTTTATCTTCACATTTTATTTTAATAGCAATATTTTTAAGTGATAGTCCTTGCATTTCTTGGCATAATTCTTTTGACTTTCCAGTACTTATTAATGGAACAAGTGATGGTTTAATTTCAGTTACAGTGTGACCAAGTTCTGCTGCCATTTTATACCCATCTCCAGTTGACCCTGTAACTGGGTAGCTCATTCCACCTGTTGCCAATATTACTTTATCTGCAAATAGTTGTTCTTTATTTTTGCCTTCAATTCCCTTTATAACCCCAGCTTCCGTAAGGATTTTTGTTACTTCAAAATTTGTTTTTGTCTCAACATTTAGTTTCTTTAATTTTCTTTTTAGTGCTTCTAAAACATCTATTGACTTATCTGATACTGGAAAAACTCTACCACCCCTTTCAACTTTTGTTGAAACACCTTCACTGTTTAAAAGGCTTACAATGTCTTTATTTGAGTATTGGTTGAAACTACTAAATAAAAATTTTGAATTTTCTGGAATGTTTTTCATAAACTCATCTAAGTCCCCATTGTTTGTAATATTACATCTTCCCTTTCCAGTTATTAGTAATTTTTTTCCAGTTTTTTCCATTTTTTCTAATATAATAACTTTGTCCCCATTTTCTGCAGCGCTTATTCCCGCAAGCATTCCGGCTGGGCCTCCACCTATTACGATTGTTTTCATATTTACTCCTTTTTTATTCTTCTAGCATCTTTGCTATTGCTTTTATTACTCCAAATTTTCCGTATTCATAAGTTAATCCACCTTGCATGAATGCTGTATATGGTGGTCTAATTGGTGCATCACATGATAATTCTATTGATGAACCTTGTACAAAAGTTCCTGCTGCCATTATTACTTTATCAGCATACCCTGGCATTGGGGATGGTTCTGGCACTGAATTTGAGTCTACAGGTGAGCCTTGTTGTATTCCTTGGCAGAATTTAACTAGTTTTTCTTCGTTGTTTAGATGTATTAATTGAACAATATCTGTTCTTTTTTCATTGTATTTTGGTGAAACTTCATATCCCAATTTTTCTAGTATTCTACTTGCAAATACTGCTGTTTTTACTGCATTTGAAACTGTTTGTGGTGCAAAAAATAATCCTTGAAGTATTGCTTTATTTGCTCCTAGTGATGGACCTGTTTCTTTTCCTTGGCCTGGTACGGTTAATCTTTCTGCTGCAAGTTCAACTAATTCTTTTTTTCCTGCAATATATGCTCCATTTGGTGCAATTCCTCCACCAAGGTTTTTAATTAGAGAGCCCACTATTAAATCTGCGCCAAGTGCTACTGGTTCTATTGTATCAACAAATTCTCCATAACAGTTGTCTACCATAATTATTGCATCAGTATTTACTTTTCTAATCTCTTGAATGATGTTCTTAATAGATTCAAGTGATAAGCTCTTTCTTATGGCATACCCTCTTGAACGTTGCATGCAAATTAATTTAATGTTTCCTTTTTTTACTCTTTCTACTATTTTTTCTGTATCAAAGTCATCACCTATTAAGTCTATTTGTTCATATTTTACTCCATAGCTTTTAAGTGAGCTTTTGTTTTCTGCAATTCCAATTACTTCATCTAATGTATCATAAGGTTTTCCGTTGATGCTAAGCATTGTGTCTCCTGGTCTTAGCATTGAGAATAATGCTACTGTAAGTGCGTGTGTACCTGAAATAAATTGATTTCTTACAACGCTATCTTCTGCTCCTAGTACTTCGGCAAATATTTTCTCTATTGTGTCTCTTCCTATATCTCCATAGCCATATCCTGTAGTTGTTCCAAAGTGCATTTCTGATAATTTATATTTTTGAAATGCCATTAAAACTTTTAGTGTGTTTTCTTCTTTTATTTTATCTATTTTTTCAAACTCTGGTTTTATTTCTTCTTCAACTTCTCTTACTAATTTTTCTAAATCATTTGATATTCCATATTTTTCGTACATTTTTCTTCTCCCCTTTTACATTTTTTAAGCAGGTATTTCAACCTGCTTTTTATTCTTCCTCTTCTTTATTTTCTTCTATATTTTCGTTTTGTTCTACTGTTTTGTTTTTACATGCTTTTACCCATAAAATTCTTTTTTCTTCATATTCCTCAATTTTGTATGTTACTTTTTCTGTTTCTATTACAGGCTTTTCATCATCTTGTGGAATTCTTCCTAGTAGTTCAATTAAGTACCCTGATAATGTATCGTAATCGCCTTCTGGGATGTCTATTTCAAGAATTTTTCTTAGGTCAAATATACTTACACTTCCATTTATTAAGAATGTGTTGTCATCAATTTTTTCGTATTCTTTTTCTACATCATCATATTCGTCAAAAATATTTCCAACAAGTTCTTCTATTATGTCTTCCATTGTAATTATTCCGGCTGTTCCACCATACTCATCTAAAACAATGGCAAGTTGTTGTTTATCTCTTTGCATTTCTTTGAAGAATTCGTTAATTGGTTTGCTTTCTGATACAAAATATGCTGGTCTCATTATTTTTTTGATTTTCACTTCTTTTTTTGTATATGCATAAGCAAGTAAGTCTTTTATAAATAAAACACCAACTATGTTATCTATGTTTTCTTCATATACTGGTATTCTACTGTATTTGTATTCCTTAAGCTCTGATAATATATCTTCTATGTTTGATTGAATATCAATGGCATATACTTCTGTTCTATGTATCATAACATCTGATACTGTTTTATCATTAAATTCAAATACATTATTTATTAATTCTTTTTCTTCTTCATCTATTGAGCCTTTTTCTTCGCCTACATCAACCATCATTCTAATTTCTTCTTCTGTAACTGTTTCCTCATCTTGTGGCCCTATTCCAAATAGTTTACATATACTATTTGTTGAAAAATTTAAGAAATTGACAATTGGAGATGCAATAATATGAATAAGCCTAATTACTCCAATACTTCCAAACGCTATTTTCTCTGGATTTTTCATAGCCATTCTTTTTGGAACTAATTCTCCAAAAACAAGTGAAAAATATGATAAAATAAGTGTGATTATAATAATTGAAATTGTATTCCATGTATTAATTCCCAAATTAATCAAAGAATTAAGCTTTGGTGCTAACTCACTTGCAAAAGCATCTGCTGCAAATGCACTTGATAAAAATCCCGCCAAAGTTATTCCAATTTGAATTGTAGCCAAAAACTTACTTGGCTCCTTAAGCATCTTCCTAATCTTCTTAGCCTTCTTATTCCCCTCTTTTGCTTGTTTATCGATTTTTGCATCATTCAACGAAATAAACGCAATCTCCGCCGCCGCAAAAAAAGCATTCACAAAAATCAATATTGCTAAAACTAACAGTGAAATCATTCTAAAGTTTCACTAACTCCTTTCTCGTTTAAAAAACCATTTTAATTATATAATGAAATCTAAAATTTGTCAAATTTAACACAAGCTCCTGCCTGCCCGCAAAAAACAAAAGACGCCCCCAGCGTCTTTGTCAATACTTTTTTAATAAAATTTCTGGATAATTTTCAGTTTTCTTATGAATTTATGTTTCTATTCTCTTAATTATTTTCTCACACATCTCATAAATTTTCTCTTCATTTATTCCAACCAATTTCCTATCTCTCATTAACACTTTTCCATCCACAATAGTTGTTTCAACATTATTTCCTTTAACATTATAAACAATTTCTGAAAGTAAATTATTTACCGGCTTAATAGTTGCTTCATCTATGTTTAGAATTATTACATCTGCTGATTTGCCTTCTTCTATTGTTCCAACTACATCCTCTAAACCTAAAGCTTTTGCTCCATTTATTGTGGCCATTTTTAGAACTTCGTATGCTGGTAACAAAGCTGGATTTTCATTAATTCCTTTTTGCAATAGAGCTGTAAATTTCATTGTCTCAAACATATCTAAGCTGCTTCCACTGCCTTGTCCATCTGTGCCAAGAGTAACATTTATATTATTTTTTAACATTTCATCTATATCCGCAATTCCACAGCCTAATTTCAAATTACTTACAGGGCAATGTGAAACACTTATATTCATGTCTTTTATTTCCTTTATATCATTTTTTGTTAATTTCACACAATGTGCTAGTATAAGCTTATTGTTTTTAAACTTTTCTTTTAATAATTCTACAGCACTCTTGTTATGAATTTTCTTAATATCCTCTAATTCTCCTGCATTTTCACAAAAATGTATATGAATTGGTAAGTTATATTTTTCTGCAACTTTAATACTTTTTTCAACATAACTTGTTGTGTTTGTATATAACCCATGTATTCCTATATTTAAAGTTAATTTTTTATCTATATTATTATAATTTTTTATTAAATCTTCAAGCTCTATAAGTCTTTTTTCTCCATCAGCTTCCCCTGCAATATCCATAAGTGTTCTTGTTGTTTGCAATCTTACTCCTGTCTCTTGCATTGCTTTTATTATACTTTCTGCCATTGAATACATATCATTTACTGTTGTTGTTCCTGTTTTTATCATTTCTATAAAAGACAAATATGAAGCATAATATATATCCTCTTCTGTTAATTTATCTTCCATTGGCCATATTTTTTTGGTTAGCCAATCTTGAAGGTTATATCCATCTAAAGTTTCTCTAAATATACTCATTGGTATATGTGAATGGGTATTTATAAGGCCCGGCATAACAACTTTTCCGAGTTGCATCTATTATATCAGTACCATTTTCAACTTTTAAATTTTCTCCTATTTTAACAATTTTTCCATTTTCAATTAAAATATCTTTATTATATTCCACTTGTTGTGTTTTTTCACTCATTGAGATTAATGTTCCATTTTTAATACAAATATTCATGTTTTTCCTCCTTTATTTTATTAACAGTTACATTATAAAATATATTTTCAAAATTTATAAACATTTTAAACACTTTTGTATACATATATCCATATTAGTTTTCGGAGTCCTTTGAAAACTCAAAAGTAACTTTTCAACTTGTTGAACATCAGTTTCACCCCTATTTATTGGGAATAATTCTTCATATACTTTTCCCTTTTCTCTATCACTTGGTAGCTTAGATATGAACCCTAATTCATATAATACTTTGTCTAAATTTTTATCATTCCAAATAGGAATAATATATGGGCTCAACCAGTGATTAGTAAACATTTCTCCAGATTTATATTTTTCAATTTTTTCTTCAGTAGTATCATCCAAATCCATTATTGGCATGACGAAAAAATCTTTAAAGATTTTTTTCTCTTCTTCAACAATAAAATTTCTTTTAAACTCTTTTTTATTTTTAAATATACTATTTCCTAATATATTCATTAAACCATCAATTTGTATGCTCGTTTTCCCATTTTTTAATGCAAATATTTCTATTGGCAAGTGGAGGTTACTTTTTATGTGTTCTGCTAATATAAATTCACTTTTCCCATGTGCAATAATAATGCCTTTACAATAATTCAGTTTTTTCATCATTAGTTGTTTCCTCTTTATCTTCTAAATCATCTAAAACATATTTTATTTCTTCAAAATCCACATAAGATGTTGTTGGTATACCTCCAAATAACCCCTTAAAATACAAATCACGAGCATTATGATTTTTTTGTATTTTCATTCCATATTCTTTTAATGAATTTATATTTTTATTGCCTTCATAATCTGCTGATAATATATATATACAATCTTTCGGTAAAACTTCTAATAATAATGTATTATGAGTTGTTATAATTAATTGTCCTGTGATTTCATCTTTTATTGATAGTATAATATTCTTCATTAATAAATCATGAATTCCATTATCAATTTCGTCAATAACAACAGTTTCTCCCATTATTGCTCCTATTAATGTATCAAATTCATCTATAATTCTTTTTGTTCCCTCAGATTCTAATTCTACTGGTATAGACCTTAAAGTACCTCCTATCATCTTGTTAAAGTATAATTTATATTTAATTTTATCTTCTTTTTCTTCTATATTGTATTTCACACTTTTTATATCTGCATAAGCTTGTTTAAAAAATATATTTAAAATTTTTTCATATCTCTTTATTTCACTTATCTGATTTTTAGATACAGTATCTGACTTTAAATCAAATAGCACATTTTTTTTCATTAAATTGTCTGGTATAATCTTTAAATACCATTTATTTACATGTATTGTCATTGATAATAATTTATCAATAATATCAAATAACTTTTTTGAAATATTGTTATTAACATACTCCCAATTTTTTTCGTTTTCTTCAAAAGCTAAAAGTGACAAAAATGAGTATTTTCCCCAATATTTCTCTATATTTTCTTCTAATTCCATATTATACTTTTCATTTGTAAAAATATTCTTATTTAACTTTTTTATAATACGCTTACCGTCTTTATATAATTTAAAATAATAACCTTTTTGCTTATTCACAAAATAATATAATTTTTCTTCTATTATTTCTGTATTAAATTTTATTGAATAAAATCCTTCTTTATCATTTATTTTAAATCCATATTCAATTTCTGTATCTTCTTTTTCGTTTATAGTTCTATATTCTTCTAAATTTACGGTCAAACGCCATATTGGTTGCATATCAATTGGAGTATTATCCATTATTTTTTCTTTTAAATCAAAAAAATCTTTTGGTAACATATTAAACTTTACATCAAACATTCTAGAAATAATTAATTGCTGTAAAAATTTAAATAATTCAACTAAATTAGTTTTTCCACTACCATTTTCTCCATATATAGCAATCAATTTATTTGTTTCATGTTTTGTCTTATTTAAGTTAAACTCTAAATTTTTTAGTGATTTGAAATTTTTGGCTTTAATGTATGTGAACATATATAGTTTCCTCCTTTTTATCATCTGATATAAGTTTACATCATTTTTTGTGTAAAGTCAACTGTTTTTAATATATTTTGTATTATTTTTGCTAAACTTTGTTGTTTATTTTGTGTAAAAATTCATTAAATATGTGTTTCTTTACTATTTTATTCAAATAGTTGAAAACCCATGTTTTTTTGTAATTCTGGATCTATAACTTTTCTTACATATATATTATTACTTTCACAATATTTTTTTATTGCTTGTTCTGTTGCTGGGCCGAATTTACCATTGGGTAAATCCATAAAAAATCCTAATTCTTTTAATTTTTTCTGAATTTCATAAACATCTGAGCCATACATACCGAGATTTTAGATATCTAAATCCCTTTCCAAATGCTCCATAAGGCCCATCTGTTATTATAACCTTTGTGCCTATTGGTATTTTACTATATAACTCTGCAACCTCACTGTTATCCATTCTGATACATCCGTGTGAACTTGCCCAGCCAAGCGAGTTTGGAGACAAAGTTCCATGTATTCCGAACTGCCCCCATGGAACATTTAACCCCATCCATCTACCGCCAAAGCCTTCTCCCCACGTATCCTTTGAAATAATTTTCCATGTTCCTATGGGAGAGGGAGTTGACCATTTTCCGCCTGAACACTTATATATTTTGCTGCAAGTACCATCTTCTAATAAATATAGCTTAGATTCCTCAACATCTACTAATATTTCATACCTACCGCTCTGGCTACTTGTTTCAAGAGTCATAAGCTCATTTTTTTCTTTTGAAATAGATACACAGAATATTAATACTGCACTTAATATTAAACCAATAAAAGTTATTTTATTTTTCTTTATAATCATCATACTAATAATTTTATGCTATATTTTTCATTTTAATGCTCAGAAAAAAACAGCTGTAAATAGCTGTTTTTATTATTACATAGCAAATTTTAATAATTGCATAATTTCTAAAAAATAATAAATTACTCCTTTTCTATCGATTTTTTCTTTTGTTTTTATTTCAACTGTTTCAATTATGTCTTGGCCTTTATTTAAAGTTATTGTTCCTACAACAGTATTTGCTTCCACTGGAGCCTCAAAAATTAAATTTGATGTTGATGTAGCTTCTATACTTTCAGTTTTTAGTATTGGAAATTTTGTATATTTGCTATTTTCTATATATATTTTAGGTCTATGTTCTTTTCCCTTAAATACCCATATTCTTTTTTCATTTACTCTACACCAATCTTCATATTCGTTTGCTAATAATTCACTTAAATCTACTTGTTGGTAGTTTTTATACGTATATTCAATCAATTTAATTGTGTCTTGTGTTCTTATTTTTCTTGTGTCAGCACCTAGTACTACTGTTATTAATTCAAATCCATCTCTGTTCACATAAGAAACTAGGCATCGACCTGCTTTGCTGGTATAACCTGTTTTTACACCTTTTACTCCATTTAAGTACCCAAGAAGTTCGTTTGTGTTTGATATTGTTTTAGTATATCCATTTATATTTACTGTATACTCCTTGGTTGATACTACCTGGCATATTTTTGAATTTTTAAGAGCATTGTCTGTAATAATTGCAAGCTCTAGAGCTGTTGTATAATGGGCATCTCTATCTAATCCATGTGGTGTAACAAAGTGTGTGTTACTAAGGCCCAAATCTTCAGCTTTTTGATTCATGAGGTTTGCGAAATTTTCAACACTGCCTGCTATACTTATTGCAATTTGAACTGCAGCATCATTTCCTGAGCATAGCATTAACCCATATAGTAAATCATTATATGTTATTTTATCACCTTCATGCAACCCAAGCCTTGATCCAACTGTGTTTGCTGCTTCTTTTGATACAATTACTTCTTCATTTAATCTATCAGTGCCTAATTGTTCAAGCATAACCAAAGCCGTCATAATTTTTGTGGTGCTTGCCATTGGAACTTTAGTATTTTCCTCTTTTCCCCACAAAACAGTTTCAGAACATCTATCATAAACAACTGCATACCTAGATAAAATAGATATTTCTTGGCTTTGTTTTACTTCATTTACTGCATCATCTAACCATACATAATCCCAAGCATCTGGGTCTTCTTCATACGCAAAGCAATAATTACTAAATGTTAGTAAAACAAAAATAATTACAATAATTATTGATACAAAACTTTTCTTCTTCATTACAAATTCACCTTGTACATTTATATTCACATCTATTAACTTTTATTTACATTTTTGTAACAAAAATTCTATCATATAAAGAAATTTAATTCAACAACTTTTTCTTAAAATTCTCCACAACCTGTTTACAAATTTTAAAAAAGGATATATTATATTGTATATTAATATTAGAAAGGATGGTTTGTTTATGAGTGAGACTGAAAAATTAAAAGATTTTTTATTTTGCACTAGAAAATGTGGTTGGGATTCTGTTTCTGTTGATACAAAGCAGGAAATTACTAAATTTTGCGATGAGTACATCCATTTTTTAAATAGAAGTAAGACTGAAAGAGAGGCTGCAAGTTTTATTACTGAAATTTTGGACAAGAATGGTTTTGTTAATATTAAAGATAAAATGATTTTAGTTCCTGGTGATAAAGTATATTATGTAAATAGATCAAAAGCTGTTTATGCTGCTGTTTTAGGTGTTAAACCTGTTGAAGCTGGTTTAAACATTATTGGTTCACATATTGACTCTCCAAGGCTTGATTTAAAACCAAACCCATTATATGAAGATACTGGTTTTGCATTTTTTAAAACACATTATTATGGAGGAGTAAAAAAATATCAATGGACTACTATTCCTCTTTCTATTCATGGTGTTCTTGTTAAGGCAAATGGTGAAAAAATTACTGTAAATATTGGTGATGATGAGAATGACCCTATATTTACTATTACAGATTTATTACCACACTTAGCTCAAGAGCAAATGGAAAAGAAATTAAAAGATGGAATTTCTGGAGAAGATTTGAATTTATTAATTGGTAGTATTCCTATTGGTGATGAAAATACTACTGAAAGAATTAAGTTAAATATTCTAAAAATCCTAAATGATAAATATGGAATCACTGAAAGAGATTTTGTAAGTTCTGAACTTGAACTTGTTCCTGCTTTTAAAGCAAGGTCTTTAGGCTTTGATAGAAGTATGGTTGCAGCTTATGGTCAAGATGATAAGATTTGTGCTTATACTTCTTTAAGAGCATTGCTAGATACAGTGCAACCTGTAAAAACTGCAGTCTGCATCTTTGCTGATAAAGAGGAAATTGGTAGTATGGGAAATACCGGTATGGAATCTCATGTATTTGATACATTTATTTCTGAATTACTAAATAAAACAAATACAAATAGACCTAATTTATTAGATAAAGTTTTCTGCAATTCAAAAATGCTTTCTGCTGATGTTGATGCTGGTTTAGACCCAATATATGCATCAGTTTCTGAGAAAAACAATGCAGCATATTTGGGCATGGGAGTAGGATTGAACAAATACACAGGTGCCCGTGGAAAATCTGGTGCTTCTGATGCAAATGCTGAATTTGTTGCTCAAGTTAGAAATATATTTGAATCTAATAATATTACTTACCAAGTAAGTGAACTTGGAAAAGTAGATACAGGCGGAGGCGGAACAATTGCCTATATTTTAGCTGATAAAGGTATTGATGTAATTGATTGCGGTGTTCCAGTTTTATCAATGCACGCACCTTATGAAGTAACAAGTAAATTTGATATTTATGAAGCTTACAGAGCTTATGCTGCTTTTTGGAGAAATTAATTATATATAGGAAAACAGAGATTCTAAAAAGAATCTCTGTTTTGACTTTTAACTCATGTTAATCTGTGCAAATGCTGTTATTTAGAAGCTTCTTGTACTACCGCCTCCGCCAGAAGAGCCTCCTCCTCCAGAGAAACCACCGGCCTCCACTAGAAAATCCTCCGGTCTCCGAAATAGCCTCCGCCACTTCCTCTATAGTATGGACGAAGTATTATCATCAAATGTATCATTAAATATATCCACATCATCTCTTTTATCAAGACATATGATATAATTCCAGAAATAAGAATATCTATTGTATTTGTTATCAATATTGTTTTGAAACCTTTTTTTCTTATTATGTAATTTATTATCATACCTATAATGCTCCACACAATGAGTATTGTAAAATAAGTTAGAAACTCTCCATCTGAATATGTAGGTTTTTTCAGCTTATCTGCTCCACTTATTGTTACTCCATATTCGCTTGCAACCTCATTTAGTATTGCTGTGAATCCATTTCTTATTCCACCATCATAATCGTTCTGTTTTAAATATGGTATTATATACTCATCTTGTATTCTTCCTGTTTTTCCATCTGTTAATCTACCCTCAAGCCCATATCCAACTTCAATTCTGAATAATCTATCACCTGTAGAACATAATAAAAGAACTCCATTATTTTTGTTTTTGTCTCCTATTCCAAATTTTCTAAAAAGCTCTGTAGCATATTCTTCAATGCTTTGACCTCCTAAGCTTGATACGGTTACAACTACAATTTGTGCACCTGTTTTTTTCTGAAGTTCAATATTCATATTCATAATGTATTCCTTTGTATCACTGCTTAATCTTCTAGCATAGTCATTAACATAAAAATCATTTGTCTGAGATACTACTGCAAATGTTTTAACTTGCAGTAGTATCATTATTACTATAATTAAACAAACTATTTTTTTTGACTTATTCAAAGTTAACATTAGGAACCTCCCTACTTCCATCTGTTGCTTGGAAATAAGCTTTTGATTCAAATCTAAACATATTTGCCATTAAGTTTGTTGGAAATCTTTTTATTTTTAAGTTATATTCCTTTACAGCTTCATTATAGTCCCTTCTTGCTGTAGCAATACGATTCTCTGTTCCAGCAAGTTCATCTGATAATTGTATAAAATTCTGTGATGATTTTAACTCTGGATAATTTTCTACAACAACCAATAAACGATTTAAAGCACTTGTTAATTCTTCATCTGCATTTGCTTTTTCCTCTACTGTACTTGCACCAGCAAGCTTTGCTCTAGCTTCTGTAACTGAAGCAATAATTTCTTTTTCCTGAGCTGCATACCCTTTTACAGTATTTACTAAATTGGGAATTAAATCAGCTCTTCTTTGTAATTGAGCATCAATTGTTGCAAACTTGTTATCAACCTCCTCAGCCTTTGAAACCATTCCATTGTAGCTTCCAGCAAAACTAATTGTAACAATTGCAACTATTGCAATAATCACAATTAAACCTGTTGATTTCTTCATTCTAACCATCCTTTCCATTGGTATAATATAGTTCACCAATGGAAAAATTTTATCATATACAGGAAAACATTTCAACATTTTACAAAACTTTTCATAATTTTTATTCTTTCATAAAAATTAAGGAAAATCAATTTGTTTTCTTGACAGTTTTGGAAAAATGTACTAAAATAATTTTAGCAATTGCAAAAGTAAGTCAAGTAGCAATTATATTAAAAAGACTAGGAGTACCATTCCTAGTCTTTTTCCTTGTTTACTTCTCAAAAGGTAAGCGGTCAACAAAACAGCTATCACTAAAAAATTTAAGCGTTCCTTACCACCTGCAAAATATTTTGCCATTTTCCTACATATTATATTTTGCCATTTACGCACGCAACAAAAAAAACGCCTACTGGTGCCTTTGATTGGCGAAAATTTTCCCCTCGGAAAATTTTCGCCTTATTTCTCCTAATTACTACCTTAAAACTGCTTCCTGCTATTTTTTTTACTGTGTCGCCTGCAAGCTTACAGATTTACATAAAGTGCTGGGCGAAAACCGAGGTAGCCGTCGCTGTAGGTCGGATCGTAGCTTAAGCGGTGGCTAGCTGAAGTGAGAGGACCAAGGTAGTTGTAAAAGCCGGCCCCTGTTAACTCGACAATCTGAAGAGTAGGACTCCGTAGTCCATTCAGAACAGTTTCCTGCTACATCATATATGTTTTTGGCTAAATTTCTATCGGCTGCTCCTGTTGTTAGTAAAATACCTTTATTTTTTGTTATCTCTGTACCATTTGTTACATCTGCTAAACTCCAAGCTGAATTTCTATATACAATTCCTCTATATACTTTATATTCTGAATTATAGTAATTTCCCCATTCTGTACTGTTTGTTACATTATGTTCTTCATCTTTTATGAAATCTAGCATACTGTCCCAACATGCTCCAGTACATAGCATACTAGTTGCTCCATAGTTTGGTTTTGCTTCAGAATTATACAAACTGTTTGACAAAGCTACTGCTCCTACTTCTCCAATATTACTCATGCTTTCTCCCCATTTTACATTGTTGTATGGGTACATGTCTTGTTTTATGCCTATTGGTGTGACTTTTGTTCTTGATGCACCTGTTCTTTCTGTCTCACTTCCTGCCTCGTATCTACCTATATAGAATCCTCCATATTTATAGATACTTTTTGTTAAATTTTCTATTTGGCTTGCTATTCCTGTTGCCGTGTC
>CAKPLZ010000013.1 GCA_934167835.1 uncultured Clostridia bacterium | reverse complement strand
AGCATAAGCGTAGCACTAAACACAGGCTTATTTAAGTCAGCAGGAGATGCCACAAAAAACTGGAAATCAGCTCAAGATGCAGAAACAAATGTTGGATCTGAAATTAAAATAGGGGATAAAACTTATTCTAGCATAGAAGACTATTTAGAAGGAAAAGAAAAATTACCAGAAGGAGCCGGTAAAAGGTTTAGCGAAACAAAGGAATACACAGATGGCACAAAAACAGCATGGATTCCAGCAGGATTTACAGTATCAGGAATAAAGAGTGAAACAACAATAGATGGAGGACTTGTAATATACGATATACCAGAGAATGAATTAGAAAATGTGAAATGGGATGGAACAGAAAAAACAAAATATAATCAATTTGTGTGGATACCAGTGAAAGTAAATAAAACTGTAGAACCAAAAGACACAGAAACTAGTATAGCAAGCTTTTATAGATCAGAATGGGAAAATAATGAAAGAAGTACCAACCTTACTGAAAGTACTACTTATACAGAACCCAATACAACAGATGATAAAACAGGAATAGCAAGTCAAATAGAAAATTTAACAAAGAGTATCTATAAATATGAAGGATTCTATATAGGTAGATATGAGGCTGGAAGTGAAACTGAGAGAACTAGCACATCAGATGTCACACCAATGGGAATAAAACAAGACATGTACCCATATAACTATGTAAAATGGGGAGAAAGCATGAGCAATATTGGAACTGTAGGAGCAGTATATTTATCAAACAGTTTGTATAATTCAAGTAACTATGGAGCAACTAGTATGTTATGTACAGGAGCATGTTGGGACAGTGTGCTAGATTTCATAAAAGATGAAAAATATAATGTAACAAACAGTACAAAATGGGGGAATCATAGAGATGCTGAATTTGAAATAACCAGAGGAAGTTATGCCGAGTATGTAAATAGAACTTTAGGAAGCTTTACTGCAGTAGAAGGAACAGATAAAAAAGAACAAAATAAGTCTATTTTACTAACAACAGGAGCAACCGAAAGAAACTCAGCCAAAAACATATATGATGTAGCAGGAAACTGTTGGGAATGGACTACAGAGTCTTACTCTTCAGGTAATCGAGTTTGCAGGGGAGGCCTTTACGGCGGCGATGGTTTTGACAGTCCAGCTTCCATTCGCGGCCACGTTTTTCCAGGCTACATCAACAACGGCTTTTCCTTCCGTCCTTCACTTTATGTAAATCTGTAAGCTTGCAGGCGATACAGTAAAAAATAGTAGGAAGCAGTTTTAAGGTAATAAAATTAGGAGAAATAGGGCGAAAATTTTCCGCCACTAGTGTGGCGCCACTTGAGTAGTGGCGCTTTTTCTACGTTTGCGGGCTTTAGATGGCCTTATAACTGATTAAAGTGCTATAACTAATAAAAATTAAATAAAATTGTTGAAAGTAAGAAATTGGAGTTTCTAATCTTTCATAAAAATACACAATTTTTTCCTAAACCACTGTCAATGATTTTTGAAAATGTCCCCCCAATTTTTAAACAAAAGCCATAAAAATTTGACTTTTTAAATTTTACATGAAAAGTATTGACAGAAAAATATTAATATTATATACTAGCTTTACAAAAAGCAAAAAACAAAAGCACGAAAAGAAACAAAAAGAAGGAGAAACTAACCAATGAAAAACGCTGAAAGCCTTGGGGCCCTATATATATATATATATATATCGATAATTTTATAAAAAACAAACTATATATAAAATATAAAAGACTAAGAATTAATCTAATGTACAAAATATATATGGTAAGACAATCATGTCCACCATGAGTACAATTAGGTTAATTTTAAAAATATATAGATATAACAAAAGGTTATATAAAATAAAATTTAAGGAGGAAAAAGCAATGAAGAATACAAAAGGAATAACACTCATAGCGTTAATAATCACAATTATAGTAATGCTAATTCTAGTAGCAGTCAGCATAAGCGTAGCACTAAACACAGGCTTATTTAAGTCAGCAGGAGATGCCACAAAAAACTGGAAATCAGCTCAAGATGCAGAAACAAATGTTGGGTCTGAAATTAAAATAGGGGATAAAACTTATTTGAGCATAGAGGATTATTTAGAAGGTAAAGTAAAATTACCAGAAATAAAAGCAGGTGAAAAAGCAAAAGAAACATCAAAATATCAAACAGCAGTAATTCCAAAAGGATTTACAGTATCAAATGCAACAGGAGAAAAGGATGTAGAAAAGGGACTCGTAATATATGATATACCAGAAGGAGCAACTGTTGATTGGGATAATAAAACAATAAAATTACCAAGTGAAAGTGAAACAAAAGAAATAAAAACAGCAGTCAATCAATTTGTATGGATACCGGTAGAGGTAAATAAAACCACAGAACCAAAAGATACCGAAACTAGTATAGCAAATTTTTACAGATCAGAATGGGCAAATAATGCAAGAAGTACCAACCTTACTGAAAGTACTTATTATACAGAACCAGATTCAACTAATGATACAGCAGATAAAACAGGAATAGCAAGTCAAATCGAAAATTTAACAAAGAGCATATATAAATATGGAGGATTCTATATAGGAAGATACGAGACTGGAAGTGAAACTGAGAGAACCAGTTCATCAGGTGTCACACCAATAGGCATAAAACAAGACATGTACCCATATAACTATGTAAAATGGGGAGATAGCATGAGTAATATTGGAGAAGTAGGAGCAGTAGCTTTATCAAACAGTTTATACAATTCAAGTAATTATGGAGCAACCAGCATGTTATGTACCGGAGCTTGTTGGGACAGTATGTTAGATTTCATAAAAGATGAAGGACATAATGTAACAAACAGTATAGCATGGGGAAATTATAGCAATGCTGAATTTGAAATAACCAGAGGAAACTATGCAGAATATGTAGGTGCTTTGAGGAGTTTTACTGCATTTGCAGGAACATATAAAAAAGAACTATATTTTAGGTCAAAAAAAGATATTTTACTAACAACAGGAGCAACCGAAAGAAACTCAGCAAAGAATATATATGATGTAGCAGGAAACTGTAGAGAATGGACTACAGAGTCCTACTTTTCAGGTATGCGAGTTTACAGGGGCCGGCAATTACTACAACGATGGTTCTAGCTGTCCAGCTTGCAGTCGCGACCTCAGTGCTCCAGGCGGCAGCGACGGCGACATTTCCTTCCGCTCAGCACTTTATGTAAACCTGTAAGCTCGCAGGCGATACAGTAAAAAATAGCAGGAAGTAGTTTTAGGGTAATAAAATTAGGAGAAATAGGGCGAAAATTTTCCGCCACTAGTATGGCGCCACTTGAGTAGTGGCGCTTTTTCTACGTTTGCGGGCTTTAGATGGCATTATAACTGGTTAAAGTGCTATAACTAAAATTAAATAAAATTGTTGAAAGTAAGAAATTGGAGTTTCTAATCTTTCATAAAAAATACATTTTTTTCCTAAACCACTTGTCTTTTTCAAGATTTTGTGTTAAATTTTAAAAGCACAATATTTGGTGCAATAGGAAAGGTGATTTTGAGTATGAATAATGGAAATAAAAATGTTGATAGTTTAGTTAAAATAAAGGTTATAGGTGTTGGAGGCGGAGGTAATAATGCTGTTATTAGGATGATTAATGATAATGTGCCTAATATTGAAACTTACCTTTTAAATACTGAAACTAGTATTTTAAGAAAAACTAAGATTAAAAACATTTTGCAAATTGGTAAAGAAACAACTAAAGGCCTTGGAGCTGGTGCAAATGAAATTGTTGGGGAAAAAGCTGCAATTGAGAGTAGAGATGAAATTAAGAAAATTTTACAAAATACAGATATGCTATTTTTAACAGCAGGAATGGGCGGAGGAACTGGAACAGGTGCTATTCCAGTAATTGCAGAGGTTGCAAAGAAAATGAATATTTTAACAGTTGGAATTGTAACAAAGCCATTTCTTTTTGAAGGCAAAAAAAGAGCAAATAGAGCAAATGCAGGTATTGAAAAATTAAGAGAAAATGTTAATGCTTTAATAGTTGTTCTAAATGATAATTTGTTAAAGGTTGTTGGCGATAAAACACCAATAGGCGAAGCCTTTGAAATTGCAGACAGTATCTTAAAACAAGGAATTCAAAGTATAACAGATTTGATTACAACAGTTGGAGAAATAAACATAGATTTCGCTGATATAAAAACTATTTTCGGATATAAAGGAAAAGCATATATGGGAATAGGAAAAGCAAGAGAAGGAGATACTTTGGAAGATGCAGTAAGACAAGCCATTGAAAATCCATTAACAGAGAATAAAATTGATAATGCAAAAGGTGTTATATTCAATGTAAGAGGAGGAGAAAACTTAGGACTAAGTGAAATAAATTCTGCAATTCAAATAATAAATGATAAAGTTGATCCAGATGCAAACATTATATTTGGAACTGTAATTGATGAAAGAATGAAAAATGAAACAATAGTTACTGTTATTGCAACAGGAATTAATTAAAAATAGTATTTTTTGCATTCTTATTATGTAAAGAATGCAAAAAATGTAGAAATTTGTCGAAAAATGTGGTATAGTAATAATTAGGTTCATAGCGAACGAAAGTTTTTACGTAGGAGGTAATTTTTACTATGTCAGACATTAAAAGACCAATGTCTATTCTAATAATAGAAGATAATGAGATAGAGGTTAATAATTTTAATGAATGTATTAAACTTAAGAATGATGTAAAACTTGTAAAAGCTACAAACTCAAGCATTACTGCTATTGAATATGTGAAAAGCTATATGCCTGAAGGAATAATTTTAGATTTAGAACTACACAATGGAGAAGGTTCTGGTCTAATGTTTTTGAAAGAACTACAGAAATTAAAATTAGATAGTAAACCTCTAATTATTGTAACAACAAATGTTGCATCAACTATTATTTACAATCTTGTGAGAAAACTCGGAGTGGATTTTATATTCTATAAAAAACAAAATGACTATAGTGCAGAAATGGTAATAAATTCAATGATTTCCATAAGAGATATCGTAAGTAATGGAAATAGCAAACAAAAACAAGAGGGACAGGCTTCAATTGAAGATGAAGAGAAGATTAAACAAATGATAAAAAATGAAATGGATTTAATTGGAATACCAAATCATTTAAAACGGCAGCAAATATTTAGAAGAGGCAATTTTTTATCTGATAGGCAATAAGGATATAGACGACAAGTCGGTTTTCTATTACTTGGCAAATAAATACAAAGTAGTAAATAGCACTATAAGTAGGGCAATGCAAACATCCATAAACTATGCATGGAGATTATCTTCAATAGAAGACTTATTAAAACACTATAAAGCGAGAATAAATCATGAAACAGGGGTGCCAACACCAACTGAATTTATATATTATTACGAGGAGAAAATAAGAAGGCTTATATAACCTCTTATTTTTTTGCCTTTAAAAGCCTTGTGCATATATTTGCATATTTTTTCATCCACCAAACCACATAATCTGAGTAGATTAGGTGGTATTTTTTTATTGTATTAAAAAATTTTAAATACAATGATACACGAAATCATTCTATTTTTAACCAGAATGGAGGTGGTAAAGTATGTGGGAATGGATAATGAAAGCACTTGGCTACTGGGGCGGTTGGAAATAATATAAAGTTAATAGTAATAGTCAAACAGTTAGTTGTTTGACTATTTTTTATGTTTTTTATATAATTAAAAAGGTGATTTTATGGTTAACATGAATATAATTAATAGCATTGCTAAAATCAGTACTATAAATATTTTTACATATTTTATTATAATAAAGTTAATTAAATACGATAATAACAACCTAAAGAATGCTATATTAGCTATATTGTATAGTATTGGAATGGCTACTCTGGGCTTGGTTTTAATAAAAAAATTAGAGATATTGCCATCAATGGTAATAGTGTATTTTTTATATAGCTTTATAATTAGCAAAGTCACAAAAAATACCCTACAATACTCAATAGTCCTCACATTTATATCACTTACGGTAACATACATTTTTTATGTAATATCAATAATTATATCATGTACAATAATTCAATTACTAAAAATAAATCTGGAAGTGAACGACATACGTATCTTATTCAGCAGCATATTTGTAGAAAGTATTATTATAAATTTTGTTTTCAAAATTAAACGCTTTAAAAATGGCATAACATTTTTGAAAGACAAAGATAAAATGGGAAACCTTGGAGTTATTGGAGTTATTATTATTGGAGTAGCAATGGTTTTATATTCTAGAGTAAGAAGTCACAATGATGTTACAACAAACACATACCTATTTATTGGTATAATAATAGAACTTGTATGTTTGGCAATTTGGATTAAAGGCAAATTGATTATATATTACAAACAAAAGCTTAAAGAAAATAACATTGCTGATTTAGAAAATCAAATTAAAATAAAAGAAAATGAAATGCAAAAAGTGTTAGAAGAAAATGAGAGCATAAGCAAAGTGAATCACAAATATAGCAGTAGAATACGAGCATTAGAGAGCTTTACGGCTAAAATTATATCAAATCCAGCATTAATGGAAAAAATGCAGACAGAGTTTGGTGAAGATTTTACAAATTTTGAAAAACAACTAAATTCTATTTCAAAAGAATACTCAGAAGAAATGAAAAAACATATTGAATCAGATAAAAAAATTCAAAAGACCGGTGTTTTTGGAATAGATAATATATTGGAATATTTTTATAATGAAGCAAATAAAGCGTCTATTAAGATAGAGTTGGAATTATTCTGCGATATAAAATCAATGTTGCAAAATAAAGTGGAACTTAAAGATATTGAAACAATTTTAGGTGATCACATCAAAGATGCAATTATAGCAATAAACAGCAGTAATGTTTCAAAAAGAAACATACTTGTAAAAATAATAAAAAACGAATCTTATGAAATACATATATGTGATACAGGAATTGAGTTTGATATAGATACATTAATAAAACTTGGAACACAAAGAGTTACAACACATAAGCTTACAGGTGGAAGCGGAATAGGATTTATGACAACATTTGAAACACTAAAGAAAACCAAAGGTAGCTTAGAAATTGAAGAACTAAAAAATAGTCAATATACTAAAGTCGTAAAAATTATATTTGATGGCAAAAACGAATATAGGGTAAAATCTTACAGAGCAAATGAAATAAATATAATTAACACAAATAAAAATTTAAAAGTGATGCAGAATAAAGTATAATCTAAAAACTATATGAATAAACTTAAATAACATATAAACTGGAGGGAATCATAATGTTTTTAGTATTTGATAAAGATAAAATCATGGCATTTGCAGTAGCATGTTCAACTGTATTTGTACTATTCTTAATGTCAACATTATTTACACAGACACCAGAAAATGCAATACCTACATCATCTAATCAAACAAAGAACGAAATAAATAATACATCTGAAAATAATGCAATAGAAAGCCAAAAAAATTCAATAGAAAATAGTGTAAATATTAAAAAATAAACGAGCAATTCTCGTTTATTTTTTATCTGGAATATATTCTAAAAGCTCTGAAATTTCACAATCAAATGCTTTACAAATACTATCTATTTGTTTTACATCTATCCTTTTAATTTCCTCGTAATACATTTTGGAAATTGTAGCAGGGCGTATATGAGTTACGTCAGCTAAAGCTTTTTGTGTCATTTTATGTTCGCCTAGCAAATTGGAAAGTTTAATTTTAATCATAAGTAAAACACCTCTCTTACTGTAATATGCAGTATTTTACCATTTTTTTACTGAAAATAATATAAAGTAAGCATAAATATAACGATAAACGTAATAAAAAGTTGCCCACCAGTAAAAATAATGATATAATAGCAGTACTTTAAGAAAGGAAGTATAAAAATAATGAAAAAAAGAAATAATATAACTATGAAAATAGATGCAAATTGGAAAAATCAAAGCAAGGAATATTTAAAAGAACTTCAGTTATTTTTGGATAAAGCAGATAATATAAAGCCAGAAGAATTAAAACAAGAGATTATTATTCAAATGTTAAAGTGTGATGCAGCTTTAACAAAACACGCTGAAGCGGAATTTGAAAAATATGCCAAACAGGAGAAATAATGCTAAAAAAGATAAGTATTGGTTTTTGTGCAGGAATAATAAGTGGCCTCTTTTCAGCAGGAGGAGGAATGATTATTGTGCCCGCATTAATTCATATATTTAAAATTGAAGACGCAAAAGCAAGAGCAACTTCGGTATTTGCAATACTACCAATGGTAATTACGAGCGGAATATTTTATTATAAAAATAATTTCGTAGATTGGAACTTAGGAATAAAGTGTGCAATAGGAGGAGTAGTTGGTGGAATAATTGGAGCAAGATTACTAAAGGTTGTTTCAACAAAAGTATTAAAAATTGCATTTGTTGTTTTTTTAGTATATACATCATTTAAAATGATAATGGCATGAAAGGAAAATAATGAAAGAAACGTTAACTGGATTAATTTCAGGAATTGTAAGTGGAACAGGAATGGGAGGAGGAACAATACTAATACTTGTTCTTTCTATTTTTTTAGGGGTTGACCAACATATTGCTCAAGCAACAAATTTGGTGTTTTTTGTTCCAACATCAATATCTGCAATAATTGTATCAATAAAAGAAAAACTTATAGAATGGAAAGTAGGGCTTGTTTTAGCAACAAGTGGTGTAGTTGGGGCAATAATAGGAGCAATAATTTCGGGCAAAATGGATGTTAAAATTTTAAAAAAAATTTTTGGTGTTTTTTTAGGAATAATCGCAATTTATGAGATTTACACAATTATTACAGAGTATAAAAAACAAAAAAGAGCAAATAATAAAAAATAAAGGGGGAAATATAATGAACTTTATAAAGGGAATGATGCTTGGAACAGCAATTACTGCTGCAGCATATATGATGTATGAAGAGGGAATGTTTAGCAAAAGAAAAATATGCAAACAAGCAAAAAAATTAGTAAGAAAAATGGGAATGGATTTTTAAAAAAAGAGAAAGATATAAAATCTTTCTCTAAAATTTTACAAATTTATAAACAGCCTCAGCAAATCCGCCTTTTTCTACAGGGTTTGAAGTAGTATAACTAGCTACATTTTTTAGCTCATCATAAGCATTTGCAACAGCAACTCCAATTCCGGCATTTTTTACCATATCGAAGTCATTCAAATTATCTCCAACTGCTAAAACTTCATTTGGCTTTATATTTAAATAATTACCTAAAATTTGAAGAGCAGTATCTTTAGTAACACCTTTTGGAGTAATATCAATATATTCGTATTCTTTATTTATAGTAAAATCTTTGTATTCGCCAAATTTTCTTATAGTTGCAATGGAAACATCTAATGTTTTCAATATTTCATCACTTATAGGTTTTGTTGTTTTGTCATTTGAGATAACAAGCTTACAAACAGAAATATCATTATTTGCAACATATTTTTTTATATCATCAACAATTTTAAATTCCATTGAAATTTCAGATTTAGTTGAAGTTTGAAGAATGTAGTTTCTTAAGTCCAAATAAAGCAATTTCTCAGAAATAACAGCTTTATCTGTATAAATGTGAATAGAAGAATTGTTGCTTTTTGCGATATCAATGCATTTTAAAACAATGTCCTTAGACAACAACTTTCTATAAATTTCTTTTCCAGTTTTTAAATCTAAAATTTGGTTACCATTTCCAAAAATACCAAAAGAAGCATTAATTTTTGAACAAAGCTGTTTGGTTATTGGATATGTTTTACCAGTACAAATTACAAAATTCATTTTATGGTTATTTAAGTCATCAATTGCCTTTAAGTTGTTTTCGTAAATATAATTATTCTTATCAATAATAGTGCCGTCTAGGTCACTAGCTACTAGTTTAATCATAAATTACCCCCAACAGTAATAATTATACCATAAAATAGAAAAAAAGTAAAATAAAGGGCCGTATATCAATTGATACACGGCCATAGGAAAAAATTTAGACAATACATAAGAATTTACGCTTCCAGACGATGTACTGGCGTCCATACTGGAAAACAAAGCTAAAACCTTCATTCAAAAGAATGTCAACAACCTTTGGTGAAGGAAGATTCTTGCTTGAATCCAGGAGCATTCTGCATTCATTTTCCCTTGTGTTGTCTGTTTCAACTAAGATAGCATTAAACACAATGTTGGAAAGTTCCTGCACTTCCTCTTTAGACAAACCAGATAAGTTTTGCCTCTCGAGAAAGTCATGCAAAAATGTCAAAGACATATTTTTCCCTCCTTAATGGAAATATTTAATAATTATAACATAAAAAAAGACAAAAATAAAGAAATATTACAAAAATATTACAAAAATATGTCATTTTTAAAACATTTTGAAAAATACTTGACAAATTTGAAAAAATCCTATAATATACTGGTATATATTACTAAGGAATATTTAGGAGGGTTAAAAATGGCTGTAGCAATAGTAAATAAGGTTTTAGATGCTTTAGGCTTAGCAAATGAAAATGAGAAAGAAAACGAAAATGAAGATGTTTATGAATTAGATAACGAAAAGGAAGAGGAAGAAGTTGAAGAAAGAGGTTTGTTTGGAGGTAAAAAAACTAAAATAGTAAATATGCCACAAATTCAAGCAGTAAAAATGGTTATAACACAACCAACATCTTTCGATCAATCAGAAGAAATATGCAACTACTTAAAAGAAAAAAAATCAATTATTGTTAATCTAGAATATGTTAATAAAGATGTAGCTAGAAGAATAATAGATTTCTTAAGTGGAGCAGTACACGCACTAAATGGACATATTCAAAAAGTATCAAATTCAATATTTCTTATTGCGCCAGTAAATTATGATATAGAAAGCGACTTAGCAAGAGAGGAACTAAAAAACAAATTATCAGTATCTTGGCTAAAATAAAGTTTAAAGAGGAGGAAAGACTTATGATAACACCTTTAGACATCGAAAATAAAAGATTTTCTAAACAAATGGTAAATGGCTACAATGTAGACGAAGTTGATGAATTCCTTGATGAAATCACAGCTGATTATGAAAAAATATACAAGGAAAATAAAGCTTTAAAAGAAAACACAGAAGAACTTCACAACGATGTTGGACAATACAAAAACATTGAATCAACACTTCAAAATACTTTAGTTGTAGCACAAAAAACAGCAGATGAAATACAAAATGTAGCAAAACAACAAGCAGAACAAATTATAAAAGATGCTGAGTACCAAGCTAAAACAAAGCTTGACGAATTAAATACTCAAATAATCATTAAAGAAAAAGAAATTGATTCTTTGAAAAAGCAGTTCAGCGTATACAAAGCAAAAATGGAGTCTTTACTTATTTCACAATTAGAATTAATTAAAGATATGGCTGAAGATAAGGATTAAATGTTTACTATAATGCAGGTTTTTACCTGCATATTTTTTTTACTTCTCAATATATATCAAAATAAAGGGAGTTGGTATATATGAAAAGCAGGAAAAAAATATTGGCATTTGTTTTGATAATATCATTAGCTTTATTAATATTTTTTATAAAATTTTATTATAAAAAAATAGAAACAGGAAATAATATGATTAATAAATCAGCTGAAATTATTAAAGAAAATATTTTAAATATAGAAGGATATAATGCAGTTGCAACAGTAACTGTACAAAGCAACAAAAATACAAACACATATAGAATATTACAAGAAGCTAATAAAAAAACAAATACATTCAAACAGGAACTACTAGAACCTGAATACATTGCAGGAACTAAGTTCGAGTTTGATGGAAATAATTTAACAATTGAAAATTCCAAACTAAATTTAAAACATATATATGAGAATTATAAATATATTGAAAGCAACGAATTAAGCTTAATTGCATTTATTGAAGATTATAAAAATGATGAAACGGCAAAAATATTTGAAAAAGATGAAACAGTAATCATGGAAACAAACACAAAAAATAAAAACAGATATAGTTCAAGCAAGATACTATATATCAATAAAAAAACAGGGAAAATTGACAAAATGGAAATAATAGATTCGACACAAAATACAAAAATTTACATAATATATAATGAGATAGAACTAAAAAACACATCAAAGAAGTGGTAAAAAACTAAAAACAGATGAACAAGCACACAAGAAAAAACTCTATTACCTATATTTAAAGTATAAAACTAAATAGCAGGAGTGAAGAAAAATGGTAATAAAAAGAGGAGATATGTTTTATGCAGACCTAAGTCCAGTAGTGGGGTCAGAACAAGGAGGAATAAGACCAGTATTGGTAATACAAAACGATACAGGCAACAAGTACAGTCCAACAGTAATAGTATCAGCAATAACATCTCAAGCAAATAAAAACAAATTACCAACACACATTGAATTAAGTTCCACAGAATTTGGCCTAAAAGCAGACTCAACATTACTTGCAGAACAAATAAGAACAATAGATAAAAGTAGACTAAAGGAAAAAATAGGTCATATTGATGAAGGTCAAGTAATGTCACAAATAAATAATGCACTAGGTGTAAGCTTTGGATTAGGAGGATAAAGCTTAGTAAAATAAAAATCAAAAGAATGGGCAAATGTCCATTCTTTTTAGTTGACAAAATTCGACTTTTCGAGTATTATAATAATATTGAAAGGAAGGATTTTAGATATGTTTAAAGAATTTAAAGAGTTTGCAATGAAAGGAAATATAATGGATTTAGCAGTAGGTGTTATCATAGGTGGTGCGTTTCAAGGAATTGTAAATTCATTAGTAAATGATATAATAATGCCTGCAATAGCTATATTTACAGGAAAAGTAGACTTTTCAGAACTTACAGTAACAATAGGAAAAAGTTCGATAAAATATGGGTCTTTTATAACAGCAGTAGTAAATTTCTTAATAATAGCATTTTCAATATTTTTAGTCGTAAGATATATTAACAAACTAAATAAAAAGATTGAAGAAATAAAAGAAGAAGAAATTAAAAAATTGAAAAAGAAAGGCAAATTTGGAATAAGAAAAACAGATAAAGAAACAATAGTAGCACCAACTCCAACAACAAAGATTTGTCCATATTGTTTTTCAGAAATTAATATTAATGCAACAAGATGTCCACACTGTACTTCAGTATTAGAAGAAAACAAGGAGGAAAAATAAATGAATGAAGAAATTTTAAAAAAGGTAGATCATACTTTATTAAAACAAACTGCAACTATGAAAGATATTGAGAAAATATGTGATGATGCAATTGCAAATAATACAGCATCAGTTTGTATACCACCAGTATATGTAAAACAGGCAAAAGACTATGTAAAAGGAAAAATGAAAATCTGCACAGTAATAGGTTTCCCAAATGGTTACAATACTACTTCTACCAAGGTATTTGAAACAGCCCAGGCTGTAAAAGATGGCGCAGATGAAATAGATATGGTAATTAATATAGGAAAAGTAAAAGAAAGTAATTACGAATATATATTAAACGAAATAAATGAAATTAAAGAAGCATGCAATGGAAAGCTATTAAAAGTAATTATAGAAACATGTTTACTTACAGAAGATGAAAAAATAAAGCTATGTGAGGTAGTATCAAACTCTAAAGCAGACTACATCAAAACTTCAACAGGCTTCAGCACAGCAGGAGCAACACTAGAAGATATAATACTATTTAAAAATCATGTAAAAAATGGTAAAAAAATAAAAGCAGCAGGAGGAATAAAAGACTTCCAAGATGCTCAAAAATTCATAGAAGCAGGTGCAGATAGGTTGGGAACGAGTAGGTTAATAAAATAATAGAAATATAGGGAATGAAAAGGTCAAGTTGAAAATGTTGACATAATGTGGTATAATGATATTTGTATAAGGAATTTCTTCCGAAATACAAACTTTCACGCATAGCAACAGGAACGAGAACGAGTCCCTAATTAGGGAGAAAGGAATGTCAGATGGACATTAACAGCTTAACGCTGGCAAAGTCACTTGGTGATTTACCCGTATCATTTCAGAAAGAAGCGCTACCTGAGGTTGAGACTGCATTGACAACTAAATCTGTTAAGGTATTAAACTACCTTGCAGAGATGGATGATGTAGCAGTAAAGTGTGCAGTAACGATGAATCCGTTTTGTACTTGTGGAATTCTCCGCAAGCTCCTGGAACAGGAAACGGAGGATCTTACTGTAAAAATCTTTGTTAGCAAGTGTAAGTTATGTTCAGGAGAGCTCTTGGACATAATTGTCAGACAGTATGTGCCGAATACGGTAATGAACTGGATGATTGAAATCAGCAATCATCCTAATGTGGAAATACCCACAATCCTCTACATGATGGATATGAGCTGGGAGTTTAGAGAGTATATAGGACAGAACACTGCAAGGCAGGGAATTATGCCCTATTGCAACGTGACTGACCTTGTCAAGAACCCGAATTGCCCTAAGAAGCTTTTGGAAATTATAGCCAATAGTGTAAGCTGGGTTGGCGATGAGGATACAGGCTCGCAGTCAGATGTGGAGGAAGATGTTTCCCAAAACGCAGACGAGTCAACAGATGTGTTTGAAATTTTACGGAAAGTTGATAATGACCGTAATAATGAAATTAAAAGGGGAATAATGAACCACAAGAATGCTCCTGATTTCGTCAAAGACATTTTAGACAAGAGTGACGCACAGTAAATAGCCCATCAAGAAAGCCCACTAAATGTGGGTTTTCTTTTTTCGTGCACATATATATATAAGCAACAAATTAGCTCAACTTGAAAACAGTCAACATAATGTGGTATAATAATACTGGTATAAGGAATTATTTCCGAAATACAAACTTTCACGCATAGCAACAGGAACGAGAACGAGTCCCTAATTAGGGAGAAAGGAATGTTTGATGAACAGCAACATAGAGGAAAAGCTAGCCGAGCTTAAGCTTTTTGGCTTCTACGGCAAAGATGCTTTACGGAAGAATGGAGCAGAAATCCAGACAGCATTGACAACACAGTCAATAAAGGTTTTGAAATTCCTTGCAGAGAGCGAGGAGTGGAGCGTTAAAGCTGCGGTTACCATGAACCCGTTTTGCACATGCCAAAATATCCGTAATTTCATCTCTGAAATTATGGGTAGACAGAAGCTTAATGACAGCGACATTAAGTTTATGAAACTAGTAAGTCAGAACCCAAAATGCTCAGGAGACATCCTCGATGACATTGCAAGAACTTTTGTTAGACTGGACGATTGGAGGTACTTGAGGGATAAAATGAGCAATCTCCCCAACATGGAAGATGATACACTTCTATATCTGATGGGTGAGAATGAGGACTTTGCAGTTCATATTGCAAGGACTACGGAAAGACAGGAAATTTTGATGTACGGTCCGGAAGAGTACGTTATCGAAAATCCCAACTGCCCCACGGAACTCTTGGAAAGTATAGCAAAAAGCTATCCTTCCAATTGTAGAATTGCAAGCAAAATAGCTGCTAACCCAAATGCAGACGAGAAGACTCTAGACGCTTTGGCCAAACTTGGAATCGATGCTCTTCAAAGACCTGAATGGTACGAAGGACGTTATCGTGAAGCGGTGGATACTCTGAAAAATGTGGCAAATAATCCGACCACAACGGCAGAGACTCTTACGCATATCTGGAAGCATGGCTCATTACTTTGTGACAGCGAAGTATTAATTGCAATGGTGAATAATGAAAATACACCTAGCTTAATTAAAGACACCTTGAAGCCTTGGATGAAAGCACTTACTAAGTAGTTCATCAAGAAAGCTCACCTTTTGGTGGGCTTTCTTTTTGAGCTTTTTAGGAAAAGAAATTTTAGGTTAAATAAACTAACTTGCAGTTAGTCAACATAATATGGTATAATATTATTAGTATAAAGGTTTTACCTGAAATACAAACTTTCACGCATAGCAACAGGAACGAGAACGAGTCCCTAATTAGGGAGAAAGGAAATTTTGATGAACAGCAACATAGCTTCCAAGCTAGAAGAGCTTAGCCATCAAGGAGTCTATTTCGAGCTTAAAAATGAAGCTGAGCTCCAGACGGCATTGACAACGCAGTCTGCAAAGGTTTTGCAATTCCTTGCAGAGAGCGATGATTGGGGCGTACAAGCTGCAGTTACCAAAAACCCATTTTGCACAAGCATGATTCTCCGCAAATTAGCTGAGAAAAATTCGTGGACGAAAAGGATTGTTTGCCTAAGCAGCAGGTGTCCTGGAGACATCATTGATGACTATGTGAGAAACCAAGACATTAGGAACTTGTGCTGGGACGACGTACTTGAATTTCCCAACATTGAATACGATACGCTTTTTTACTTGATGAATAGGAGCGACGAATTTACAAAGTATGTCGCAAAGCATTCGGCAAAACAGGAACTTTTAGCGTACATCGAGATGGCGGGTAAATGCTACGACGAGCTCTTGGAAAATCCTAACACTTCTACGGAACTTTTGACTGACATCTACGAGAAGATGTATGATTCCATTTATACGGGTAGCATCAAATTAGCTGCTCATCCCAATGCAGGGAAAGAAACTTTGAAGATGTTGACCAAAACAGGAGTATGGTTTTTTAGAAACGACAGAAGTAGACATTACGTTAATTACATTAAAAACGTACGCCAGATGCTGAACAACGTGGCAAGTAACCCGAACACGACAATGGAGACTCTTGAGTATCTTTGGACAGCAAACCCTTTACCGGATGACAGCGAATTGCGAAATGCAATAAAGAAGCATAAAAATGCTCCTAGCTGCTCTAAGGACATCTCGGACGAAAGTGACGACTAAGTAAGTTCATCAGGAAAGCTCACCGTTTGGTGGGCTTTCTTCTTGTGCTTTAATGTAAAGAAATTTTTATAAAAAATCATAAAAATTAGGAATTTTATGTAAAAAACTTGACAAATATACTATATGCGCAGTATAATAGATATTGCGTGTAGATTTGCGTTGAAGCGAAATGTGGCTACATTTATATAATGGAGGGAACTTTCGTGGAGTATGTCTTGGCTAAGACCTAGGCGGATAAGTTAGAGATTTAGCACTTGTCCTAGCTCAAACTAGGATAAAAAAATGGAATTCAATGAAACACCAGGGTGCGTTAATAACTTTCCTCAGGCAATATTTATTTAAGATTTTCTTTAAGAGATGCCAAACTTAAGGAAAACTAAAAACAAATTAAAAGGAGGGAATTTAACATGGCAAATGAAGCAGAAGTTGCAAAAACAGAAAAAGTTCAAAAAGGAACTAAGAAACCAGTAGCTAAAACAGCTAATAAAAAACCAGCTGCAAAAACAGAAAAAGCTACTAAAGGAACTAAAAAGGTGATGGCTACAAGCGAAAAAATAAGAATAAGATTAAAAGCTTATGATCACGTTCTTATAGATCAGTCTGCTGAAAAGATAGTAGATACTGCTAAAAGAACAGGAGCTAAAGTTTCAGGTCCTATTCCACTACCAACAAGAAAAGAAGTAGTTACAGTTATTCGTTCACCACACAAACACAAAGATTCAAGAGAACAGTTCGAAATGAGAACACACAAAAGAGTTATCGATATTCTATATCCAACTCAAAGCACAGTTGATAACCTAATGAAATTAGATTTACCAGCAGGTGTTGATATCGAAATTAAACTTTAATAGGTTAGAGGTTAAAAATATATACCTTAAGACCAAGCTAGCAAAAACTGTTAGCCAATAGTTAGGAGGATTTTTAAATGAAAAAAGCAATTTTAGGAAAGAAAATAGGAATGACTCAAATTTTTGATGAAAAAGGAGCAGCTATTCCAGTTACAGTAGTTGAAGCAGGTCCATGTACAGTAGTACAAGTTAAAACAAAGGACGCTGATGGATACGAAGCAATTCAATTAGGTTTCGGAGAAGTAAAAGAAAAGAAACTTGTAAGACCAGTTAAAGGTCATTTTACAAAAGCAAATGTTGAACCAAAAAAACATTTAAGAGAATTTAGATTAGAAGAAATTTCTTACAATGTAGGAGATGAAATAAAAGCTGATATTTTCGCAGCAGGCGAAACAGTAGATGTTACAGGAACATCAAAAGGAAAAGGATTCCAAGGTGTTATCAAACGTCATGGACAATCAAGAGGACCTATGGGACATGGTTCTATGTACCACAGAAGACCAGGTTCAATGGGATCTACATCAACTCCAGGTAGAGTTTATAAAGGAAAGAACTTACCAGGACACATGGGTTATGAAACAGTTACAGTTCAAAACCTAGAAATTGTAAAAGTTGATTTAGATAAGAACGTAATATTAATAAAAGGTAGTGTTCCAGGAAATAAAGGAGCTATCCTAAAAATAAGAAATTCAGTAAAGAGTTCAAAATAGTAGGAAGGGAGAGAAAACGAAATGCCTAAAATAGATGTATACAATATAGAAGGTAAAAAAGTAAGCGATATAGAATTAAACGAAAACGTATTTGGAATTAAACCAAATGAAAAAATCGTTCATATTGCTTTAGTAAATTACATGGCAAATCAAAGACAAGGCACAGCTAGCACAAAAACAAGAGCAGAAGTTGCTGGTGGTGGAAGAAAGCCATGGAAACAAAAAGGAACAGGTAGAGCAAGACAAGGAAGTAT
>CAKPLZ010000012.1 GCA_934167835.1 uncultured Clostridia bacterium | reverse complement strand
CAACAGTAGTAGATGGATACAACATAACAAATACACATACACCAGAAAAAACAATAATATCAGGAAGCAAAACATGGGATGACGAAGAGAACCAAGATGGAAAGAGACCAAGTAGCATAACAGTAAGATTATTAGCAGATGGAACAGAAGTAACAAGCAAAACAGTAACAGCAAACGACAACTGGTCATGGTCATTTACAGGCTTAGATAAATATAATTCTGGAACAGAAATTGTATACACAATAAGTGAAGATACAGTTACAGATTATACAACAGTAGTAGATGGATACAACATAACAAATACACATACACCAGAAAAAACAATAATATCAGGAAGCAAAACATGGAATGATAACAATAACCAAGATGGAGTAAGACCAGACAGCATAACAGTAGAACTACTAAAAACAGTAAATGGCACAACAACAAGTATGGGAGACAACTATAAACAAGTTCTAAAAGGAAAAAAACTAGATTATAGTTGGTCAGAGCTACCAGTATATGAAGCAGGAGAAAGAATAACATACACAGTAAAAGAAGTAGGCGAAGAAAACGGAAAAATAGCTGGAAAGAATGGAAAAGAATATACAGTAGAATATGATGAAATGAACATCAAAAACAGCTATGTACCAGAAAAAACAGAAGTTTCAGGAACAAAAACTTGGGTTGATTATGATAATAAGTATAATAGGAGACCAGAAAGTATAACAATAAACTTATTAGCAAATGGAAAAAAAGTAGCAAACAAAGAAGTAAAAGCAAGCGACAACTGGGCATGGGAATTTAAAGATTTACCAGTATATGAAGCAGGAAAGAAAATAACATACACAATAAGCGAAGAAACAGTTTCAGGCTATACATCAAATGTAACAGGCTATAATGTAACAAACACATATACAGAAGCGCCTAAAGGTACAATAACAATGAATTGGGATACACAAAGCACAACAGAATCTCCAATCCCTGTAGATGTAGTCTTTGTACTTGACACATCTTGGAGCATGATAGACAGAGGTTCTTCAAGAGGAACAAATATGGTTAAAGCAGTAAATAATGCTATAGATGAAATTTTGAGATTTAATAAAAATAATAGAATTTCAGTTGTGGGATATAGTGAACATGGGGTTCTTTCAAAATTAAGTGTTTCATACAATAATAAAGAACATTCCTCAGTAATACTACCTCTTGGAAGATATACTGCAAATGATGGTAAAAATTATTTAAATAAATCAGAAAATAGGATTGAAACAAACATTAAAGGTGAGACTAAAAAAACAAGATACTTTGAGGCTGGAACATTTACTCAAGCAGGAATACAAAAAGGTGCAGAACAATTAATTAATAGCACAGGTAAAACTGTCAAAGTAGATGGAAAAGATGTACAAAGAGTTCCTGTTATAATAATTGTATCAGATGGTGAGCCAACAGTATTTTCAACAAATTATACATCACCACTATCTGGACCGGTATTAGGTACCTCACAATTAAAGAATACTTCAGCAGTGTATGGATACTATACAATATTAACAGCAAATTATTATAAACAACAAGTAGCAAAAGCCTATGGAACTTCAGCAAAGGTATTTACTATTGCAATGGATTTAACAACACAGTATGGAAAAACAGTACTAAACCCAAATAATACAAACGTTGGAAGTTGCGAAAATTGGATAGAAACAGACACTAGAAATCAAATTGAGGATAAAAAAATATCACAAAAATTATATAAATATTTAAATAATTTTAAACAAGATATTAGTGTTAGCTGTTCTGTTGGATTTAAGCAAGATACCCCAGGACATTATAAAAATGAAGCAAAATATAGTAATGTACCAGTTGTTAAGAATCCATATAGCAATTATAGCTATGCAGACAAAGCATTTGCAAATAATAATATGACTGCAGATGATTTACAAAGAGCAATGATAGGAAGTATAACAGAAACAGTATCAAACAAAAAGACTCATGATATAGATGAAAACGATAGGAAAATAGGTAAGGTATATCTTGATAAAATAGATATAACAAAAGACTTCAAGTTAGAAATCGCAGGAGGAAAGACATATACTTCATATAAAGACGCAGAAAATGATAAATTAGTCGGATTTGATGGAAAAAAATATTTTGTTGATTTAACAAAATTAATAGGCAAAACGGTAACAGTAAATTATAGACAAAAATAAAAAATAGAGGGCAGTGATTTAATTAAAATAAATCACTGCCTTAAATATATAAAAATATAAAAAACTCTTGTAAAAAAACTCACAATAATGATATAATAAATGCGAGGTTAAAACAAATGGAAGATGAAATTGTTGAAGAAAAAGAAGTAAAAGTTTTTAAGGAAATAGTCGAATGGTGCTTTTGTATTTTCTTGGCGTTGGTTATTGCTTTAGCAACTAGATATTATATTTTTACATCAACTGTTGTAAAACAGTCTTCAATGTATCCAACATTAAAAGAAAATCAAAGAGTTATTTTAAGCAGAGTTAAGCGTATTAATAAAAAAGGATATAATTATGGAGATATTATAACTTTTGAAGCTCCAAGTACAGTGCGCAGAGGTACAGATGTGGATATTTCTGATTTAGTTGCAATTTATGATTATGAACCAACTGACACTTTTAATTATTATGTACTTGAATTAACAAAGGTAAGCTATATTAAACGTGTAATTGGACTTGAAGGAGATAGAGTTCAAATTAAAAATGGGAATGTATATGTTAATGGAACTAAAATGGTTGAAGATTATTTACCAGAAGGAACCACAACAAAAACAGTATATTATAATGACGTTATTGTACCAAAAGACTGTGTATATGTAATGGGAGACAATAGAGACGAGAGTATGGATAGTAGAACTTTTGGGTGTGTTCCATTAGAAAAAGTTGAGGGAAAGGTAATCCTACGTTATTGGCCAATTATAAACTTTGGAAAGGTGTAAAATGCAAAAATTGTATTTTACACCTTTTTATGCTATAATTAAGTATATTTCATATAAGAAAGAGGTATTACAACATGAATTACAACGCAAGCAACCCCAACAACAGAGTAGGAAACTACGCACAGCAAAACCGGAACATGAGAACCAACTACCCCACGAACAATATGGTGCACAAGTCATACGACAAGATGATTCCAGAAAGGATTTGCATTAAGGCAACCAGAAGGGCAACAATTAAGGGCATGGCTGTAGGAATTGCCGTAGGTTTAGCGATTGGACTTCTTTGCGGGATGCATATTCTCAGCAAGAAAGATGAAAAGGTCCAGAAAACCAACGTTGACTTTTCAGCAAACACGGTAACCCGTGTTGAAGCACCCGAGACTATCGAAGATACGTATTTTGCGTATTCTATCGTAGACACCAAGACAGAAACTCTCAAAACCGAAGACACCAAAAAACAGGTAGACCCTGAACTTCTTAAGATAATCGCAAAGGTTATCTATGTTGAAGCAAGAGGAGAATGCCTTGATGGAAAGGTTGCGGTTGGAGCAACTGTTGTCAATCGTCTGAACTCACCCGATTTCCCGGATGACATAAATGATGTACTTAAGCATTATGCTAGTATAAAATACATCACAGACGACATGGTAAGTGAGGTCCCTGAATGCACTATGGCAGCTGAAAAAGCTCTTAAAGGAGAAGATCCTTTACGGGAAGAATTAGGTGGCCCAACTCTTTTCTTCTATAACCCTGACCTTTCAGATGAAGACCAGGTTGAAGCAAGAAAAGATATAAAGGTAACTGCGAGAATAGAAAACCATGTTTTCTACTCAAAGTGGGAATGACAAAATCTCTTTATAAGAGGCGGAAAATTTTCTGCCTCTTATTTTTATAAATATTCAAATTATCTATTTACAAAAGCACAAAAATATGATAAAACTACAATATAAATATAAAAAGATAGGAGAGAAATGTTTTGAAAATTAAAGATGTAAATGAATTGCAAAAATATGCTAATTTAATTAGACAAGAGGTTATTGAAGAAGTATATAATGCTAAATCAGGACATCCAGGTGGTTCATTATCAATTGCAGAAATACTTTCAGTATTATATTTTAATCAAATGAATATTGATGAAAAAAATCCCAAAGCTAAGGAAAGAGATAGGCTTGTTTTATCAAAGGGCCATACATCACCAGCACTTTATGCTGCACTTGCTTTAAGGGGATTTTTTGATGTAAAAGAGTTACAGCATTTTAGAAACATAAATAGTAATCTTCAAGGACACCCTGATATGAATAAAGTGCCAGGAGTTGATGCATCAACAGGTTCACTTGGCCAAGGCTTATCTATTGCAAATGGCATGGCATTAAGCTCTAAACTGGATAAAGAGGGCGTTCGAGTATATTGTATATGTGGAGATGGAGAAATTGAAGAAGGCCAAATTTGGGAAGCTGCAATGACTTCAGCACATTATAAGCTTGATAATTTGTGTGTTATTATAGATAATAATAATCTTCAAATTGATGGCAAAGTAAGCGATGTAATGAATATTTACCCAATAGATGAAAAGTTCAAAAGCTTTGGATTTGAAACAATAAATGTTGATGGACACAATATTCAAGAACTTATAACTGCATTTGAGCAAGCAAAAAAAGTAAAAGGAAAACCTACAGTAATAATTGCAAATACTATAAAGGGAAAAGGTGTATCTTTTATGGAAAATGAAGCTAGCTGGCATGGAAAAGCACCAAATGAAGAACAATATATGCAAGCAATGAAAGAGTTAGGAGGTACAATATAATGGATGAAACAAGAAAAATTGCAACTCGCCAAAGTTATGGCGAAAAATTAGCAGAGCTTGGCGAAACAAACAAGAATATAGTTGTGCTAGATGCAGATTTATCTGGAGCAACAAAAACATCAATATTTGCCAAAAAGTTTCCAGAAAGATTTTTCGACATGGGAATTGCTGAACAAGATATGATGGGAACTGCAGCAGGAATGGCTTCATTTGAAAAAATACCTTATGCAAGTACATTTGCAATGTTTGCAACAGGGAGATGCTATGACCAAATACGAAATAGCATTTGCTATCCAAACCTAAATGTAAAGATATGTGCAACACATAGTGGAATAACAGTAGGCGAAGACCGGAGCAACACATCAAATGATAGAAGATTTAGGCCTAATGAGAGGATTACCTAACATGACAGTAATGTGTACTTCTGACGATATAGAAACTCGCTGGGCAGTAGAAGCAATTTCAAAATTTCAAGGTCCAGTATATTTAAGACTTTGCAGATTAGACACTCCAGTTATATATGATGAAAACCAAAAATTTGAAATAGGAAAAGCAGTTCAAATAGGGGACGGAACTGATGCCACAGTATTTGCAACAGGCGTTGTTGTTCAAGAAGCAATAAAAGCTAAGGAAAACCTAGCAGCAAAAGGAATTAACATTAGGGTTGTTGATATTCACACAATAAAACCTATTGATAAAGAAATGATAATAAAATGTGCAAAAGAAACTAAAAAATTAATTTCTATTGAAGACCATAGCATAATAAATGGGCTAGGAACAGCAATTTCAGATGTATTAATAGAAGAATATCCAACAAAACTTATAAAAATCGGAATAAATGATGAATTCGGAAAATCAGGAAAAGCAGTGGAACTTTTAGAATACTATGGTTTGACTGCAAAACATATTGAAGAATGCATTTTGGAAAAATAAGGAGGCATAAGATGAACTTAAGAAACAATAAAGGTGTAACACTAATTGCCTTGATTACTACTGTAATTATATTGATAATTCTTGCAGGAATAGTAGTAACTTTTAATGGAGAAGATAAAGAAATTGCATCAGCTAAAAAAACAGAATTTGCATCTAGAGTTACACAGTATAGGGATGCTGTAACTAAATATTATGCAAGGCAAATTGCAATAGATGGAGACGACAATATAGATACAACAGATCCATCTAAGATAAGTACAATAATACAAGACATAAATGGAGACGATATTGAAAAATTTGTAATTGAAGACAATGAATTAAAATACAAAGCAGATAAAGTAACAGATGAGGAAAGAAAAACATTAGAATATGTTGGAATAAGTAAAGCAAATAATATATAAAATAAAATTCCCAAGTTTAGTAAAACCTGGGAATTTTTAGCATACCAAAATGGACTAAATATTACAATTATATTACATTTTAGAAAAAAATCCATTTTATATTGCTTTTTTTCGATTTTATTATTATAATATAAGTGTAAAAAAATATCATAAAAAATGAGGGAAAAAAATGATAGAATTTAAGAATGTATCAAAAACATACAGCACAGGAACAGAAGCTGTTCATGATGCGAGTTTTAAAATAGACAAAGGAGATTTTGCTTTCCTAGTTGGTCAATCTGGTTCAGGAAAATCAACACTTATAAAACTTATCCTAAAAGAAGAAGAACCAACGAGTGGAACAATTATTATTAATGGTAAAGACACTACATTTTTAAAACCAAAACGTGTTCCTTATTTGAGAAGAAGCATGGGAGTAGTGTTCCAAGATTTTAGACTTTTACCAGATAAAACAGTATACGATAATGTAGCTTTCGCAATGAATATAGTAAAAGCTACGCCAAAGCATATAAGAAGACAAGTTCCAATGGTGTTATCATTAGTTGGATTAAGCCAAAAAGCTAAAGCTTTTCCAGATGAATTATCAGGTGGTGAACAGCAAAGAGTAGCACTAGCAAGAGCCTTGGTAAACAATCCATCAATGATTATTGCAGACGAGCCTACAGGAAACTTAGACCCAGAAACAGCATGGGATATCATGAATTTGCTAAACGAAATAAATTTAAGAGGAACAACTGTAGTAATTGCAACACACGCAAAAGATATTGTTGACAAAATGAAAAAAAGAGTTATAGAAATCGAAAAAGGTATTATTGTAAGAGATGATAGAAAAGGTGGGTATAATAAGTGAAATATAGTGTAATAGGTTATTTCCTAAGTGAAGGATTTAAAAATGTATTTAAAAATAAAAAATCAACAATTTCATGTTTGGGAGTAATGTGTGTAACAATGCTTATGTTTGGAGTGTTTTTTGCAATAGGCAAAAACATAACTCATTTAGTTGAAAATGTTGAGGATTCACAAGCAATAAGAGTTTTCTTTAAAAATGATACAACAGAAGAAGAAATAGTAGCAATGAAAAGCAAAATAGAAGCAATAAACGGAGTTGCCAGCGCACGAAGAATGACTAAAGAAGATGCATTTAACGAAGCAAAAAAAATTTTAGATGATGGGTATACATCATTTATGGAATCAATGGAACCAGATTTCTTTGATGATTCTTACGTAATAACTCTAACTAATCTAGAACTAAACGATAGTGTACAATCTGAACTTCGTAAATTACCAAACTTTAAAAAAATAGCAAGTAGTAATAAAACTATAAATACACTATCAGTAATAGGAAAATGGATTAGGATTATTACAGGTATTTTACTTGCAATACTAATATTTATATCAATCTTCATAATTGCAAATACAATAAAATTATCAGTACATGCAAGAAGAAAAGAAATTTCAATAATGAAATATGTAGGAGCTACAAATAGCTTTATACGTGCACCTTTCATGATTGAAGGTATAATTATAGGAATTATATCAAGTGCAATATCATTAGGGCTAGTAGGTGCATTATACAACTGGTGTGCAATTAAACTTGCACAATCAGAAACAATCCAAACAATAGGAATTAATATGTTACAATTTAAAGATTTATTTTCAAGTATATTAATTGTATATATTATTTTAGGCGTTGGAATAGGTATTCTTGGAAGCAGAATTTCAATGAAGAAATATTTAGACGTTTAGAATAGAAAGGAATAATAGTGAAAAAAAGAGTATGCCTTATTGCAATTACAGTTTTGTTTATAATATTTGGAATTAGATTTGTACAAGCTGTAGATTATAGTGAATTAGAACAAAGAAGAATTGAACTTAGACAAAAAATAAGTGAGGCAGGCCAGAGCTTAGAAAACATTAATGTTGAACTTACAGAAAATCTTGAACAAATAAGTAAGCTAGATGAAGAAATTGGCGGATATGAAACAGAAGTTGAAAACATTAATAAAAACTTAGAAAGCTTAAACCAACAAATAATAGAAACTGAAAATAATTTAAATACAATTGAGGAACGACTACAAAAACAACAGCAACTATTAAAAAAAAGAGTAGTTTTCGCTTATGAAGAAGGGCAAACTAGATACTTAGATGTGCTTTTAAATTCAAAAAGTATAATAGACTTTATTTCTAGATATTACTTAATATCAGAAATAGCACAATATGACAAAGACTTATTGGACAATATAACAAAAGAAAAAGAAGAGATTTCAGAAATTGAAAAAAACCTTGTAACAAGCAAAGAAAATTTAAAAAAACTAAAAAATGAACAAAAGAAAATAATGGTTTCGCTAGAAAATTCTAAGGTAATAAGAAGCAGCTATGCAAACAAGCTAAGCAAAGAAGAAATGAAAATTCAGGAAGAAATAAACTTATATCAGCAAGAGCTTGATTTAATGGACTTAGAAGTATTAATGGCAGCACTTAACTCAAATGGAAACACACAATATGTAGGAGGAGCATTTGCATGGCCAGCACCAGGATATTATACAATAACATCACCTTATGGAATGAGAACACATCCAATACTTAAAAGCTACAGAAATCACACAGGAATGGACATAGGAGCACCATTAGGCAGTTATGCAATTGCTGCAAATGATGGAATTGTAACAAAATCAACATATTCAAATTCTTATGGAAACATGGTAATGATTGACCATGGTGGTGGAGTAGTTACATTATATGCACATGGCTCAGAATTAATTGCACAAGTTGGTGATGTGGTAAAAAGAGGAGATGCCATAATGAAAGTTGGCTCAACAGGCTGGTCAACAGGACCACACTTGCATTTTGAAATTAGAATAAATGGAAAAGCGATTGACCCATATCCATATCTAATATCAAGTGTACAAAGGTAAAAAATAAAAAGGATGGTATACTATGGTTAAAAAAATTTTAAAAAGCGCAATAGCTATAATAATGGTTTTAATTTTACTGCTTTCTTGTGGAATAATGACTGTATTTGCGGTATCACAATCAGATTTAAACGAGATTCAAAATAACATTAAAGAAACAAAGGTGAAAATCGACCAAGTTGAAAGAAATTTATCATCTGCAATGAAACAAATAAGTTCTTTAAATGCAGAAATAGCAAATTATGAAAATGAAATTGAAGATTTAAACAGCAAGATAGCGGATGTTACAAATCAAATAAATGATACCGAAGTAGAACTAAAAAAGGCAGAAGAAGCATATTCAAACCAAGAAAATCTTTTGAGAACTAGAATTGTAGCAATGTATGAAGCAGGTGAAACATCTTACCTAGATGTGCTTTTATCTTCAAAAAGTGTAACAGATTTTATAAGTAAATATTACATAGTAAATGAAATCGCTGAAGGAGATAAAAATTTATTAGATAAAATGGAACAAAACAGAAACAGTATAGAAGAAACGAAAGCAATGCTTGTATCTAGTAAAGAACAAATAGAATCTTTAAAGAAAAATAAAGAAGACACAGCAAATTCTTTAAAAAATTCAAAAGCAATGAAGCAATCTTATGTAGACCAATTAAGTGAAGAGGAATCATCTCTAAATGATGAATTGGAACAATTTGAAAAAGATAAAAAATCAATACAAGAAGAACTTGCAAGAATTGCGAGAGAGAACAATGGTGGAAAAGATATAATTCCAGGAAAACCTAGCGAAGCAGGATATATTTTCCCAGTAGCAGGCTTAAACATATATAACATTAATAGAAGATATTATCCATCTTATGCAGGACATACAGGAGTTGACATTAATATAAATGTTACAGGAAAAAGCGTAGTTGCTGTAAAAGATGGTACTGTAGTAACATCTACAGCACAAAGATATGCAAATGGAAATTATAGAAGTTATGGAGAATACATAGTAATAGACCATCATGATGGTACAATGACATTATATGCACACATGTACCCAAATTCAAGAAGAGTTTCAAAAGGGGACACTGTAGTACAAGGACAAGTAATAGGTACTGTTGGAACAACAGGAAATTCAACAGGAAACCATTTACATTTTGAGGTTAGAATAAATGGTAGATGTGTAAACCCATTACCGTATTTACAATAATATAATTATAAAATTTGAATATAATAATAACAAAAGAAAATAATGGCGGGCTTTGCTCGCCAAATTTATGAAATTATGGGAGGAATATTAAATGGAAGACAGAAAAGAAAAAGTCTACAAAATTGTGATGCTTATATTTATCACTGCAGTTGTAACTTTCATGTGTACATCAATAGGCTTGTACAACTATTTCACAAAAACAAGTGATGGATTAGAATATATAGGCAGAAAAGTTCAAATATCAGAAAGTACAAACAGTTTACAAGAAAAAATTGAAATAGTAAAAACAATGCTAAATCAGTATTATAAAGGTGATATTGATGAAACTAAACTTCAAGAAAGTGCAATAAAAGGATATGTAGATGGTCTAGATGATACATATACAGAGTATTTAACAAAAGACGAATATTCAGAACTACTTGTAAATGTTACAGGTGACTATGTAGGAATTGGTATATATATGTCTAGCGATAAAGATGGGAATATTTTAGTATTAATGCCAATGGAAGGCTCACCAGCTGAAGAGGCCGGATTACAAACAGGAGATATTATAACAAAAATAAATGGTGAAAGCTGCAGTAATATGGATACAAATATTGCTTCATCAAAAATAAAGGGTGAAGCAGGAACAAAAGTTACACTTGAGGTAAAAAGAGATACAGAAGTTTTCGAAGTTGAAGTGGAAAGAAGAACCGTAAACATAAAAGATAGTAGTTCAAGTGTTCTAGATGGAAATATTGGATATATAACCCTAACAACGTTTGATACAGGATGTGCAGAAAATATTACAAAATATCTAAAAGAATTCCAAGACAAAGGAATTAAAAATGTAATTTTAGATTTAAGAGATAACACAGGAGGAATAGTAGATGAAGCAATAGATTTATCTGAGCTTTTTATAAAACGTGGAGATATTATAATGCGCTCATTTAACAAAGACAATGAGGAAACAGTAGTAAAATCAAACAACACAAAACCATTAGATATTAAACTAGTTGTATTGGTAAATGAATACTCAGCAAGTGCAACTGAAATTGTAACAGCAGCTCTAAAAGATAATAAAGCAGCAACAATTATTGGAACTAGAACTTATGGAAAAGGAGTAATGCAAGAAATAATGCCACTTTTCAACGGAGCTTTAAAAGTTACTGTTGAAGAATTTGTAACACCTAATGGAGATAAAATTCAAAAAACAGGAATAAAACCAGATATAGAGGTTCAAAACGATAAAACGGCATCACAAGATGCTCAACTAGAAAAAGCAATAGAAGAGCTAAAAAAGTAAAATAACAATGATTTAAGGAGACTAGATATGGAAAAAGAAACAAGGCAAAAGGTGCAATTCTCTACAATGGCAATAATTTTAATAGTGATTTTTTGTATTGGTATTTCACCTAAGATTTTACAAAATGATACTTTTTATACAATAAAAATAGGCGAGTATATTCTAGAAAATGGTGTAACAATGACTGAACCATTTGCATGGCACCAAAATTTAGAATATACATTCCCACACTGGGGATATGATGTTCTTATATTTTTAGTGTACAAGCTTTGGGGAATGCTTGGAATCTATATTTCTACAATAGCATTGGCATCAATTTTAGGAATAACAATGTATGTTGTAAATGTAAAACTTGCTAAAAATAGAGTACTTTCATTTATTATAACTATTTTAGGACTATGGTTACTGAGCCCATATATATGTGCAAGAGCTCAACTTGTAACATTTATACTATTTATACTTACAATATATTTTATTGAAAAATTCTTAGATACAAAAAAAATAAGGTATGCAATAGCTTTAATAATAATTCCAATTTTAATAGCAAATCTACATGTTGCAACATTCTATTTCTATTTCATATTATACTTGCCATATATAGCTGAATATATGATTTATATATTGGTATATTCAAATGTAATCGTAAGTGGTTCAATAATTGAGATGTTAAAGAGAAAAATAGAAAAAACAGGTGAAACCGAAGAGCTAAAGGAAAAATTGCAAAGAGAAGAGGAAAGATACAAAAAATTAAAAGACAAACAAGACATGAAAGTAAAACATCCTTATAAAATTGTAATGGAAAACAGAAATGGCATCAGATGGCTTGTACTAATATTTATAATTTGCTTATTTGCCGGGTTACTTACACCATTAAAAAGTGTGCCTTACACATACCTAATTAAAACAATGAAAGGGATAAGTACAAAAAACATTAGTGAACATTTACCATTAACACTTGCAAATGACTTTAAAACACTAATACTAATTATGTCAGCAATTTTTATTACAGGATTTACTAAAGCAAAAGTGAGATTATCAGATTTATTTATGTTCCTAGGTCTAACAATACTCGCACTGTTTTCAAGAAGACAAGTATCAATGCTTGTATTAATTGGATTTGTAATACTAAATAGAGAATTAACAGGTGTACTTACTGCATACAAAGGAAATATACTAAAAAAAGCAGAAAGTATTTTATCAACAATACCTGCAATAATAGGAATTTCAATAATAGTAGTTTCAATTTCAATGTGGCAATTTAACAAGAAAAAAAATGATCCATATATAGATCCAGCAAGCTATCCAGTTGATGCAGCAACATGGATTAATGAAAACCTAGATGTGGAACAAATTAAATTGTATAATGAGTACAACTTTGGAAGTTACCTAATATACCAAAACATACCAGTTTTTGTAGATTCAAGGTGTGATTTATATCTGCCAGAATTTAATAAAGATGTATATGTTTTCAAAGATTTCTTGAATTTAAGTGGATTTAACTTAAGCTATGATGGTATGAGAGAAAAAATAGATAACTATGGTTTTACACACTTCTTAGTAACAAATGGTTCAAGATTCAGACATTATTTAGATTTTCACCCAGGAGAATTTAGAATAATTTATCCAACAGAAGATGCTAAGGACAGCAATTTTACTATATATGAAAGGATTAAATAATAAATGAAGAAAAATATTTGTATAATTATTATATTAGTAATAATAGACCAACTTATAAAGCTACTAGTAATTAGAAATTTAGGCGAAATAGGACAAACCTTTGAAATTATACCAAATGTATTATCAATTATGCTTGTACAAAATTTAGGTGCAGCATTTGGTATATTGTATTACAGACTATTTTTAATAGGAGTTGATTTAGTAGTTATATTTGTTGTAACCAAAATTCTGCTAACCAAAAAATATCCAATAAGCAATAAAACAAAACTAGGATTAACACTAATCATTGCAGGAGGATTTGGAAACCTAATAGATAGAGTTTTTAGAGGATATGTAATTGATTATATTGATATAAATAAAGTATTTGAATTTCCAGTATTTAATTTTGCAGATATCTTAATCGTTATAGGAGTTATCATAGTATTTACAATGATATTAATAAATACAATAAAAAGTCAGGAGAACATGAATGAAGGAATACAAAGTAAATGAAATAAATAGACTAGATAAAGCAGTAAGCAACATAAATACTGCTTTATCTAGAGAAGCTATACAAAGAATGATAAAAACAGGGAAAATATTAGTAAATGGAAAACAATCCAAACCATCATACAAAACAAGCATAAATGACATAATTTCTATAGAAGAAGAAATTCCACAAGAGGAAATTACTCTAAAACCACAAGAAATGCCTTTAGATATTATTTATGAAGATGATGATATAATTATAATAAATAAAGAAAAAGGAATTGTAGTACACCCAGGAAACGGAAATCCAGATGGTACACTTGCAAATGCAGTAATGGCAAAATGTAAGGGCAGTTTATCTGGAATTGGTGGAAAAATTAGACCTGGAATTGTTCATAGAATAGATAAAGATACATCCGGTCTTGTAATTATTGCGAAAAACGACTTGGCTCATATTAATTTAAGTGAGCAAATACAGAACCGCAAAGTTCAAAAAACATATATTGCTTTAGTAAGAGGCTGCGTAAAAGAAAATGAAGCAACAATTAATATGCCAATAGGCAGAAGCACAAAAGATAGAAAAAAAATGGCAGTAACTAAAACAGGAAAAGAAGCAATATCTCATTTTAAAGTATTAGAAAGATATAATGGATATACTTTATTAGAAGTAAAAATAGAAACAGGAAGAACTCACCAAATAAGAGTTCATTTATCAGAAATAGGGTATCCAATAGTAGGAGATATGGTATATTCAAATGGTAAAAATCCATTTGGCGTTGAAGGGCAAATGCTACATGCAGCAAAATTGACTTTTAAACACCCAACAACCAATAAGGAAGTGACTTTTGAAGCTCCATTACCAGAGTATTTTACAAAAGTTCTTCAAATACTAGAAAAACAAAGTAAATAATTTGAAAGGATTTAAAATGGAAGAAAGATTACAAAAATATTTAGCAGAAGAGGGAATAGCATCAAGAAGAAAATGTGAAGAGTATATAGAACAAGGAAGAGTAAAACTAAATGGAAAAACAGTTACAACTCAAGGCATAAAGGTAAATCCAGAAAATGATAAAGTTGAGTTTGATGGAAAATTAGTTTCAAAAAAAGCTAAAGAACATACATATATTCTTCTAAATAAGCCAATTGACTATGTAACAACAGTAAAAGACCAATTTGATAGACCAACAGTTCTAGACCTTGTAAAAACAAATAAAAGACTAGTTCCAGTAGGCAGGTTAGACATGTATACATCAGGAGCATTAATTTTGACAGATGATGGGGATTTTGTATATAAAATTACGCATCCAAAACATGAAATAACTAAAACATATACAGTAACAATCAAAGGAATAGTAACAAAAGAAGACGTATTGGCTCTAGAAAATGGTGTAGATATTGGAGATTATGTAACAAAAAAAGCAAAAGTCAAAATATTAAAAACTGATGAAGAGTTTAATAAATCTAGATTAGAAATAACTATTCATGAAGGAAAAAATAGGCAAGTAAGAAGAATGTGTGAGGCAATTGGGAGAAAAGTCCTTGCACTGCACAGAAGTAAAATTGGAAATATTGGAGTTAAAGACTTAAAACTTCGGAACCTGGAGATACCTAAAACAAAGCGAAGTTGACGAATTACTAGGAAATTGATATAATATAGGTATTGGAATGAAAGGAGAAATCTTATGGTATTAGATGAAGAAATAAAAACTAACATATCTCCATTTGCAATGAGAGAAGGAGAAATAAAAACATTTGATGGAAAAGATGGATATGTTTCAATTAACCAAATAATAAATAAAATAAATATAGGACATATCACAGATATACATTTCAAAATATTAGAAATAGTTAACGAATTTGAATTCATTACATCAAGGCAAATATATCAAATACTAGAAGCTAGAGGAATTGATGCAAAGAGCCAAGACAAGTTGAATAATAAATTAGAACAATTAATAAAAACAAAAATCCTTACAAGATATTATTTTACAGCAGAGGATGGAAATGGAATATATAGGATATATAGTTTAGAAAAAATGGGAAAATACCTTTTAAATTCAAGAGGAATTGACTGCAAATGGCAACCAACAGATAACACAAAACCAGTAGCTATGATAAAGAAAAGACTAGCAGGAAATCAAGTTATAATTTCATATTTAAGAAAAGTTAAAGCTTTTGATAGTTATACAGTAAAACCAGTTTTAAATGCAAAACAAATAGGAAAAACATTTAAAATGCATGCAGGAATAAAAGTATCAAAAGCAGGAAAATCAGCTGAAATATTATTCGAAGCAGTAAGAAGAGAAGAAGACTGGGAGAAAAAACTAATAGATCGTGTAAGACTCCTAAAAGATTTCTTCGAAAACTTTGTCCCACACGACTCAGGCTTTGCAACAAAACCTGGACTAGTTTTACTATGTGAAGATGACAAACACACAATTGAAACCTTCAAACTAATAGTTCAAAATAAACTAGAAATATCAAACACAAAAATATGGTTCACAACAGACCTAAAACAAAACAACCCAAGCCTAGCAGATTCGTTAACAGAATTTGTATTAGATGAGGAAACCGGCAAATATAAGCTTCAAGAGTTGAAGATGAAGATATTGGAATAAAAAAATCCCCCTAAACTTTAGGGGGTATATTTTTTATTGCTTATTTTTATTATTTAAGTTAAAGCTTACAGCATCCTCATTGTTGAATAGAACAGAAGAATCTGAAGTATCAATTTGTACTGGATCTGTTTCTGTGTCATCAAAATCTATGTTGTTTGGTGCGAAGTGTTGTTTTCTAGGTTTCTTTGATTCTTCGTGTGTTGCACCACCTGTGTTAAATTTATCGAAGTTGTAGAATTTTGGAGTATGAGCTTCTTTGTACTTTGATTCAACAAAATCAACGGTTGCAAAGTTTACAACATTTTTGCCTTTTTTGTCTTTAGTCTTATAGATACATGCTTTGAATTTTAAACCTTGCATTTTGGCTACTTTCATGTGGTCAACCCATTCCCAATTTACATTTCCTAATTTTTCACCATAAGCACCATCTGCTCTTGAATATGAGTTGTCAACCTTCCACTCACGTCTTTTACCAAATTCTTGTTCCCACCATGCATAGTCTTCAGGAGTACAGTTACCAAATGTAATTTTTGTTGGTGAATTTGATGAAAGTGTTTGCATGAAGTCACTGCCTGTACCACCTAATTTTGAAAGGTTTGTTGTTGCGAAAATTGTTCCAACTTTAAATTTCCTAAATTTAGTGAATGTATCCATAATTAATCCACATGAGTATTCATCAAAATCATCTACATATAGGAAATGAGGAATTCTATCTCTTTCTGTTCCTGGTCTTCCTTCAGTTGCGCACATCATTAATACTAAGAAGAATCTACCAAATCCTTGGCTTGGGACACCACCTATATCAGTAGGTCTTGTACACATTAGTACAACTTCACCATTTTTTAGTACATCAACTAGATTTAAATTTCCACGTCTCTTACAAATAATATCACGTACAGAGCCTGCTCTTAATAATTCTTCAAGTTGGGCAACTGCAAAGTGTACATATCTTTCCATGTCTTTACGTCCAGTAGAAGTTTTATAAAAGTGTTGTTCAAAATATGCTATTTGAAATTCATAGGTTATAGCAAGTTCTGGATCTTTCTTCATCTTCTCGCACATTTCTTCAACTAAGTCAAAATTTGTTAAACAATGTAATAAATCTTCAAGGTTTGGTAAGTCTCCATTATGTTCTCTAGGATATAACACACCTAAGAAGATACATATATTTTGAATAGCTTGGTAAGCTAAATCTTTCATATAAACAAGTTCAGCAGTAGAACTTGAAGCATCATATAATGTTCTTAAAACTAACGAAATCATTAAACCTGCAAGTGCTGGAGTAGGTAATGTAAATGGATTTAAACCAGGTGAGTTAGGGTCAAGAGGGTTAATTACATGTGCTTTAATTCCAAAGTTATCTGCTAAACCTTTTACTTCTTTGATTTCATCATAATCAGCAGTTAAATATGATAAACCTAAGTTTTTGTAAACTGGTGAACCATCTAATGCTGTTGCATAAATCAATTTTTTCATGTAATTTTTGTATTCTTTTTCACGCCTTGGCATTGGTGTTAACATATCAAGCTTAAAGTTTTCGTTTAAATAGTCTTTATCATAAGGGCAATCAAGTGTTGCAAGGCCACTCTTTAACGCATTATAACCTAACTCTTTAGAAGCTTCATGTAAGAAAAATTTCTTTTCAAAGTCACGTGCAATCATAGGTGTAATAACAAAAGCTGTTTTACCAATTCCTGAAGGCCCAAGAATTAATGTTGTTGAAAATCTATATTTTTCTAGTATTTTAACAGGTTTACCAGTTGTTCTATCTTTACATATACTTGTTTCAAAACTATAAGGTCCTGTGCTTTCTGGAGCACTTGTAATATCTATACCAGGGAAATCAAGGATAGATTCTTTATATGTGCTTGGGAATACTGGATCATTTATAATTTTGTATAACCAGAAGAACAATTTATAAAATGTCATTATAAGGATATAAATAGGTGTCATAGATAAAGCTCTTCTTGTTGCAACAGAGAAGTCTGCTAAAAAGGCATTAGCATTTGGCATAGCCATTACGCTTATCCATTCTAATCTGTTAATCCATTGAATAACCATTGATATACCTATAATGTAAAATGCAACCCAGAATGTATAGAAAAATGATAATTTTAATTTATCAGATTTAGCAAATTTTGATGGATATGAAAATCCAAAAGCTAAAGCTGGGCACATAAATGCTAAAGTGTATTTTATAGGTCCCCAATAATTTATTGACATTCCAGTAAAACATAAAAGTATAAGTTCTACTATTCTATCTACTAAAATGTATGCTGTTAGTAAAGTAAAAATATATGTAAAAAATGTGTTTCTATCAGTTTTTAAAACACGCAAAAATTTGTCTAATAATTTCACAACTAATTCCCCCAATTCATAATCTAAACATACATATATATTATCCTATAAATTGCAAAAAAAAACAAGTCTTTTTAGTAATTTTATTGTAAAATCTGCCATAAAATTACAACATAAACAAGGAATTGGAGGACTTTTTTTGAAAAACAATAAACAAACCTTTATGCAGGGTGTAATGATACTAATGGCGTCTCAAATTTTAATAAAAATTGTTGGTTTGGTATATAAAATATATCTTACAAATAAGCATGGATTTGGAGATACAGGAAATGCTATTTTTTCAGCTGGATTTCAAATTTATACACTGTTTTTAGCAATTTCCTCAATAGGGGTTCCAAATGCAATTTCTCAGATGATTTCAAGCAAAGTTGCAGTTGGGGATAATAAAGGAGCATACCGAATTTTTAAAGTTGCAATATTTATATTTGGACTAATTGGCTTTATTGGCACAGCAATATTGTTCTTTTACGCAAAGGTAATTGCAAATGAATATCTAGGAATTCCAGAATCAGAGTTTACAATTATGGCGCTTGCACCATCAGTTTTTATTGTGGCTGTTTTATCTGTTCTTAGAGGATACTTCAATGGAAGAGAAAAAATTAATATAACAGCAAATTCGCAAAGCTTAGAACAGGTCTTTAAAACAATTTTAACCATAATTTTTGTGGAAGCATTTGATAGAATATCAGAAAATAACACAAGTGTTATGGTATCAGGAGCAGCAATTGCAAGCACTGCCGCAACTTTTTTTAGCTTTGCATATTTGTATGTTTTGTACATAAAGAACAAAAGAGAAATTTGGAAAGAGGTTGTTTCATCATCAGATAGTAATAGAGAAAGAATTGGCAAAATTGCAAAGAATATATTAGAATTAACAATTCCAATAGCTCTAACATCACTTCTTGCTGCAGCAAATAAATCAATTGATGCATTTACGGTAGTAAACACAATAAGCAGATTTATGGCATCAGAAGAGGCAAAATTTCAATATGGTATTTTATCAGGTAAAGTAGAGGGATTAATAATTTTGCCATATTCATTTAACATTGCTTTTGCTATATCTTTAATTCCAAGCATATCAGCTGCAAAAGCAAAAAATGAAATGGATAAAGCAAATAAAAGAATAAAATTTTCAATATTGGCAACAATTTTAATAAGTTTACCATGTACTGCATTTTTTCTAGTGTTTGCAGAACCAATACTTAAATTGCTATTTCCAAATGCTTATTTAGGAAAGGATATGCTAAAATTATCAGCCTTAAGCATCACTTTTGTGGCAATTACACAAACTATAGGTGGAGTTTTACAAGGATTAAAAAGAGTTAAGGAACCTGCTATTGCAATTGGAATAGGAGTAATAATCAAATTCATTTTTAATTTAATATTATTGCCTATCCAAAGTTTGGGAATTAATGGTGCCATAATTTCAAGCATAATTAGCAATATGTTTGTGTTTGCAATTAGTTATTGTTATCTAATAAAATATACGGGACTAAAAATTACGGCTATAAAATTTGTAGTAAAACCACTAATTGCTACGTTTATTATGACATTTTGTGCATGGAATATATATGAAAAACTGCCAATACTTGAAAGCTCGAATTTAAAACTAATATTTTCGTTTTTAATTGGCGGAATAATATATATAATTAGCATTTTTATTTTGAAAATATTATCAAAAGAAGAAATTTATATGCTTCCATTTGGAAACAAAGTATATAAAGCAAAAAGACCTAAAAACCAGAAAAATAGCTGGATTTAGCAATTCACACAAAACAAAAATTTGAGATTCAAATAAAAAAATCATAAAAACATGAATAAAAAAAAGAAGGATTTTAGCTAAATGTGGCGAATTATCTATGTAGTAGACACTATTCTACATTAATAACAAACTTTATAGGAGGTAGTTTTAAATGAACAAAGCTGAATTAATCGCAGCAATAGCTGCAAAAACAGGAGATACT
>CAKPLZ010000011.1 GCA_934167835.1 uncultured Clostridia bacterium | reverse complement strand
CAAACTAGAAGATATTCTAGAAAGAAGCAAAAAAATTGAAGGTCCAGTACTTATACATGTTGTAACAAAAAAAGGTAAAGGGTATGCTTTAGCAGAAAAAAATCCAGATAAATTCCACGGAATTTCAGCATATAACAAAGAAACAGGAGAAACAAAAAAGAAAAAAGACTATTCAAAAGTTTTTGGAGATAAACTAATAGAACTTGCAAAAAAGGATCCAAAAATAGTAGCAGTAACAGCAGCAATGAGAGATGGAACAGGGTTAAAAGAATTTTCTACAGAATTTCCAGACAGGTTTTTTGATGTTGGAATTGCTGAGCAGCATGCATTAGGATTAATTGCAGGAATGGCTAAAGCAGGATTAAAACCAGTGTTACCAATTTATTCATCATTTCTACAAAGAGGTTATGACCAAATTGTGCATGATATAGCATTATCAAATTTACCAGTTACAGTATGCATAGATAGGGCCGGAATTGTCGGAAATGATGGAGAAACACATCAAGGTATATTTGATTTATCTTTCTTATCTTCAATACCAAATATAGTTATAATGGCACCAAAAAATTTTGAAGAGCTAGAAAAAATGTTAGAATTTGGGATAAATCTAAATAAACCCGTATTTATAAGATATCCAAGAGGTGGAGAAACTTTAAAATTTCCTAAAACAGAAGATATATCTTTAGGAAAAGCGGAGATAATACAAAATGGAAATGATTTAAGCATAATTGCTATAGGCAAAATGGTTGAAAAAGCAAAAAAAATAGCAGATTTAGTGCCAGCCAAAAAAGTAGAAATAATAAATGCAAGATTTCTAAAACCTTTAGATGAAGAAACAATTCTAAAATCAATCCAAAAAACAAAAAAAGTTGCCACAATAGAGGACAACCTACAAAAAGGCGGACTAGGTTCAGCAGTAGTAGAATTAATTAACCAAAAAACAACAGAAAATATAAAAACTCAAATTTTTGGATATGATGATATATTTGTAGAACATGGAAGTGTAGAAGAAATAGAAGAAAAGTATTACATGAATTCACAAAAGATAGCAGAAAAATTAATAAGATTTTTGGAGGAAAAAGAATGAAACAAAAGATGATAACTATAGTTTTAACAATATTAATGATTGCTTTACCAATTGCGATTATGCCAGGTAAAACATATAATTTACCTAAAGTATGGATTTTATTAGTTGGGGGAGCAATATTACTAGTATTATTACTTATAAACTATAAAAAAATAACATTAGATAAAAAAGATTATATATTATTATGCTCAGCATTAATTATATTTATTAGTACTATGTGTTCAAGTAATTTATCTATATCAATTCTAGGAAGAAAAAATAGATATGAAGGAATGCTTGCATTATACACATATTTTATAATGTATTATTCAACAAAAAAATTTATGGAATATAAAAAATCAAAAAACATATTAAAGATTTTATATGTAATATATATACCAATATGCATTTTGGGAATAATGCAATATTATATAAAACTCCCAAACAGTAATTTATACCCAATATTTAATAGAAATACGTGTGGAACATTTGGAAATACAAATTTTATGGGGAGCTTTATAAGCACCGGAATACCAATATTTATTATTTGTTATATCTTTAATAATAGTAAAATGAGTTTACTTACTTCATTTCTATGTTTCTTTTGCTTAATAGCATGTATGGCAAGAAGTGCATGGGTAGCATTTTGCTGCTTTGCTGTGGCAATGGCTATATATTTAATAGTTAACAAAGATAAAAAATATATAAAAAGAGTTATTATCTTAATCGCCGGGTTTACTACAATTGCATTGTTATTATATTTGCAAAAACAAAGCCCGGTAAGACAAAGGATGAATGTAGTAAAAAATGATATTAAAATAACCAAGACTCAAGGAGTTAAAAATGAATTAGGGTCAGGCAGAATAGGAATTTGGAAAATAACATTAGAATTGATTGAAAAATATCCATTACTTGGAGTTGGTCCAGATAATTTGGAAGCAGGAATTTTTAATAACTTAACTACAACAAGTATAAACTATATGTTAAAAACGAAAACAAAAATCGATAAAGCCCATAATGAATTTCTACAAATAGCTGTAACTATAGGAGTACCAGCGCTTATAGCTTATATTAGCTTTTTACTTGCAATAATAATCCCAAAACTAAAGAAAGCTTTTAAACAAAAAGAAACATTCCTATTTTTAAGCATAATTGGAAGCTATTTAGCTCAAGCATTTTTCAATATAAGCACAATTGGAATAGCACCATTATTCTGGATGGCCTTAGGATTGGCCGATAATGAAAAAATTTCAAAAAATCTCTTTACAATTACAGAAAACTGAGATATAATATACCCGTATTTTGAAAAATGAAAGGAAGGAATAATTTATGAGCAAAAAGTATGTATACCTTTTTAAAGAAGGAAATGCAAATATGCGTGAATTATTAGGTGGAAAAGGTGCTAACCTAGCAGAAATGACAAATTTAGGTTTACCAATACCACAAGGATTTACAGTTACAACAGAAGCATGTACAGAGTATTACAATGATGGAAAGAAAATTAATGAAGAAATTCAAAATCAAATCTTTGCAGCATTAAAAACATTAGAAGAAATCCAAGGAAAGAAATTTGGAGATAATAATGATCCATTATTAGTATCAGTAAGAAGTGGTGCTAGAGCATCAATGCCTGGTATGATGGATACAATATTAAACCTAGGTTTAAATGATGTTGCAGTTGAAGGTTTTGCTGCAAAAACAGGAAACCCAAGATTCGCTTATGATTCATATAGAAGATTTATTCAAATGTATTCAGATGTTGTTATGGAAGTTCCAAAGTCATTCTTTGAAAAAATCATAGATGAAGTTAAAGCAGCAAAAGGAGTTCACTATGATACAGAATTAACAACAGATGATTTAAAAGAATTAGTAAAGAGATTCAAAGCTGTTTACAAAGAAGCAATGAAAGGCGAAGAATTCCCACAAGATCCAATTGAACAATTAATGGGAGCTGTTAAAGCCGTATTCAGAAGCTGGGACAACCCAAGAGCAATAGTTTACAGAAGAATGAATGATATACCAGGTGACTGGGGAACAGCTGTAAACGTACAAGCTATGGTTTTCGGTAACATGGGAGAAACATCTGGAACAGGTGTTGCATTTACAAGAAACCCATCAACAGGTGAAAAAGGAATTTATGGTGAATACTTAATCAATGCACAAGGTGAAGACGTTGTTGCAGGTGTTAGAACACCACAACCAATCACAAAACTTGCAGAAGATTTACCAGAATGCTATAAAGAATTCATGGAACTTGCAACAAAACTAGAAAACCACTACAAAGATATGCAAGATATGGAATTCACAATCCAAGAAGGAAAATTATATTTCTTACAAACAAGAAATGGAAAAAGAACAGCTCCAGCAGCTATCAAAATCGCTTGCGATTTAGTTGATGAAGGAATGATTGATGAAAAAGAAGCAGTTTTAAGAATTGAAGCTAAATCTTTAGACCAATTATTACACCCAACATTTGATAAAGATAGTCTAAAAGCAGGAGAAGTAATAGGAGAAGCTCTTCCAGCATCACCAGGAGCAGCTGCAGGTAAAGTAGTATTTACAGCAGAAGAAGCTAAAGAACAAGGAAAAGGTGGAAAAGGTGAAAGAGTAGTTCTAGTAAGACTAGAAACAACACCAGAAGATATCGAAGGTATGGTAGCAGCACAAGGTATCTTAACAGTTCGTGGTGGTATGACATCACACGCAGCCGTTGTTGCACGTGGTATGGGAACATGCTGTGTATCAGGTTGTGGAGAAATCAAGATTAATGAAGAAGCTAAGGAATTTGAACTTGGCGGATACACATTCCATGAAGGAGATTACATTTCACTAGATGGAACAACAGGAAAAATCTACAAAGGAGATATCAAAACTGTTGAAGCATCAGTTAGTGGAAACTTTGGAAGAATAATGGGATGGGCAGATAAATATAGACAACTTGGAGTTAGAACAAACGCAGATAACCCAAGAGATACAAAAAATGCTGTTCGTTTAGGAGCAGAAGGTATAGGACTTTGCCGTACAGAGCACATGTTCTTCGATGAAGAAAGAATACCAAAAATAAGAAAAATGATTCTTTCAGAAACAGTAGAAGCTCGTGAAGCAGCACTTAATGAATTAATACCATTCCAAAAAGGTGACTTCAAAGCAATGTACAAAGAATTAAAAGGTCTACCAATGACAGTACGTTACTTAGATCCACCTCTACATGAATTCTTACCTACAGAGGAAGAAGATATAATAGCATTAGCTAAAGATATGGGAGTTACAGTAGAACATTTAAAAGCTAAATGTTCAGAATTACACGAATTCAACCCAATGATGGGTCACAGAGGATGCCGTTTAGCTGTAACATATCCAGAAATAGCTAAAATGCAAACAAGAGCATTAATGGAAGCTGCTATAGAAGTTAAAGCAGAAGATGGATACGATATCGTTCCAGAAATAATGATTCCATTAGTTGGCGAAAAGAAAGAATTAAAATTTGTTAAAGATGTTGTTATAGAAACAGCAGAACAAGTTAAAAAAGAAAAAGGATCAGACATTGAATACCACATCGGTACAATGATTGAAATTCCAAGAGCTGCATTATTAGCAGATGAAATCGCAGAAGAAGCTGAATTCTTCTCATTTGGTACAAACGACTTAACTCAAATGACATTTGGATTTAGCCGTGATGATGCTGGTAAATTCTTAGATTCTTACTACAAAGCAAAAATCTATGAACAAGACCCATTTGCAAAACTAGACCAAAAAGGTGTAGGACAACTTGTAAAAATGGCTGTAGAAAAAGGAAAAGCTACAAGACCAACTATTAAACTTGGTATTTGTGGAGAACACGGTGGAGAACCATCAAGCGTAGAATTCTGCCATAACACAGGATTAACTTATGTATCATGTTCACCATTCAGGGTTCCAATCGCAAGATTAGCAGCAGCACAAGCAGCAATCAAAAACCCAAGAAAATAGAAAATAACTTGAAATTTCAAGGGAATATTCGAAACGGCTAAAATGCCGTTTCGAATAGAATAAAAAATTTAAAAAAATTTAAAAAAAGTATTGACATTTATAAAAAAATAGTTTATAATATCAAACTGTGAGAGGGAAATGCAGGTGTAGTTCAATGGTAGAACCCCAGCCTTCCAAGCTGGATACGTGGGTTCGATTCCCACTACCTGCTCCAATTAGTGCGATGCATAAAGCATCGCTTTTATTTTACAATTTTAAAATAATGAATAATTTTTAAAACAAAAGAATAAAGTTTAGAAATTATTTATTATTTTTTTATAGCTTTTTTAAGCAAAATTTAATCTAAATACTTGACAAAATATGACAAAACCCTTAAAATATAAGTATAAGAGAGATTAAAAAAATGGGGGAGGATATTATGGAAAAGATAATGTTAAAGATAAGCCTAATAATTTTACTTATGCTAGTAATATTCATAACCATACCAAATAAAACTTATGCAATGAGTAATGTAATAAGCAGTGGAGATGATTTTTTAAATGCGGGAGCTGGAGGAAATGTAATTGATGAAAAAGCATTAAAAGATACATCAAACTATATTTATAATATTTTATTTACAATAGCGATTGTTCTAGCGGTAGCTATTGGAATGATAATAGGAATTCAGTTTATGATGGGAAGCGCGGCAGAACAAGCAAAAATAAAAGAAACATTAATTCCTTATGTAATTGGAGTATTTATAATTTTTGCATCATTTACAATTTGGAAAGTAGTTGTAAATATTGGAAATAAAGCCACATCACCAGCTTTAAACCATCAAGGAACTGGAACAACAGGCACAAATGGTACAGATGTTTCAGACAGGGAGAAAAGTCAAGTATCATTATGATAACTGTAGAAGTGAATTGCAAGCATTCGTGACATATAAAATTTTACATAATAATTGCAAAAGTAGTAAAATAATGGTATAATATAACTGTAAAGCATGACAATTGGAGGTGCTAAGATGAAAATAAAAAGTGTGATTAAAATTTTTACAGCACTAATACTTATATTAACAATTTTAAGTTTGTCTAATCAAGCCATGGCAATTAGTGATGCTAATTATTACAAACCAAACCAAACAATTGAACAAGGAGAATTCATAAATAGAGCTGGAAATGTACTTGGTTGGATAAGAATAATAGGAATGTTGGTAGCAGTAATTGCTTTAGTAGTTATAGGAATTAAGTATATTTTTGGAAGCGTAGAAGGAAAGGCAGAATATAAAAAAACAATTTTTCCATATTTAATTGGTTGCTTTATGTTAATGGCAATATCAATAATTGTTGGATTTATTGGAGATTTTGTTATAGATTAAGTTTTTAACATTTTCTTGATATAAATCAGGAAAGTTCAAATAAAATATTTTTTTAAAAGAGAGGGGAAAAAATATGAAAAAATCAATGAAAATGATTTCTATACTAATGATATCTTTAATGTTAATTATGTCAGCTACACCAGTTTTTGCAAAACAAGTTGGAAACTATTCAATTAGCGTTAATGAAGTAAGCAATTCAGATGCTTCTGATATTTTAGGATTAGTAGGAAAAATATTAGGATTTTTACAATTTGCAGCAATTATTTTAGCAGTACTTATCATTGCAATTCTTGGTATTAAATACATGATGGGAAGCTTAGAAGAAAAAGCAGAATACAAAAAATCAATGGTGCCATTAATTGTTGGTATAGTTGTAGTTGCCAGTGCAATCACAATTGCAAATATTCTATTTAAAACATTTACATTATAAAATAAAAAAATTGACCTATCAAAGGTCAATTTTTTTTGACTTTGAATACTAATGTTACAAATATATTACCGAAATATTACAAATATATTACAAAAATATTAATTTTATATTACATTCAGATTTATTATTTCAAAAACCGACATTATTTGGTATAATATAAATATCTAGAATTAGATGATTTAGCGAAGGAGGAATTGAAATTGGCAACTTATAATGTACCAAGAAATGTTAAAGGTGAACGGTAGGATATTAATGATTTTTACAACAAAATCACTAATATATACATGTGTTGCTGGAGTTTTTGGAGTAATTTTTTATTTGATTTTTGGAAAAATGTTAGGTTTAACTTGGCTTGGAATTGGACTTGCGGTTTTTTGTGCAGCAATTGGCTTCGCAGTTGGAACTTTTAAAGTACCAGAAACAAATGCTTTTGAAATTACAAGAAAAACAGGGGGAGAAAGTATTGACCAAGTTTTTTTAAGATGGCTAAAATTTAAAAAGAAAAAAAATGTTATATATACTTATGTTGATGCTAAGGAGGAAAAAGAATAATGGATAATTTAATGAGTGGTTTAACTGTGATATTAGTAATGCTAGTATTTTTTATAATAATTTTAGGTTTTATTTATTGGTATATGGGCCGTAAATCAAAGAAACAGCAAGAAAGTGAAAAAATTGGAGAAGTAGAAAATCAAATAAAAACAGCAAAACAATATACCAAGCAATCTATTTTTAAATTTATGCAATTTGATAAAATTGAAGATAATATGATTGTTCAAGATAAAGGTCAAAGATATTTAATGGTAATTGAATGTGAAGGAATTAATTATGATTTAATGTCTAAAGTAGAAAAAACAGCAGTTGAAGCAGGATTTGTTCAATTCTTAAACACTCTTAGATATCCAATACAATTATATGTTCAAACAAGAACAGTAAATATAGGAGATAGCATCCAAAACTATAATAATAGATTGGCAGCATTAAAAAAAGAACAAGACATGAAACAACAAGAATATAGTAAAATGCTAAAATCAGACAATTACAATGAAGCACAAGCAGAAACTTTAAGAAGAGAACTTATTAGAATAAAAAATCTTTATGAATATGGACTTGATGTGGTAAATGATATTCAAAAAACAAGCCAAAATAAAAATGTTTTAAGAAAACATTATTACATAGTTATTCCATATTATAGTGCAGAAATTGGAACAGATTTAATTGATCCAGAAGAAAAGAAAAGCATGATTTTCTCAGAGTTATATACAAGATCACAAAGTTTAATTAGAGCATTGTTTTCTTGTGAGATGAAATGCAAAATTTTAAATTCAAATGAACTTGTTGAACTTTTATATATGGCATATAACAGAGAAGAAGCTGAAAACTATACAGTAGAGAGAGCTATAAGAGCTGGCTATAATGAATTATACTCAACAGCACCAGATGTTTTAGATAAACAAATGAAAGCCATAGATAAACAAATAGAAGAAAACGCAGTTCAGCTTGCAAGAGAAACCATAAGCGAAGTTAGGCTTGAAAAAGAGCGTAAAATAAAGAAAAAAGAAAGTAAATTTGATGAATTAGTTAAGGAAATGGCAGAAAATTTGCTAAAAGAAAATGAAAAGTATGTAGGAAAATCAGTTACTGAAGAAGCTATAAAAAGAATAAATAATTCAAAAGAAGGGGGAGAAACAAATGAGCAAAAAGCATAAAAATGATGAATTTCAAATGCAAAGAAAAATGGAAGAGCAACAACCAGAGTATGATATATTAAGAAAGAAAACTGTAAAAGAATTAATTGCACCAGCAGGAATAGATGCATCTAATATAGATCATCTAGAAATAATTTCAAATACAACAAGATATGCAAGAAGTTTCTTTGTGTCTAGCTTGCCTCGTATGTGTACATTCCCAGAATTATTTAGAGATATGTACTTATTTGGAGATATAAACACATCAGTGTATATTAATCCAGTGCCTGAAGCAAGATCACAGAATGAATTAAACAGAGTAATTAATCAACTAGAAACAGAAAGAATTGTTGCAGCAGATAAAGGTAATATTAACCGTGAAAGTATTTTGGCTCAAAAAAGGCTTGAAGCAGAAGGCTTAAGAGATGAAATTGCATCAGGATTTAATAAATTGTTTGAGGCATCTGTCGTTGCAACTTTATTTACATATAATTTACAAAGTTTAGAGGCAAATTCAAAATTACTTGCAACAGAGCTTTCAAAAACTCTAGTGGGTATAAAATCAGCATGGGCTATGCAAGATGAGGCATTTCAGTCAAATGTACCACTTATGAAGAATTCAATCAATAAAACACATACTTTTGACCGTAATTCAATGTCAACAGTATTTCCATTTACAACTTCAGAAGTTGGTCATTTATCAGGCATTCCAATTGGAATGAATAAACAAACTGGAGTGCCAGTTCTATTCGATAATTTCCACCCAAGTTTAGCTAATTACAATATGGTTGTTTTTGCTAAGTCTGGTGCTGGTAAATCAGTAACAATGAAAACTTTAATATCTCGTTCAGCAGTTCTTATGGGAATAGAAAGCTTAGCTTTAGATGCAGAAGGTGAGTATAAAATTGTTGCAGAAAGTTTAGGAGGAATAAATGTTGTTATAAGCCCAACATCTGAGACAATTATAAATTTATTTGATGTTGAAGAAGAAAAGGTAAAAGACGAAATTACAGGAAGAGAGAGAACTGTTCTTAATATTGAAAACAAAATTGAAGATGTAACACAAGCTTTAATTACAATGGCAAGAGGAAGTACAAGAAGTGATGAAGTAAATGAGCTTACAAAGCAAATAATTGCCGAAGCAGTAGCAGATGAATATACAAGATGCGGAATTACTGCTGACCCAGAAAGCTTATATGTTTATGAACAAAATGGCCCAAGATTAGGTAATCTAGCAAGAGAAAAGAAACAAATGCCAACAATAGGTTCATGGTATAAAACACTTTTACAAAAAGCTGAAGAAAATACAGATGAAAACTATACATTCCATTATAGTTATTTAAAAAAGGTTATGAAACAATATGTAAGAGAACTAAATGGACAGATGGCATATTTTGATGGACAATCTACATTCGATTTACTAGAAGGCGTGCCATTCATAAACTTAGATATTTCTCAACTTGAAGAAAGATTTGCAAGACCACTTGCACAACAAATATTATTATCATGGATATGGGAAAAATTTGTTAAGAAAAATAGTGAAGATAGAAATAAAGCAACTAAGAAAAGAGTTCTAGTTGATGAGGCATGGATGTTATTACCATTCCCAGAAGCTGTAGATTTCTTAAATAAAATGGCAAGACGTGCTAGAAAAAGAAATGTATCACTAGCAATAGTATCACAAAGATTCCAAGACTTCTACGAAAAACCAGAAGCACAAGCTGTACTAACATCATCAGACACAAAACTATTCTTAGCACAAGATAAATCAGAAATAGAATACCTAAAAGAAGTATTCAAACTAAGTGAAGGGGAAGCAAATTTCCTAGTAACTTGTACAATAGGTGAAGGCCTATTCAAAGTAGGACCAGATACTGCAATATTGCAGATAACCCCAACAAGAAAAGAATTTGAATTTATGGAAACAAACTTAAATAAACTGGCAGCAGAGAATTAATAAAATGACATAAATTTACATAAAGAACTTTAAAACATAGGAAAAGTATGGTATAATAGATATTGAGTAAACCTTTAAGGAAGGGGAATCTTATAAATGAAAAATTTTGTAAAAGATAAAGTAATAAAAAGAATATTAATAATATTTGTAATGATAGTAATGATAACCAATTTTATTATGCCAAACTACGTATGCGCAGCCTCAGCAGGCGAAAAAATGGTTTCAGGATTATTCTATTTAATTGCTTATGTTGGGGATGCTACATTATCTATAATGCAAAGAATGATGATGGGTAGCGGTGATCTTAAAGAATATGGAGAGTATGCTATCAAATATTCGCCTGGATTAATATTTGCAGGAAAAATACCAATGCTAGATATTGATTTTATAGGTGCTGATGCAAATAATAATAAAACAATTACCAGAGGAATTACAGATGTAAATAGTAAAGAAGATATGCTTAAACTAACAGATATTTTAGAAAAAGAAGATTTCGAGAGCGTTTTGGAATTGGGTAATACTATGCCAGAGGGGTTGGCAGAAAATGTTGGGGCACATGGATACGAGCTATTGGTTGACCCAAATTCTTATAATTTATCCATTAAAAACTTGGGTAATTGGGGAGCTATGAAAAGAATAAATAAAATACTTCCAGACGGTTATAAGATATCAATTGCTTCGGTTTGGTTATATATTTATGAAGGTAAACTATATCTATGGGAAAATATGAGGGACCTATCAGGAAAAACATATATATATTCATGTGATTTATCAAAGGTTTCCGATGTAAAAGAAAATATTTATTTAAAATCAACGGCGTATGAATTGAAAAGTACAATAGCAAAATGGTATATAGCTTTAAGAACAATAGCTTTGGTAGGACTATTATCAGTTTTAGTGTATATAGGAATCAGAATTATTCTTAGTAGCAGTTCAGCACAGGATAAAGCAAAATATAAAAATATGCTCAAAGATTGGTTGGTAGCAATATGTATTTTATTTGTTCTTCATTATGTTATGTCATTTTTACTAAGTGTATCTAATAGGTTAAATGGGATTATAATTAATAATGTTGTAGGCAAAACTACAGAAGGAAATAATACTGATACACTAATGACAGAGGTAAGAAAGCAAATAGGAGAAAACCTTGATAATGCCAGCATTGGCAACACGGCAGGATATACAATAATGTATTTGGCATTGGTAATATTAACTGGAATGTTTACAGTTCAATATTTAAAAAGGGTAGTTTATATGGCTTTTTTAACGATGATAGCACCAATGATAGCACTTACATATCCACTAGATAAAATAAAAGATAGTAAAGCCCAAGCATTTGATTTTTGGCTTAAAGAATATATTTTTAATTGCATATTACAGACAGTCCATTTATTGATGTATTCAATACTCATAGCAAGTGCATTTGATTTTGCAAAAGCTAATATATTATATGCAATTGTAGCAATGGGATTTATGGTACCTGCAGAAAAGATAATAAAAGAAATGTTTGGATTAAAATCAAGGACTTCATCTGGAACTCTTGGAGCAGCAGCTGGTGGAGCTTTGGTTATGAGCATGATGAATAAATTGAAATCAAAAGGACCTAAAGGCGATAAAAGTGGACAGGAACCAAGCGGAGTTAGAACTGCAACAAGAACACCAAGCAGTGATGGAACAGTAGTAGTACCACAAAATCAAGTGCCTATGGTACAGAATGCGAGTGCTGGTTCTAGTCAAAAAACAAATAGTACACAGCCACAAACAGGCACAAACAATAATGGAAGTAGTACTGTACAAAATAAAAATAAGTATAGTTTTGCAAGAGGACTTGGAGAAATTACTGGTGTAAACTCATTAATTTCAGCACCAGGTAGAACTTTCAAAAATGCTGGAAAAAAACTTGCAAGAGCGGGTGGAGCACTTGGAGTGGCAGCATTGGGAGGAACAGTTATGCTTGCTAATGAAATTGCAGATGGACATTTATTTGATGATCCAGAAAAGGCAGTATCAAATATTGCAGGAGCTGGCGTAGCGGGATATATGGCAGGACAAGGTATTGAAGGAAGAATTGGTGAAACCGTTGAAAAATTCAATAGGGGTGCAATGGGAGAAGAAGCATATAACAATAGTAAGTTTGATAAGCAATTTTACGCAAGTAAAGGCTACAGAGACATTGCGCAGGATTCTGGAGTTAAAAGTATGTGTGAGCAAATGGGTGTAAGTGTACGTACTGCAACACAGCAGTTCCTAGATAATGGTATAACAGATGCATCACAAATAAAAATGGCACTACAAAATGGTATTAATGGAGATACATTTGCTGAGTATAGTAAACAGGGAATTACCTCACCAACAGATGTAGTGGAATTAATGCAAAATGGTATTAATGGAGATACATTTGCTGAGTATAGTAAACAGGGAATTACCTCACCAACAGATGTAGTGGAATTAATGCAAAATGGTATTAATGGAGATACATTTGCTGAGTATAGTAAACAGGGAATTACTTCACCAACAGAAGTAGTGGAATTAATGCAAAATGGTATAGGCGTTCAGAATTTGAAGGAGATTATAACTTATGGTGGGGAAACTGATGCAAAGAAGATAATGAGGTATAACACCATAGCAAAAGCAGCAAAGGCCGATGGTGTAGCAAAAGATGCAACAGCATTCTTTAACTGGGCAACAACAAAACATAAAATGGATGATGATGAAGCTGAAAAGTTATTTAAGAATGTTAAATTTTATTGGAATTAATGCAATGGCAGATGAATAATCTGCCTTGTTTAATAAAAGAAGGTGTGGATAATGACTGCAGAAGAAAGAAATGATGAATTAGAAGAGAAAAAAGCGTTAAATGAAGCCAAACAGGTGGCAGATAGAAAAAGAAAAGATATGACAAAAAAGATAATAATGAGGATAGCAAAAGCTGCTGCAGCAGCTCTTCCAATTATACTTCTGTTAGTAAAAGTATTCATAGGAATACTAATCTTCCTTGCAATCTTTTCAGCAATAACCATTACAATAAACGATGAAACAGGTGATAGTTCAAATAATCAAATTGATATAGCAGAAATTGAAGGAGAGGTATTAGAAGGAAATGAACCTGAATATTTAGAAGGAGATCTTCCAACATACAATGATGTTATAGGGCAACTATCAAATGGAATATATAGCGAGGAATATGACCAAAGATTAAAAAAGTTCTTAAAACAATTTTCTTATGATTTGGGGGCAAAGGCTGAGAGAGATGAAACTGATAGATATTATAAATTATATTTAGATGCAGACCCAGGTTTACCAACAATTGGTGATGATGACTTGGAATGGTCTTCACACAGAGATAAGTTCAATGGTGGAGGAAATATTTTAATTATTCAAGATGGAAAAGCAACATATTTACATGTAGATAATGTAAGGAAAAGCGTAGAAGAATGTATTTCAAATGCTATTGGAGAAGATTATGTCCCAGGAGAAGCGTATAGTAAGGAACAATTTGAGACAGTGGGAATATATATTGATGCGGCAATTGTAGATGTTGCAGGGCTTAGAACAAGATATGCTTACTACAATATGGTTGATAGCATGGGCCTTACAGAGTTAAGTGAAAATCAAAAAAATGCGTTAATTGCAATTGCTTACAGCAGAGGAAATTTGAAGATTCAAGAAAAAGGAACATTTTATGAGGTTCATGCACGAGCAATTGAAGCAGGATACAGTGTTAATACATGGCAGTATAATAAAATAATATGGGATGAATGGTGGGCATATTTACCATGTAATTACCCAGGAATTGTTAAAGCAAGAGATGCTCAATTTGAAATGTTTGCTAAAAATAAAGACAATGCAGGAACAATATTTGGAAGAACAGAATTTTTATATTATACACAAGCACAATGGAATTATCAGTCTACAATATGCCAAGGAAACATGCCACAAGGAAGATTAACTAGAATAGGAAAACCAGATGAAGTTGTATTTAGACCATATTAGAAAGGATTAGGTGAAGATAATGAGTGAAAGAAATCTAGCTCAAGATATGAAAAAGGAGCTTATTGAAACAGAAAAATATTATTCTCATGTAAAAATGGAATTAAGTAAGGTAATATTAAATGATGTTACAATTGAGGAAAAAACAGCTAAGGCTGAAAATGGGAAAAGTGGAGACAGTGAATATAGTATTCACATTGTTTTGCCAAGTGGTAAGGATGCTGTTATTGGTACTATAAATAAAGATAGCAGAATTGTTTTAAATGAAGAGATTCTAGAAAATAAAGATGGAAAGTTTTCTGATGATGATATAGCATTTTTAGGAAATATGCTAAATGTTTTGGGGCTTGAACAGAATAAAGTAGATATTAATAAATTAAAAGAACAATTAAGTTTAAAGAAAAGCCTTACAAGAGAAGAGTTAGAGCATGAGAGAAAAAAAGAAAAAGATGAGAAAATTAAAGATGATGATAGTCAAAGGGAAAATAATGAGGAAGATAAAGAAGAGGATAATGAGGACAAAAAAGATAAAAGAGACGAGTCAGAATTAGAACAAAAAAGAATTGCGGCAAGAAAAGGACTACGTGCTAGAGACATATTTATTCCTAAAAAGTTTGCAAAAATATTTGAAAATTATCCTCAACTAAAAGAAGAAAAAGACTTGTATTTTTATAGAGATAAGGATGGAAAAGTTAAGGCAGAGTATACTGATAAAGATGGTAATATTCAAAGTTCAAAATTTTTCAATGATTCAAATACAAATATGACTGAACAAGTTGTAGGATTAAGAGACCAAGGAGAACCAATAAAAAAGGAAAGACCATATCAAGTAATGACAACTAATGGTCTTGTAAACACAAATAAAGATGCAAGAGAGGTACGAATTGCTATATACTTTGGTGAATATGGTGAAATGAATTTTGAAGAAATTAGGCAAGGAACAAATGGAAAATGGACAGGATATGGTATAGAAAGACAGGGAAGGGACTATAATTCTCATTTAGTAAATGAATTAAGTAGTACTAAAACAAATAAAGTCGATCCTGCAGAAATAAGCGAAAAATATGAAAAGGTTGAAAATACAGGTTTGGCAGCTGATGATATTCAAATAGAAGACCTAAGCCCAAGAAAAACAATAGAAAGATTTATGGAAGAAGGGTATAACAAAAAAGAAGCAATAAGTATATATAATTACATGATAGGAGAAGAAAAATTACCAGAAGATGTTGCAAAACAAAAAGTAAATGAAGAAATAGCACTAAAAAATCAAGAAAGACCCAAAGAAGGTAGAGATCCAGGAGAAGAAGCTTATGATAGGCTAGTAAATAGAAGAAGATAGGAAAAATTGAATTTGTATACATAATATGATATAATTAGTGTATTAAAGGCCATTATGGCTAAGTTTGAAGGAGAATGCACCATGTTGTTTACTATCTTTTTAGTATGGATAGACTTCTGCCTTTGGGTTGCTGTTGTAGGCTATATACTCAATATAATTGACAATTTCAAAAACGGAACACGGATTTTGAATTGGATCTTTTGGGTGATTTGCCTAGTCTTGGCAGTTAAGATATTTCAGCACATATTCTGAAGGCGCAAACCTTTAAAAAGTCTCAAAAATTGAGACTTTTTAATTTTTTGTGCAAAAAATGAATAGAAAGTTAAATTTTAAAAATAATAACAATAGAGGAGATGATATTTTTTGAAAATTAAAAAGATTGTTTTTGTATTGTTATTATTTATAAGTTTATTGTATTTAGGAAAAAATACATGTTGTGCAATGTCCTACTATCAAACAGTTGGAACTTCAACTGGGCTAGTTACGGCATCTGCATTAAATGTTAGGCAGCGGACCAGGGACTGGATATAAAGCAGTTACAATGGTATATAAAAACCAATATGTAAGAATATTTGCACAAATTGGGGATTGGTATGTAATTCAAACAGATGGAGATTTCATTGGAATGTGCAATAAAAAATATATAAAACTAGTATATCCAAAAAATAGTGGTTCAAGTAATAATTCAAATGGTTCAACAGGAAAAACGGATTCAACTATACTCACAAAAGATGAGCAGGAGACAATTAACTTAGTAAATGCACAAAGAACAGCAGCTGGGTTATCAGCACTAAAAGTTGATAATGAATTACAAAATGTTGCCAAAACTAAAGCTCAGGATATGGTAAACAACAATTATTTTTCACATACTTCACCAACTTATGGTTCACCATTTGATATGATGAAAAAGTTTGGAATAACATATAAGTCAGCAGGAGAAAATATTGCAGGAAACTCAAGTAACTCAGGTGCAGTAAATGCATGGATGAATTCAGAAGGACATAAAGCAAATATTTTAAATACAAGTTACAATTATACAGGTCTTGCTGTTGTAAGCAGTTCTAAATATGGAAAAATATATGTTCAAATGTTTATCGGAAAATAAAAAAACGTTAAAAATTATCCACATTATACACTATTGTGTTGTGGATAATTTTTTTGAACCAGTATTTACAAATTATTAAGTGAAAAGTATTGAACAAAATTTGAATATTTGATACAATTAATAAAAATTAAGATAAAACAAAGGAGGAGGTATGCTAAGTAGCAGTTTATTAATAGTTTTAGGCTTTAGTTTGTTAATTGTTGGAGCTGATTTATTAGTTAGAGGAGCAAGCAGTATTGCAGAAAAGTTCCATATTTCTGAAATGATAATTGGTTTAACTATTATGGCAATTGGTACTTCCATGCCAGAGTTAATGATAACAATAAGCTCTGCTAATAAGGGAGCAACAGATTTAATTATAGGAAACGCTGTAGGTAGTAATTTATGTAATTTATTACTAATTCTTGGAATAACTGCAATGTTAAGACCTATAAAGTTGGAAAAAGATGTTAAAATTGTACATTTGCCAGTTGCATATATTTCTACCATTTCTATTTTAGCCATGGGCTTAGGATTATGGGGTAGTGAAAAAGGTGTTATTAATAGAAGAGATGGGATTATTTTAGTTTCTTTATATTTTATATATTTTCTTTATCCAATAATAATTGAACTTATAAATATAATAAAAAGTGGAAAAGAGAAAGACAATATAAAACCTAAATATAATTTCTTTGTATCCATTTTATTTATAATTATTGGTGTAGTTCTTTTAAAATATGGAGGAGATTTAGTTGTAGATGAGGCTACAGAACTTGCATTGCTTTTTGGGCTAAGTCAGGGAGCGATAGGACTTACCATTGTTGCAATAGGTACAGCTTTACCAGAAATGGTAACATCAATTATTGCAGCAGTTAAAGATGAGAGTGGACTAGCAGTTGGAAATTTAGTTGGTTCATGTATATTAAATTCGTTTTTGATTTTAGGAACAGGAGCTATAATTACACCTCTTGCATTTTCAAGTGAATTTAATGGCAATTTGTGGCTTCTTGCAGTATCAATTTTCTATGTTTGGATTTCATGTTTTTTTGGAAAAAAAGATACAATAACCAGGTGGAAAGCAGGAGTATTACTACTTGCATTTGTTTTCTATATGTGGAAATTATTTATTTAAAAGATGGGAAGAAAAATGAATCAAAATGATGCAATAAAAATAATTGAGATTTTAAAAAAGTATTATCCAGAAGCAAAATGTAGCTTAGATTTTGAAACACCTTTTCAAATGGCTATAGCTGTAATGCTTTCTGCTCAGTGCACAGATGAAAGGGTAAATAAAATAACTCCATATTTATTTAAAGAATATGGTACACCAGAGGCAATTAACAATATGAAAATTGCTGAGCTTGAAAAAATTATTTATCCTTGCGGATTTTATAAAAATAAAGCTCAGAACATAAAAGAAATGGCAAAAATAGTTTTAGAAACATATAAAGGAAAAATGCCAGAAAGCATGGAAAAACTAATGGCATTGCCAGGAATAGGCAGAAAAAGTGCTAATGTAATAATGCTTGAGGCTTTTAACAATCCACAAGGAATTGCTATAGATACACATGCAAAGAGAATAGCAAGCAGGGTAGGATTTTCAAAAGAATCAAGCCCAGAGAAAATTGAAAAAGATATCCTAAATGTAATTCCAAAAAAATATTATAGAGATGTTAATCATTTATTAGTATGGCATGGCAGAAAAATCTGTACTGCACGAAATCCAAAATGTGGAATGTGCCCAATAGCAAAATATTGTAATAACAAAAATTTATTATAACGAATAAGATATCTAGGGTGAGTTATTATGAGATTAGCGGTTTGCTTAGCTGGCGGTGGTGTAAAAGGTGCCGCGCATATTGGAGTTTTAAAGGCTTTGGAAGAGGAAAAAATAAGGTATGAGTATATAGCAGGAGCTTCATCAGGAAGTATTGTTGCAGCACTTGCAGCCATAGGGTATAATTCAGATGAAATCTATAAACTATTTAAAAAATACTGTAAAAAGATTAATGGTGTAGATTTTAAGAACATACTAAAGCTTATATGGGGAATAATTTCACAAAATAAAATTATAATAGATGGATTAAATAGTGGAGAAAATATTGAAAAAATAGTAAATTGTGCAGCTAAAGGAAAAAATATTTATAATATAAACCAAGTAAAAGTAAATCTATTAATTCCAAGTGTAGATTTAAATGATGGTGGACTATACATGTTTTCATCTAAAGCGCAAAGAAGCATGTATTCAGATGAAATAAAATACATAAATAATATTAGCATTGGAAAAGCAGTAAGAGCAAGTTGCAGCTATCCAGGAGTTTTCTCTCCATGTAAATTCCAAAATATGCAATTAATAGATGGAGGAATAAGAGAAAATCTACCATGGAAGGAAGCAAAAAATAATGGAGCAGATAAAGTATTTTGCGTTAAATTTCAGAATGAAAAAAAAGAAAAATGCAGAAGAAATATAATAGATGTTTTATCAAAATCAATAGATATATTGTGCCATGAATTATCAAATTATGAGATAGAAGGAATAGATTATCTTTTAAATTTAAAAACCAAAGATATCTCATTATTGGATTATTCAAAAATTGACCAATTATATGAAATAGGATATAATGAAGGCAAGAAATTTATAAAAACACATTTAAAATAGGAGAAGAAAATGATAAACGAAAAATATGTTACTGCAATAGTTTTAGTTGCAGGAAACAGTACAAGATATGGAACAAATAATAATAAAAATTTTGAATTGATTAATAGTAAACCAGTATTAGCATATAGTTTAAATGCTTTTAATCAAAACAAGTATATTGATGAAATAATAGTGGCAGTAAGGGCAGAAGATAAATCTCATGTTGAAAACATTATAAAAAACGAACAAATTAGTAAAAAAATATTAATTTGTTTAGGAGGAAAAACTAGAAAAGAGTCAGTATATAACTCGATAAAAAGCACTACTTCAGATATAGTAATAATTCATGATGGAGCAAGACCAATGATAAAGCAAAAATATATTTCAAAATGTATAGAAAGTATGGAAGAATATAAAGGTGTAACAATAGGGGTAAAATCAAAAGATACTATAAAAATTGCTGATAGTAATGGTATTATTAAGGAATCAACCAATAGAGAAAATACATGGATTATTCAAACTCCACAGTGTTTTGATAGAAAAATATTAATTAAGTTACATGAAAAATATGGAGATGAAGGAATTACAGATGATTGTATGTTACTTGAAAAATCTAAGTATAAGGTCAAAATTTTAGAGGGTGATTATACAAATATAAAAATTACAACAAGAGAAGATTTAGATGTAGTAACAGAATTCCAAACAAAAAGCATTCAATAAAAAATGTACGGGGGTAAAATATGCCAAACATAATAGATTACATAAAAAATAATGTAGATGATATTTCAGATGAAAAGCAAATTAATGAAATAGATAATATGGTATTTGCAAGGCTTTCATATATGCCATTTAAATATATTGATATGTGCAAAACAGAAACAGTAGAAAGTATTGCAAGTAAAATGAAAGACTTAGAACAAGAAAAATATATTTGGGGAGATGATAGACCTTTTCTTCAAGAACTTGGTAAATCTAATAGATTTAAAAATATTGTTGTAACAGATTATGTAGAAATTGTGGATAATTCAGCAGAAAAACAATTTGCAGCAATAACAATAAGTTTACCAAATTTGAAATATATATCATATAGAGGAACAGATTCGTCCTTAGTTGGCTGGAAGGAAGACTTGAATATGGGATTTATGGAGAATGTTCCATCACAAAAAGAAGCTGTAATTTACCTAAATGATATTGCCGGAAAATATAAAGAAAACTTAATTTTGGGAGGACATTCAAAAGGTGGTAATTTGGCAGTATATGCAGCAGTTTTTGGCAAAGAAGAAATAAAATCAAAAATAAAAAAAATAATAAATGCAGATGGACCTGGGTTTGATAAAAGTGTTATTGAAACTTTAGCGTATAAAGAAGTATTAAGCAAGATTGAAACATATATTCCACAATCATCAGTAGTTGGAAGACTTTTGGAACATGAAGAAGAATATCAAGTAATAAAAAGTAATCAAAAAGGTTTTATGCAACACGATATCTTCTCATGGGAAGTTCAAAATAATAGATTAGTAAGAATCGAAAGACTTACAACGAACAGCGAAATCTTTAATGGAATATTAAGGGACTGGCTTAAAAACACAACACCAGAAGAACGAAAAGAGTTTATTGATATGCTATATGAAATAATAACAGCAACAAAAGCAACCGAAGTAAGTGACTTTAAGATAGACACAGTTAAAAAAATTGCTCAAATATTGAACACATATAGAAATAGAAAAGAAGAAGATAAAAAAGAAATTGAAAAAATGATTAAATTACTTATCTCAAGCACAATAAAGATAATAAGGGAATCAAGAAAAAATGAAAAAACTTAAATGACATAAAGTTACCTCTATACGAATACACTTAAACAAAAGTATTCGTATGGGGGTTTTTGTATGAGAGGAGTATCAATAGAGGACCGAGCTATTCATTTAGCACAATATATAATAGATACAGGAGATACGGTAAGAGGAGCAGCCAAAAAATTTGGAGTTTCAAAATCAACAGTACATAAAGATGTAAGCGAAAGGTTAATACACATAAACCAGGCTTTAGCAATAGAAGTAAGAAAGGTGCTTGATGAAAATAAAGCAGAAAGACACATAAGAGGAGGAATGGCAACTAAACTTAAATATGAAAAAGAACATGAAAAATATAAAGTTTAAAGGGACATTTTATTTGTCCCTTTAAACATATTTTATTTAATTTTTCTTGCTTCTAGATAATATCTTTTATCAAAACTATGCCCCATAGAGAAGGTTTTTCTAGGTAGCGCTCCATCTAATATTACTGTTTTAAATAGATCATTTTTTTCCATGTTAGGTAATAGAAAACCGATATTTCCAGGCTTGCTTCCAAGGGCTCGTGTAACATCATCACCATGGATGTAATCAACTTTTCCACCATGTTTTGCTATATAATCATCAATGAAAATTTGCAAAGAGCCAACTGCTAGGTTGGATTTTGGATTTTTAATATATATAACTTCTGATTTACCATTATAAACATATTCAATTCTTTGTCCAACTTTTTCAGTTTTTGATATATCATAAAAATTTTCTAGTTCGTGAATTACCTTTAATGGATCTATACCAAAAATAACTCTATGTATTGGTTCAAATTCTAAAGCATCACTATGTATGTTTACAACTTCAACTAAAGCATATCTTGCTGGGTGGTTTTCATATTCTTTTTTTGGTAATTCTTTCTTTAAATTTTCGTAGCAAGTCTTTGCTGTGGCTAGAGAGTGGTTACCATCTCCAACAGAAAAAAGTAACACATCCTTATTTTTAACATTATATTTGGACTCAAAATTATCTTTATCTGCAAGTTCTTCTAAGCCTGTAAATACGCTATCTACTAAACTGTCAGGAATTTTATAGCCTTTAATGTGTCCACCATTTTGCATTAAATCAAAATCATAGATAACATCGCAATTAGATATTTTATCAGTTAAGCCTTCGATGATTTTCTTTTTTTCATCATCAATTAAAAGCATTACATGAGGTAATTCTAATTTTGCATTTTTTCTTACTTTCACTCTTGGTGGTATTCTTTCTAAAACAGTACCTTCTGTTGCTCTTATTAATGATTGTGAACCTTTTTCATAAGAATAGTCTTCAAGGTCTATCATGCCAACAATTCCTTTTCTAATTTTACCGTTTTTGCAGGTTCTTTCTAGGTAAATTAAAGAATCATTTAAAGATTTGAAAAAATTTGTACTTAAAAGAGTATCCATTTCTTCATTTATTTTTGCAATTCTTTCAGAAATATTTTCTGCTTCAAGATATATCTCAGGCAATGTAAGCTTTAAAGTAGATGGAGAATCTCCAACAATATTCTCAACTTTTTCCCAATATTTAGGCTCAGATGTATATTGGTCGCAAGCAACAACAGACCATTTATACATATCTGCATTTTTTGGTAATAGTATATTTGCTTTTTTAAATGGTAATCTCATAATAAATCTCCTTATAAATTTTTATGAAATTATATCATGAAAATTATAAGCGCACAAGGGAAACATGTCAGATTTTAAAATTTTGAATCACATTGCTTCAAAATTCGACATAAAATATACTAGCTTAATTTTTTTTGAGGTGGTATATATGAAGCTAAAAGACGAAATGTGGACTGTAAGAACAGGGAAAATACTTCATTTAGATGGTGATAAAAGATATAGCCAAAAAGCAGAACGAATTTATAGAAAAATGGGATTAAATGCAATAGTTAAAAATGTTCCGGAAAGCAAACAACCACTTATGGTTAGGCCATTACTTGAAAAATACAATCCTGATATTTTAGTAATAACAGGACATGATACAATGATAAAAAAAGGTGTAAATTTTTCCAATATATATAATTATAAAAATTCAAAGAACTTTAGAGATGCTGTTTTAGAGGCAAGAAAATGGGCAAAATCTTCTAAAAAATTAGTTATATTTGCAGGTGCCTGTGAAAGTTTTTTTGAAGCATTAATTGATGCAGGAGCTGATTTTGCATCATCACCAGGAAGAATTTTAATTGATTTTATAGATCCAATTATAGTTGCTGAAAAGGTTGCAGTAACTGATAATAATAAGTTCGTTAGCGGTTATGAGATATCTAAAATTATAAAAGAAGGAGAAAAAGGCGTTAGCCGGAATTGGAGCAATGGGAAAGAAAAAAACGAATGTAACAATACTGTAACAAAAATGTAATACAAATGTAATAAAGAACAAATAAAACCATGAAACTCAACAGCCACAAGCAAAACAAGATTTGTGCAATTTGCGACATTCTTTGACATTTTTTTTGCTAGATGATATAATACGGTAAAATTAAAGAAGAGGATGTGTGGGCCATGATTTGCAAGGATGATATCTCAAACATCAAAACAGAACTTAATGAAAACATAGGACAAAAGGTTATTATAAAAGGAGCAATTGGAAGAAAAAGATTTTTTGAAGAAGAGGCAGTTATCGAAAGTACGTATCCAAACATCTTTATTGTTAAGAGTCAATCAAAAGATACTAACAACAGCTTTAGATACACAGATATATTAACAAATGAACTACAAATTTCAATATTTAATGGAAAAGAATATGATCCTTTAGTTCCAGAAATATTAAGAGATAAATTTTAAAAAAATTCCTAAGTTTTAGGAATTTTTTTTCTTTCCCTCAATATAATGTAATAATTAAGGAGGGAATTATATGGTATTAGAAACAACCAAAAACAAGATTATTCTAAATCAATTAGTAGGACAAAAGAAGGAAAAGCACTCAGTTGAGAATGATGTAATAGTGAGTGATATTAAACCAGATGTTTTAAATGTAATTAGTACAAATGGAATAATTAATATTTATAAAAAAGAAGTGTTAAATGGCAAAATAAAAATTGAGGGTTCAATAAGCACTTATATAATATACATGGCAGATGATGAACAGGGAAGTACAAGAAGTATAAACACAAGTTTAGATTTCACACAAGTTTTAGAGATGGAAAATGCCAAAGAAAACATGGAAGCTGTTATAAATATTAATATAAAAAACTTTGAAACAAAGGTAATTAATGGACGAAAATTAAGTATTAAGGCCAATATCGAAACAAATGCAAGTGTATATTCAAATGAAAGTTTAGATATTATTACAGGTGTAAAAGATTCAGACAACATGCAAGTTTTGAATAATCAACAAAAAATAATATCATTAATTGGCAGTGGAAGAAACAGAGTAACAGTAAAGGATACTGTAGCAGTTGATATTGCTGATGATATAGCAGAAATTATGAAAGTTAATTTTAAAATAATAGATGGAGAAATAAAAATAAGCTATAACAAAGTTCTATCTAAAGCTGAGGCGGTAGTGGAAATAATGTATTTAACAGAAGACAATAAAATAAATACAGTTACTACAAAAATGCCAATTATGGGATTTGTTGATATACAAAACGTAAATGAGAATTCAGAATGTGAAGCAAGCAATACCCTAAGTAATTTAGTAGTAAAACCAAATAATACTGAAGAACATTCAATCTATGTTGAAGCCGAAATTGAAGTTTCAGCATCAGCCTATGAAGAAAACCAAATAGATATTATAGAAGATCTATATAGTATAGCTGATGATGTGAAATTTGACCAAATGGAAGTTCTTGCAATTACTGATAAAAATAGAATAAAAGATACATGTACAATTCAAGAAAATATAAGAATACCAGAACTTACAGGTAAAGTTCTAGATGTTCAAGTAAGTCCTGAAATAGATAATATGCAAGTGAAAAATGGAAAAGTAATATATGAAGGAACTGTTAATTTAGAAATTACATTTGAGCAAAATACAGGATTGAATATGAGAACCATGAATATTCCGTTTAATTATGAAGTAAACTCAGAAAGAATAGTTGAAAAATCTAATCTTAACACAGCACTAGAAATTAAGCAAAACGATTTTATAATAAAGGATGGAAGTATTCAAATAACAATAGGTATAAGCTTCGATATATCTGAGCAAAAGAGCAAAGAGATTGGAGTTATAGAAAATGTTAGTGTTGAACAAAGCCAAAATTGTAATATGTATAGTATGATTATATATTTTATAAAACCAGGAGATACTTTGTGGAAAATAGCAAAAATGTTTAGAAGCACAGTTGAGGATATTGCAAAAGTAAATGATATAGAAGATCCAAACAAAATAAGAGCTGGAGAAAAAATATATATACCAAGATATTGTAAAAAGCAAGTATTAGCATAAAATGGATAAAATATATTCAAGAAATAAAATCAGAATACCAGCTATAAAATGGAATGGCAATGAACCTTATAAAACAAAAAAGATATATTTTACAATTATACTATTTGTAATTACAACTATAACAAGCCAAAAGATATTAAAAGCAGTAAATCCAATATTTGAAAGATTATGCACATCAAAGGCACAAAGCATAGCAACAGATATAAGTAACAGAAAAAGCAGTGAAGTATTGGCGAAATATAATTATAAAGATACAGTCACAATAATTAAAGATGAAAACAACAAGAATAGTATATTAAAAACTGATATAGTTGTTTTAAACCAAATAATATCAGATATAGCAATAGAAATGCAAAAAGACTTTGATACCTTAAAAAGACAAACAATTTCAATCCCAGCAGGAGCCTTGCTTGGAAACCAATACCTATCAGGATTTGGTCCACAATTTAAAATAAAAATAATCCCCGCAGGAGACTTAACAACAGAAATTAAAACAGAATTTAAGGAAGCTGGAATTAATCAAACTGTATATAGAATATACTTAAATATAAAATGCAATGTTTCTATACTAACAGCATATAAAACAATAAACCGAACCATAGCAAATCAAGTGCTGTTAGTAGAAACGGTAATTGTAGGAGAAGTACCGGAAACATATTTGCATTTAAAAGGTATAGAATAAAAAAATCAAGCAAGCAGCTTGATTTTTTTTATAAAGTTAAAATTTTTTGTTGTAATAAAAGAAAATATGTGATATCCTTATACATGTAAACATAAGAAAATTTTAGGAGGAAAAGGTATGAATAAAAATTTTAATGGGATAAAGCAAAAACTTACTATGAATAGAAAGTTGACTCTTAGAACTGTTGCTGTTTGTATTGTGATTGTTACGGTTTTAGTTATTGCTTCTTGTTTGAAAAAAACAGATAATAATATATATGCAAATAATTTCAATTCAAGTATTGCAACAAAAAGTGGTAAATGGATTTATTATATTGATGTAAATGATGGACAAACTGTTGGTATTTCTAGGATTAAAACAAATGGCAAACATAAAGAAAAAATCGCAGATGGAATTGTAAGTGAATTAAATATAGTAGGCAATGAGATTTTTGGCATAGAATATGATGAACGAAATTTGCAGTATAATCTGATTAAAATGAAAACAAATGGAAAAAATAAAGAAGTGTTAGTAAGTGACATTGATGAGAAAGAGATTTTTACTGTAAAAAAATGGGTGTACTATTTTAAAGATGAAACAATGTATAGAGTAAAAACAAATGGTTCAAATGTAGAGAACATAACTGATAAAAATGTTCTATGTTGTCAAAATGTTGGTAATAGCTTGTATTATATATACAAAAATGATAATGCAGAATACATAGCAAAAATGAATCTAAACGGAGAAAAAAACGAAAGAATAGCAAAAGCAGAAGATGAAGAGCATTTCCAAGCTTTATACGTAAAGGGAGGAAAAATATACTTTATAATTTCAAAGCAAAATGAAAATTATGATTATGAGTATTATTTATATAAGATGAATAAAAACGGAGAGAAAAAACAAAAAATCTGTAATTTAGACAATGGAGTTCAATTTATAAATATGCAGGATGATAAAATATACTATTCTATCACAGAAAACTACAGTGAGTACACATTAAAATCTATTAGGTATGATGGAACAAGCCATAAAACAATAACTAAAGATACATTAATTACAAATGTTAATGTAATAGATGAATGGATATTCTTCTCAGGAATGAATGGAGAATATGATAAAACATTAAAAATGATTAATGTTAATGGAGAAAAAAAGAAAGAATTATAATCTTAGGTGAGTGAATATGCAAATTGAATATAAAAATATATTTATAGATGTAAAGCAAGGAACTACAGTAGCAGAGCTACTAAAAGAAGAAATACAAAAAGCAAAATGCAAAATTATTGCTTGTAAATTTAATAATGAAGTTAAAAACTTAAATTATCCAATCACATCAGGTGGAAAATTAGAACTGATTGATTTAAGTAATAAAGATGGAATGAGAGTATATAGAAGGGGTCTTGTATATATTGTAAGTAAAGCATTTGAGGAACTTTATCCAGGTGTATATATTACAATTAATTATCAATTATCAAATGCTATGTACTGTACAGCAAATAACCTAAACATAACAGATGAAGTTATAAAAAATATTAATAATAGGGTGCAGGAAATAATTAATAAAAACATACCAATAGAAAAAAGAGTAATGTCAAAAGAGGAAGCAAAAGAGTTTTATGAAAAAAATAATACTTTAAAAGGAAAATTACAATTAGATTTAGAAACAAAAAAAGAAGTAACATTGTATTATTGTGAAAACTACTACAACTATTTTTACGGGGTACTACCAATCAAGACAGGATTTGCAGAAGCGTATGAAATTTCAAAATATAGTGAAGGATTTTTAATAAGATATCCGAGCAGACAAGATCCGTATAAACTTGCCAAATTTCAAGATACACCAAAACTATTTTCAACACTTGAAGAATATGAAAAACTTCATGAAATTCTAAATGTTAATACTCTTTATAAGTTAAATACAATTATTAAACAAGGGAAAATAGAGGAATATATTTTGTTAGATGAAGCTTTACATGAAAAGAAAATTGCAGCAATAGCAGATAAAATTTCAAATGATAAAAATATTAAATTAATTGCAATAGCAGGACCATCATCTTCAGGAAAAACAACATTTGCAAAAAGGTTGGAACTACAATTAAAAATTAATGGACTAAAACCTGTTACAATATCAGTGGATAATTATTTTGTAGAAAGAGAACAAACTCCAGTAGATGAAAATGGGGAATATGATTTTGAAAATATTTCTGCAATTGATACAGAATTGCTAAATAGAGACATATTAGCACTTTTCAAACGGAGAAGAAATTAAGGCACCAACATTTAACTTCTATACTGGACACAAAGAATATCGTGGAAATACTATGAAACTAGATAAAGATTCAGTTCTTATAATGGAAGGCATACATTGCTTAAATGATAAACTAACATATTTAATTCCAAAGGAGAACAAATACAAAATTTATATAAGTGCTCTTACAGTATTAAATATAGATTATTACAATCGAATTTCTACAACGGATACTAGATTAATAAGAAGAATAGTAAGAGATTATCAATTTAGAGGATATAATGCAAGTCATACATTAGAAATGTGGCCATCAGTAAATAATGGTGAATTTAACAACATCTTTAAGTACCAAGAAGAGGCTGATAGTATGTTTAATTCTTCATTAATATATGAATTAGGAGTACTAAAAAAGTATGCAATAAAATTATTAAAAGATGTAGAGGAAACATCGCCTCTATATTCAGAAGCAAAAAGATTAATTGCAATGCTTAGCTATTTTGAAGATATACCGGATTCAGCAGTACCATCACATTCACTGCTTAGAGAATTTATTGGAGGGAGTATTTTTAAGGAATAATGAATAGTTTATTTACAGAAATTGATGAAGAATTTACTTGCGAACACTGTGGAAATGTTGTGCCAAAGTTAGGATATTCATGCAGAAATCACTGCAATAAGTGCCTATATTCAAAACATGTTGATATAAATCCAGGAGATAGAGCAGAAAGTTGCCATGGATTGCTAGAACCAATAGGTATAGAAATTAGTCCTAAAAAAGGATATGTTATTGTTTATAGATGCCAAAAATGTGGAGCGATTCGTAAAAACAAAGCTGCAAAGGATGATAATATGGACTTAATAATAAAATTAAGTAGTAGAGGATTTTAAAATCTTCTACTACTTAAAATTTATTATTTGATGTTTTCTAAGGCTTCAATTCTATCATCAATACTTGGATGAGTATCAAATAACCCAGCTTTTTTCCTACCGTCTTTTTTATCTTTAAATGGGCTTACAATAAATAGGTTTGCTGTTGCATTATTTGCGGTTTTCATTTCATTTGGGTCGCTATCTAGTTTTCGTAAGGCAGAGATTAAACCTTCAGGGTTTCTTGTAATTTCGGCAGCTGTGCTATCAGCTAAATATTCTCTATTTCTAGAAAGTGCCATTTGCATAATTTTCCCTAGTATTGGTGCAAATATCAACAGAATAAAACCAATTAACATTAAAATTCCACTACCTTTGCTATCATCATCTTTACTTTTTGAACCTCCTCTAAAGAAAGAACGAGAAAATAAATCAGATAACATTACAAGAAAACCAACCATAACAGTTACTACTGAAGTAAGCAGGATATCATAATTTTTAATATGGCTCATTTCGTGAGCAATAACTCCTTCTAGTTCGTAATATTCTAATTTTTCTAAAAGACCAGTTGTAACACAAATTATAGAATGTTCAGGGTTACGTCCTGTTGCGAAAGCATTTGGTTGAGGGTCATCTACAACGTAAAGCCTAGGCCTTGCAGGTAAACCAGAAGCAATCATAAGAGCATCTAAAATATGTACAAGTTTTTTATCTTCCTCTTCAGTTGCTGGTCGAGCTTTAGTGACTGATAGAATTATTTTATCACTATTGTAATATGAAAGAAATGTTGTAACAACAGAAAATAGCATTGCAATAGTAATTGCGGCTGGACCGCTAAAATCAAATGCCATAGCAATGTAGTATACAATTAAAGTAATCATAATAATAAATCCAGATACTATAAAACCAGATTTAACTTTGTTTTTCTTAATATTTTCAAACATAAAAATCACCTAAAAAATTATATCATAAAGAATATTAATTTACAATTAAACTTTACTTTTTAGCTAAAATAATATAAAATATATGTTATGAGAGGTTAGAAAATGAATGTTTTAAAAGAAACTAGATTTATAATGGATAAATATCATATAACAGCTAATAAAAATTTGGGCCAGAATTTTTTAATAGATGATGAAGCTGTAAACGGGATAGTAGAAGCGGCAAAGGTTTCAAAGGATGATTTAATAATAGAAATTGGACCAGGGCTTGGAACACTTACAAAAGAGCTACTAGATAGAGCAGGAAAAGTTATATGTATTGAATTAGATAAAAGAATGATAGAAATATTAAATGATAGGTTTTCAATGTATGATAATTTTAAAGTGCTAAATGAGGATGTTTTAAAAGTCGATTTAAAAAATCTTATATCAAAAGAAAAAATTATAACTACAAAAATAGTAGCAAATTTACCATACTACATAACAACACCAATAATAATGAAGTTATTAGAAGAAAGACTAGATATAGAAACCATAACAGTAATGATACAAAAAGAAGTTGCAGACAGACTAGTAACAAACCCAGGAACCGGAGATACAGGAGCAATAACCTATGCAATACATTACTACACAGAACCAAAACGAGTACTAGAAGTACCAAACACAGCATTTATCCCAGCACCAAAAGTAAACTCAACAGTAATTAATTTAACAATACTAAAAGAACCAAAAGTAAACGTTCAAGACGAAGCAAAACTTTTTGAATTAATAAAAACAGCATTCATGCAAAAAAGAAAAACACTTCTAAATGCACTAAGCAATAGTAACAAGTATGGAAGCAAAGAAGAAATTTCAAAAGTTTTAGAATCACTAGAAATAGATAGTAGAGTAAGACCCGAAAAACTAACACTGGAAGAGTTTGCAAAAATTACAGAAACAATTAGCAAAATCGCTTAAAGTTATTGACTTTAAGCGATTTTGTAGTATAATAAATTAGTAGGAAAAGAGGGAAAAATGTTAGTTTCAATTGGAAGTAGAAGTATACCAAAAATAACCGCAATTACAAGGGCTTTTTCTAGGTACCCAGAACTTTGGGTTGGGGAAAGCGATAAGGTTGAATATATGATTATGCCTAAAGAAGTAAGGCTTGATGATAAAGTAGGACAAGATAAGGATAGATTTTCTGGAGTTTCTTGTAATCCTTTAAGTATGGAAGAAACGATTAGAGGCGCTAAGAACAGAGCTAAAAATGCTTTTGAACATGCAGAGGAGAGATGCCGGCACATGTGACTTTGGAGTTGGAATTGAAGCAGGAATGTATCCGGTTGCTGAAGTAGATACTAAATATATGGACTCAAGCATTTGTGCAATTTATGATGGTAAAAACTTTTATGTAGGGTTTAGTCCATCATTTGAATATCCACAAAATGCAGTAGATAGAGTACTTCAAGGAGAAGAAATAGGATACATGCATGATATTTTTGGAAGCACTGCTAAAGGAAGAAAAGGAGCAATAGGCGTGCTTACAAATGGTAGAGTATATAGAGACGAACTAGAAGAATATGCAGTAATTATGGCACTTACAAAAATCGTTTCAAAAGAAATATATGAAAAATAAGGAGAGATAATTATGTTTAAAATAAAATTAGATGGTGGAAAAACAATGGAAGTTGAAGAAAGCATGTATTGGCATACAACAGCACATATTTTAGCACAAGCTGTTAAAAGACTATACCCATCAACAAAATTAACAATAGGACCAGCAATAGAAAAAGGATTTTTCTATGATTTTGATACAGAAAATCCTTTCACAGAAGAGGATATTGAAGCATTAGAAGCTGAAATGAAAAAAATAATAAAAGAAGATTTAAAAATTGAAAGATTTGAACTTCCAAGAGAAGAAGCAATAAAATTAATGGAAGAAAGAGAAGAACCATATAAAGTCGAATTAATCAAGGAATTACCAGAAGGTGAAGTAATATCATTCTACAAACAAGGTGAATTTGTTGACTTATGCCGTGGACCACATTTACCATCAACAGGAAAGGTTAAAGCAATTAAATTAACATCAAAATCAGCAGCATATTGGAGAGGAGATTCAAAAAACAAATCACTTCAAAGGGTTTATGGAATATCTTTCCCAAAAGCATCAGAACTCGAAGAATACTTGCAAAAACTAGAAGAAGCAAAACAAAGAGACCATAGAAAACTTGGCAAAGAGTTAAACATATTTATGACACACGACTTAGTAGGAAAAGGACTACCAATGTATTTACCAAACGGATATGTAGTATGGGAGCTTTTAGAAAATTATATAAAAAGAAAAGAAAGAAAATTAGACTACAAACATGTATTAACACCACCACTAGCATCAGTAGAACTATACAAAACATCAGGACATTGGGAACACTATAAAGATAATATGTTCCCTAAAATGGAAGTTGAAGGAGAAGAATTTGTTCTAAGGCCAATGAACTGCCCACATCACATGATGATATATGCAAACACAATTCACTCATACAGAGACTTACCAATTAGAATAGGAGAAATTGCAAGAGACTGTAGATTCGAATCAAGTGGAACACTAAAAGGAATTGAAAGAGTAAGAACATTCTGCCAAAACGATGCACACCTTTTTGTAACACCTGAACAAATAGAATCAGAATTCAAATCAGTAGTTGACCTAATTCTTGAAGTATATAAAGAACTAAATATAACAGATTACCATTTTGAACTATCATTAAGAGACCCTAATGATAAAGTAAAATATCATCCAGATGACCAAATGTGGGATAGTGCAGAAAACACATTAAGACAAGTGTTAGATGATATAGGAATAGACTATGTTGAAAAAATAGGAGAAGCAGCATTTTATGGCCCAAAACTAGATGTTCAAGTAAAACCAGCAGTTGGAAATGAATATACATTATCTACATGCCAACTAGATTTCTGCTTACCAATGAAATTTAATCTATCATACATAGACAAAGATGGAACTAAAAAAACACCAGTAGTTCTTCACAGAGCAATTTTAGGAAGTATAGATAGATTTATAGCCTACTATTTAGAAGAAACAAAAGGAATACTTCCAACATGGCTTGCACCAGTTCAAGTTAAAATTTTACCAATATCAGAATCACATAGAGAATATGCAGAAAAAGTTAAACAAGAGCTAGAAGATAATGATATAAGGGTAGAACTAGATGAGAGAGATGAAAAAATCGGATATAAAATAAGAGAAGCAACTATGCAAAAAGTACCATATATGTTAATTTTAGGAGATAAAGAAATTGAAGCAAATGCTGTAGGAGTACGTTCAAGAAAAGAAGGAGATCTTGGACAGATGAAAACAAATGATTTCATTAGCAAAATACATGAGGAGACAAAAAGCTTCAAATAAAAATTATATGGAGGTAAATCATGGGAAGAGGAAAAAGATATGACGAACCAAAATTAAACCTAAAAAAAGTATTTGGAACAATTATTACCATAGCAGTAATAATAATGATAATAATAACAATAAACAAAATATTAAGTAAAGAAGCTGAAAAAATAAACTTGGAAAAAATCACGTATTTTCCAGCTTATGTTGATGGCAAATGGGGTGTAATAAATAATAAAGGCGAAACTGTTATAGATACAGTCTATGACGAAATGATTACAATACCAAATCCAGAAAAAGCTATCTTTGTATGTACATATAATGTAAATGATGAAACAGAAGAATATAAAACAAAAGTTATAAACGATAAAAATGAAGAATTATTTACAGGCTATGACAAGGTAGAATCAATAGAAAACTTTGATTCAAAACAAAATTTATGGTATGAAAAAAATCTATTAAGAGTGCAAAAAAATGGTAAATATGGCTTAATAGATTTAGACGGAAAAACTGTTTTGAATGTAGAGTATGATAGCATATTGGCATTAAAATCAGTTGAGGAAAATTTAAAAATTTCAAAAAATGGAAAATACGGAATTGTAAACAACCAAGGCCAAATCATAGTTCCAATAGAATATTCAGATGTTCAAGTTTTAAAAGAAGGATATAGCAATGAATATAAAATCATTGATGAAAATGGTAAACAGGGCATAATATCTACAAGTGGAACTATCATAGTAAATCCACAATATGACGAAATAAAATATATAAACAGCAATGAAATATATAGTGCAAAAATAGATAATAAGTGGAATCTTATAAATAAAAAAGGAGAGATTTTAAACAATAGTTATGATGATTATACATATTTAAAAGGCGATTATGTAATAGTTCAAAAGGACGGAAAATATGGAATAATCACAACAAATGGCAATGTTAAAATTGAACCTACGTATGAAGAACTAAAATACGCATTTTCAGTGTATTATATAGCAAAATTAAATTCAAAATACGGAATAATAAACACAGATAATGTAAGTACCATAGCGATAGAATACTTAAATATGACATATTGGGAAGAAAAAGACATAATAATCGCAGATAAAACAGAAACTGAAACAGTTATATTTGATAGCAACTTAACTCAAAAATTAAATGGAATATTTGTGTTTGAAGATGAGTTTATAAAAGCTAGAATAAATGGCCAAGACAAATATTATACATATAAATTTGAAGAAAAACAAACTAGAGACATATTAACTAAAAACACTCTATTTGTAACCAAACAAGACGGAAAATATGGCTATGTAGATAGCCAAGGAAACTTGGTAGTAAAATGTGTATATGATGACGCCAAAGAGCAAAATAAATATGGTTTTGCAGCAATAAAACTAGATGGACTATGGGGCTCAATAGATAAAGGCGGAAAAGTAGTACTACAACCACAAGTAAACCTAGATAACAGTATTTATACAGACTTCATACGAGAATGGCACTTGGCTGATGAAGGATATTATTATACAAAATAAGAATTATAGAGGGTTACTATATAAATAGTATCCCTTTAGTTTTTAAGAATAGGAGAAAACATGAAAATTTTATGTGGCACAGATATTATTGAAATATCAAGAATTAAAAAATCAATAGAAAGAAGCGGAGAAAGCTTTTTAAACCTAATATATACTAAAGATGAAATTGCATATTGCGAGAGTAAAAGAAATGCAAAATACAGCCACTATGCAGGTAGATTTGCAGCAAAAGAAGCTATATTCAAAGCAATTTCTGAACTTTTAACAGATAAATTTGCAATATCTTGGAAAGACGCTCAGGTTATAAATGATGAAAACGGAAACCCGAAAATAGAGTTTTTAAAAATCAAATTTGAACAAATAGAAAGCATTGATATAAGCATTTCACACTGCAGGGAATATGCTGTTGCAACAGTAACTGCCATAGTGAAATAAATTGTAAAATATAGAAAACAGATATATAATATAAAAACGGGTACAAAAAAATTTATAAAAATACTTGAAAAAAAATGAAAAAACGAGTATAATAATAATTGCGCATAAATAGCGCCATTAGCGCCTGTAGTTTAGCTGGATAGAATGCAAGGCTACGAACTTTGAGACCGGGGGTTCGAATCCCTCCAGGCGCACCACTTTAAAAAATGTAAAAAATTTTAAAAAAAGTATTGCAAAATGCCATGAAACGTGGTATTATAGATAGGTACTTAAAAAACGGGGTGTGGCTCAGTTGGTAGAGCGCGTGGTTTGGGACCATGAGGTCGCACGTTCGATCCGTGTCACCCCGACCAAACAAAACCGAATTACCTAAACTGATAATTCGGTTTTGTTTTATATTATACATAACCAGAGTGGTAATGTATTAAAATTATAGGAGGCAAACTTTATGATTAAAGAAAAATTATTAAATGATTTAAAAGAAGCAATGAAGGATAAAAATTTAGTAAGAAAAAATACAGTACAAATGGTAAGAGCAGCAATATTACAAGTAGAAAAGGATAAACAAATAGAACTAACAGACGAGCAAGTTATAGAAATAATTGCAAAAGAAAGCAAGAAAAGAAAAGATGCTGCGTCAGAATTTGAGAAAAGTGGAAGAGAAGACTTAATTAAACAAAATAATGAAGAAATAGAAATATTATCTGAATACTTACCAAAACAATTATCAAACGAAGAAATAGAAAAAATAGTAAAAGAAGTAATTACTGCAACAGGAGCTAGTAGCATTAAGGATATGGGAAAAGTAATGAAAGAAGCAAAAGAAAAGATTGGAGCAGCAGCAGATGGAAAAGCAATAAGTGATGCTGTAAAAAGATTATTAGCATAAAAAAGTCAGGGTCTTGCAATAAATAAGCAAGACTCTGTTTTTAAAATTGACATAATTAACATAAAAATGATATAATTTAAACATGCTTAAATTTAACACCACTCGAAAGGAGAACAACATGGCTAAAACAGCACGGCAATTTTCTAGAAAGGAAATCTATGATATTGCGGTTTGGTACGCAACATCATATCATGAAATTTCAGCTGGAATAATAGCAGATGAGTACATGATTAGTGAAGCAACATGTCGGAAACTTTTGGATAAAGCAGTTATCCTAAATGTAGTGAACGACAAAATCGTTGAACTGATGGCTGCCAAAGCGGGATACAATTCACAGGTTAAAGCAGGAACTGGAGGAAAAAAGTGTTCTGAAAGACATTATGACATGCTCAAAGCAAAAAGAGCTAGTTATCTTCCATCTAAAAAGGAGATTATAGCACTAGCTAAGGGGTATGCTAAAAGCGCGCAAACCAAAGAACAGTATTCACAGGATAACTACATTACCAAACAGCTTCTTGACCGCATTATTTACAAGGCGATAATTGAAAACCTTGTAAATGATAAAACAGTTGAAGAGTTAAAAATCAAATCTGTAAAAAGGTATGGATTTGATAATGTCCAAAAGTTCTGGAAAAGAATGCTATACTATCGAGAGGAAAACAAGAAGCGGGGCTAATGCCCTGCTTTTAATTTTTCAATTCAACCAATATAACATCATCACCAATACACTTAATATTCTGCCATGGAATAACAACATCACCACCGGGAAAACATATTAAACAACTTATTACTACCAGGAACAACAATGGATGTAATTATTCCGGTTTCCAAATTAGCATTAACATCTTGAACAAATCCTAAACGTCTACCATCTATAATATTAATAACTTCTTTATGCTTAAAATCCAACCCTTTATTCCCCATTAAAACCCCTCTTAATCAGTATATTCAAGGCATCTAAAAAATTGATAAAAAATTTAAAAAAATTTTCAAAAAGGTGTTGACAGAAGTCAAAAAAAGTAGTATTATATTTAAGTACCAAGCAGAACACATGAAGATTTAGTTATATGAAATATGTATAATTAGTAAT
>CAKPLZ010000010.1 GCA_934167835.1 uncultured Clostridia bacterium | reverse complement strand
AAATGGACCAGTAGCTCAGCTGGATAGAGCAACGGCCTTCTAAGCCGTGGGTCGGACGTTCGAGTCGTCTCTGGTTCACCAATCCAATAAAAAACGTTATATCAAAGGATATAGCGTTTTTTTGTTTGCTTTTTGAACTGAGTAGTCAATATAACTAAAAATAGTAAAAATTTTATACATAATATTTACTTTTTTTAGATTTTATGATATAAAACAATTGTTATATTTTAGTTTTTATACACATCATTACTAATTTCAACGATAATGTGTATGACATTTAATTATCTACAAAATGAACATTTTTTTGCAGTGTTGTGCGTTGAAATTTGAGAAAGGAAGGAATTATAAAAATGAGTATTTATATAATGATAGGTATTGGTTTAGTTATAGTAATGTATATTCTTATAACATTCAATAGTTTAATAAAGATGCGAAATCTAGTGAAAGAAGCATTTTCCACTATGGATATTTATTTAAAAAAAAGATGGGATTTAGTACCTAACCTAGTTGAGTGTGTTAAAGGATATGCAAAACACGAATCTAGCATTTTTGAAAAAATAACAGAACTAAGGACTTCTTGGACAAAAACGAATTCAATTACAGAAAAAGCAAAAATAGACAATCAATTAGCTGGCATGTTGAGAACGATTATAACATTATCATATAATTATCCAGAATTAAAAGCTAATACTAATTTTTTGAAATTAACAAGTGAGTTATCACAAATTGAAGATGATATAGCAAATAGTAGAAAATATTATAATGGAACTGTAAGAAATTATAACAACAAAATTCAGATGTTTCCAAGCAATATTGTTGCATTTATATTTAGATTTAAAAGTCAAGAAATGTTTTCTATTACCACAGAAGAAAAACAAAATGTAAGGGTGGAATTATAAAATGGGTAGTAAATATAAAAAGATAAGTATTTTAATATTTTGCTTGTTTCTTTTTCTTATTGGTTTATTTCCTAATCATGTATTAGGTTCGACAAGTGGATATACAATAAAAAACTATAACGTAGATATAAACGTAAATGAAAATAATAGTTTGGATATTACAGAAACAATTACAGTTAATTTTACGGAAGAAAAACATGGAATAATAAGAAAGATACCTACTTCCAATTCAATTGTTAGAAATGATGGTAGCAAAGCCTTCAATATTGCTTTAGTTAAAAATATTAAAACAAATGACCCATGTACAAAAAGAAAGGAAGATGGATATGTTTCATTAAAGCTTGGTAATAAAAATGAAACTCTGCTAGGTGAACATACATATATAATAAAATACAAATATTATCTTTTAGGCGAAGATGGGCTAAATGATGCAGATGAACTATATTTTAATATAATTGGAACAGAATGGGATACTAGCATTGAAAATGCTACATTTAAAGTTACAATGCCAAAAGAATTCGATTCATCTTTATTAGGATTTTCAAGTGGAAGTATAGGGGCAAAAGACAGCTCTAATGTGCAATATTCAGTGGATGGAAATATTATAACAGGGAGTATTAAAAATTCTTTACAACCTTATCAAGGTGTCACAATAAGACTAACATTACCAGATGAATATTTCTTCAGTATAATAACGCTATTAAAAAAAATAACAAAATTCATCGTAAATCATTATATGATAATAATACTATGCCTTGGTACATTTTTCCTATTAAGGGCATTCATATTATGGTTTAAATATGGAAAAGATGAAAATACCATAGAAACGGTAGAATTTTACCCACCACAAGGATATACTTCAGCGGAAATTGGATATATGTATAATGGAAAGGTTACTAACGAGGCTATAATTTCTACATTAATACAATTGGCAAATTGTGGTTATATTAAGATTGAAGAAGTTGAGGGGAAGGGCATTTTAAAAAGGAAAACCTTTAAAATAACGAAATTAAAGCCATATTCGGAAAATAACTATATAGAAAAGACTTTTTTTGAAGGATTGTTTTATTATGGTGAACCTAATCCAGATACACTGGATTTATATATAAAAAGAGCAGAGCAAAGTGGAGAAAAAATAACAAAGCGTAAAATCAAGCAATTGAAAAACCGTTTACCAATTGAAGTAGTTACTGAAAAAGATTTAAAAAATAAATTTTATATTACTATAAATAAAATTAAAAAGCACTTAGAGAAAAACAAAAATAAAATATATGAAAAAAATGATACAAAGCAAAGTAAGATAAAATCAATGATAAGCAAAATATCTTTTTTAGCTTTATTTAATATTTTTTTCCAATCAGATATAAATATACTATATAAGATTTTAACTGTTGTAGTGTTGCAATTCAGCGTATCAAAATTGATAAATAAAATATTCTCATACAGCAGGAAAACAGTAGGAGATATAATCTCATTTATTATATTTACAGGAATAGCATCTTTCTTTATCGTCCAATATATACTACCGATGATGCTACAAAGCACAGAAGCTAAAAATTTTTATATAATAATATCGACTGAAATGATAGCATTGATAATTTTGTATTTTTTGATGTCAAAGAGAACAAATTATGGTACTATAATATTGGGACAAATTAAAGGGTTTAGAAGATTTTTGGAAAATGCTGAAAAAGGACAATTAGAAATTCTAGTTGAAGAAAACCCGGAATATTTTTATGATATATTACCTTATACTTATGCTTTGGGAGTATCTAAAAAATGGATAAATCAATTTGAAACAATTGCTATTAGACCACCGGATTGGTTTGATACTTCTTATAATATATATAATACAAGTGAATTTACACATTTCTTGGATAATACCGTAAGAGATGTATCTAATTCAATGACTTTTGGTGCAAGAGAACCAAGAGAGCCCAAATTATATAACTTTTTGACTTCCTTAGCGTCAAGTGATGACAGGTCAAGCTCTTGGAATGATAGATCATCATCAGGGTCAGGTGGAGGTTCTTCAGGAAGAGGCTCTGGCGGCCGGAGGAGGAAGCTCATGGTAGAAAAAAGACGTTGTAGACAAAACAACGTCTTTTTCTACTTTTTTAACCAAACTCCCACAACATGCATATTATATACTACTAAGACAAAGGAGGAGTAATAATGGCAAGTTACATAATAGAGGGGGGTAAAAAATTAGAAGGTTCAGCAAATGTATCTGGGTCAAAAAATGCGTCCCTTCCTATAATAGCGGCTAGTATTTTAAGTGGGAAAACATCAACTCTTTATAATGTTCCTAATATACAAGATACTAAAATAACATTAGAAATATTAAAACTTTTAGGAGCAAAAACTACAAAAAAGAATGGGAAGATAATTATTGATTCACAGAATATAAAATCAAAAGAAATACCAGATGAACTTATGAGAAAAATGAGGTCTTCTGTAATATTGGCAGGTGCTATTCTTGGAAGGTTTAGAGAGGCGACTTTTTCATATCCAGGAGGATGTGATATAGGTTCAAGACCAATAGATTTGCATTTGAAAGGATTTAGAAAACTTGGGATTAAAATTGAGGAAGATGGGGGATATATAAGATGCACAGCAGATAAAATAGTTGGAAGTGATATTCATTTGGATTTCCCTTCAGTTGGGGCAACAGAAAACATAATTTTAGCATCAGTGTTTGCAGAAGGAGAAACCATAATAACAAATGCGGCAATGGAACCAGAAATAGTTGATTTACAAGATTTTTTGAATAAAATGGGAGCAAAAATTGAAGGTGCAGGAACTAATATTATAAAAATAACAGGAGTAAAACAATTAAAAGATGTTAGTTATAATATTATGCCAGATAGAATTGAAGCAGGGACATTATTGTGCATGGTTGCAATAACTGGACGGAGAAGCAATTATTAATAATCTAAAAATTGAACATATAAATCCTATACTTTATAAACTTGAAGAAGCAGGAAATAGGATAAATATAAAAAAAGAAAGTATAGAAATTCAAGCTCCAAAAAAGTTAAAAGCAGTTGATATAAAAACAATGCCATACCCAGGATTTCCAACAGATATGCAATCAGTATTTACAAGTATGTTAACGATTGCTAAAGGAAGCTCTATGGTTGTAGAAAATATATTTGAAAACAGATATAAATATGTAAATGAATTAAGAAGAATGGGAGCTAAAATAACTGTTGAGGGAAAGGTGGCAATAGTTAAGGGAGTAAGAAAACTTACAGGAACAGAAGCTGTATCAACAGATTTAAGAGGAGGAGCAGCTCTTTGCACTGCTGCATTAGCAGCGAAGGGAACAAGTCAAATTGATAATATAGACCATATTTTAAGAGGATATGAGAATTTAGACAAAAAATTAACAAAACTTGGTGCGAGTATAAAAATAAAAAATTAATAAAAAATGTTGAATTTTTCGCTTAAATATTATAAAATATCATTGGTTAGGTATACGTTATTAACCAATGATATTTTGTGTTATAGGAGGTATTTCTTTGAAACTAGATTCAAAATCTAAAAATAGAAATAAAAAAAAGATAAATAATAAAAAAAAGACACAAAAAAATTTAACCAAAAAAACAGAAAAGAAAATCAATTATAAAAAAAGAAGAATAATTGCAGCAACTATTGCTATATTGATTTTACTTGTAATAATAGTTATTATTCTCTGTAAACTTGGAGTTTTTAATATTAAAAAGATAACTGTAAAAAACAATTCAAAGATTTTAGCAGAAGAAATAATCCGCGATTCAAAGCTTTCTGTAGGCAGCAACATGTTTAAAACACTTAATATTAAAATAAAAGAAAATATTAAGCAAAATCCATATATAGATGATGTAAAAGTATCTAAAAAATTAAATGGAGAAATAATAATTACAGTTCAAGAAAGACAAGCCACATACATGTTAAAAAAAGAGGATGGATTCGCTTATATAAATAATCAAGGATATATTTTGGAGACAACTCAAAATACATTAGAAATTCCATGCATTACAGGATATGCAACTGAAAATATAGAACCAGGGAAAAGACTTGAAGAAAAAGATTTACAGAAATTAGACACAGTAAATCAAATTATGGAAGCTCTTAAAAATAAAAATATTAATGGATTAGTAAAATCAATAGATATAACCAATGAAAATAATTTTATTCTAGAATTACCAGACGAAGGTAAAACAGTTGAATTTGGAGATAAAACAAATATTAACATGAAAACCCTTTGGATAGTTGATATCATTAGTAGAGAAAAGGGAATTCAGGGAACAATAGTAGTAAATGTTCCAAATATAAAAAAAGTATATTTTAGAGAGAAGGTGTAAAGTTGAAGAAAATAGCAGTAATATTAGGTATAGTATGTTTTATACTAACAATAGCCATATATATACAAATAAAAACAGTAGATAGTATTACAAATGAAGAAGGAATATCTCTTCGGAGACAATACAGAGTTAAGAGATGAAGTTTTAAAATGGAGACAAAACTATAAAGATATATATGCGCGCCTAGAAGAAGAAGAAGCCAGACTTGAAGAAGCAAGAAGAGAAGCCGCAAACAAAAGTGATAGCGATGCAGAAATTGAAAATAAAATAAAGAGAAACAATGAACTACTTGGTCTAACAGAAGTAAAAGGTAGTGGAGTAATAATTAAATTGGATGAAAATAGGGATGTAAAAGTTGATGAGGTGATAAATGTTAGTTCATATCTCGTACATGAACAAGACATAAGAAACATTATAAATGAACTATACAATGCAGGCGCAGATGCTATATCAATTAATGGAAAAAGAATAGTAAGCACAACTTCAATATTGTGTGATGGAAACATTATGAGAATAAATGATGAAATAGTAGGAGTTCCAATCGAAATAAAGGCAATTTGCTACCCACAAGCAGCATATAACCTAAGAAGACCAGGAGGATATCTCTCAATGATGCTTAGCGATGGAGTGATTGTTGAAATGGAGGATAGCGATAATATTACAATACCAAAATATGAAGGAGTATATAAATATGAGTACATTGGAAAATAATGATAATGTAAAACCTATTAAAAAGGGAAAAATAACCATGACAATTATTATGGGAATAATGTGTTTCATACTTACATTGCTTATTTTTATTCAAGTAAAAACAATTAGCCAAACAGACATATCTGAACTTGAGGTAATGAAAGAAAGTGAACTCAAAACAGAACTTACAACTTTGAAAAGTAAATATGAAGAAGTATTAGCAAAAATCAAGGAAAACAATGACAAAATTTTAGAATATGAAAATGCTGCAATAGAAGGAAAAGAAGCATCAGAATTACTACAAAAAGAGTTAAAAGAAACCGAAGACCTTCTTGGTAAGAATGCAGTTAGTGGCGAGGGTGTAATAATTACTCTAACAAATGCTGGTTCAAAACCAGTTACTGCAGATGATTTACTTGAACTAATAAATCTATTAAAAAATGCTGGAGCAGAAGCCATTTCAATAAATGACCATAGAATAGTATATGACACATATATTGCCAATATTAATAATTCAAACCATATAACAATAAAAGGCGAAATAGCATTTGCCCCATTTACTGTAAAAGCAATTGGAAATACCACATATCTTGAAAGTGCAGTTGCACAAAATAAATATGGATTTATTGATACTAAAATTTCAGAGGGAAAACAAGTTTCTCTTGAGAGAGCAACACACATACTAATACCAGCTTACAATAAAAATTTAAATTTTGAATATGTTAAGGAGGAAAAGTAAATGATAGCAATTTCAATAACTATAGGATGCATTTTAGGAGCAATAGTAGGAATGCATAGCCCAGTAATTTCATATACATACTCTGGCTATTTAGCAATAGCAATAGTGGCTGCATTAGATTCAGTATTTGGTGGAATTACATCTGTTTTAAATGGAAAATTTGATTTAAAAATATTTATCTCAGGATTTTTTGGAAATGCGCTTTTATCAATTATGCTTACATGGCTTGGAGTAAAGCTAAATGTTGATATATACTTAGCAGCAATAGTTGTATTTGTAGGAAGAATGTTTACAAATTTTGCTATAATAAGAAGATACTATGTTGATAAATGGAGTGAAAATATAAAACAAAAAACAAGAAATAAAACAGAAAAAAAGCCTTGTAAATAAGGCTTTTTTTTATACTATAAATTTTAATAAAATGTTATTATTAAAGAATAAAGAACCTAATAAAGAAGAATTTATAGCGTCTATAAACGAATGGTCAATTACAGGCGAGATAAATGTTATAATAGCAAATATAACAAAAACTATTAATAAGCCTTCCAAAATGCCATAAATTAAACCACCAAGTTCATTGAATTGTTTCAAAATAGGTAATTTTGCTATTGCATCTGCAAGGAATGTTACAAATTTTAATATTATTTTAGCTAAGATGAAAACAAGTAATAAACATGCTGTTTCAATTATTGTGGTTGCAAATGAGTTGGCAATGCTCTTTACTGTGTTTGAGCTATTTTTTACTATTATACTTGGTAAATTAGTAGGCTCTGTAAGTTCATCTTCACTAGACGCGCCTTCTGGTAAAATCCTTTGAGTAATAGCATTTTCAATAGTTTCATCTATGGTTGTTTTTTCCATAACTAGGTGTGCAACAGGTTTATAAACTAAAAATGCAATTATGATTGCGATAAAGAATGTACAAAGTTTAAAGGCAAGTTTTACTAAGCCTCTTTTTTTGCCTAAAATAGTAAATAGAGCAATTATAGCAACAATAACAATATCTATAATTAATGCCAAATAAATCACCTCCTATAAAGATAGAATTTCTATTTTATCATTGAAAATTATACCAGCTAGGTTGTTTGAAATAGTAATAGATTGAATTTCTTGAGATGAGGTATAATTTTTTATAAGCCAGCCTGAATTATTTATAAATAAAGCTTCTGTTCCAAAATTAATTGCAATTATATTTCCGAAAGCAACCATTGATTTTGGTTCTTTTTTTATAGAGTAAGTCTTTTTTTCAAGATTTGGAATACCTAAAGTTTGTAGTTCCAAATTTGAAGAAACCATTCCGGTTTTTATTTTTTCAATTTGAACTAATTTGTTGTTTATATCAGCAAATAAGTAATTAGAGTCAGTTAAATTGCTTATTTCAGTAACTGAATTGTCTTTAATTAGTGATATATGGTTATCATATAAGCACACTAAATTGTTTCCAGAGCAATAATCTATATTAACAATTAGATCTCCCACAGGTGCGGAATAGCTGTAGGAAATGGTATCACTGCTTCCGCTTAATGCTTTGTCAATTGATATAATCTTAATGTTTGATTGTACTGCAATACCTGAGACATTTGTTTCGGCAAGAGCAAGGTATTTATTGTCATCTGAAATGCTTGAATCTATTATGTATGTTTTAGCAAGATATGTTGTAAATAGTTCATCTCCCTTATTTGAATACATTTTACAAATTGTTCTATAATTTGTGTCTGAAATTGAGATTGAAACATATCCATTTTTATTTATACTTATATTAGAAATTTTACCATCAATATCTTTTTGCCAAACAATATTTTTATTAGAAATTAGATATGCTTTTTTTCCATTTTTCTCAGCAATACATAAATATTTGCCTTTTGCAACAAATATTGGGTCTGAAATATCAATTTCTATGGAAGATATTTTATTTGCTGAACTATTGTAAAAAGATAGTGTATTATTATTTAAACCAACTATTGTATCATTAAAAGCAAAGAAGTTAGTATTCTCATTTGGAATTTTAGGTAAAGTATTTTCTGTGATATTTTTTCTAAATAAATATTTATCAAGAAAGGACCTTACATTTGTATTTTTTCTATACAAAATAGTTAATATTATTGTGAAAATAATTAATATGAGAATAAGAATTGCAATTGTAACCTTTTTTTTATTTAATTTTCTATCCATTTTTAAAACCTCTATATACTTATATCAATAAAACACATTTTTTTCAAGGTGTTTTTGAAAAAAATAATATAAAAATAATTTGTATTAAACCGTAAAACACCTAAGATTGGATATAAGATATTAAGTAGAGTTGAAAAGCCAATATTACTTAGAAAAATGGAAATAGTGCATAGTAAAAAGTTTATTAAAATATATGTTTTTTTATTATTTATTTTTAAATTGTTTAAAAATCCGTAGCCGCTAGAAATTGCAGTAGTAAATATTGCTCCTATTATTGCAAAACCTGTTAAATATTTTAATATTGGTCCTGATGCAGAAGAGATATATACGGTGGGAAGTTCAATATATTTTACCTCTTCGTAATAATAGTTCATAATGAAGAAAATTATTAATGCTAAAATAAGCAAAAATAGAGATACTAAAAAAGCTACAATATTTGCCTGTTTAGTGTTTTTAATAAAAGGTTTTAAACTGATTAAAATAGGCAGGCAAATTATTAAATTATAGCATGAATATAAAACAGCACTTATAATCCAATTAAATGAAAAACTAGGTTCAGTAGATGGAAATACCTCAAAGCATTTTAAGTTTTTAAATCCAAGAATTATAATGATTACTATTAAAAATGGAATGAAAAAGGTATTAATTTTTACTATTCCATTAATATTTTTCATAAATGTAATAAATGCAAGTACAGATATTAAAATTGCACCAAAGATGTAATGCAAATTAAATTCTTGAGAAAAATATGCTGAAAAACCTGCTACCATTACTATAAAAGATATTAGTAAAAAGATATCTACAATATTGCATATAACATTATTCATAAAACGAGAACGTGTCATAGTTGCACTAATAAAATCAGGATAAGAAGAAATATCTTTTCTAACAATAATCTTAAAAGCCCCGAGCAATAACAACCCCAATGATTCCTACAGCCACAAATAACCCAACAAATCCATACCACTGGTAGCAATTAAAAAAACAATAAATCTCCTTCCCAGAAGCAAACCCAGCACCAATAATTGTACCAACTATAACCAAAATAGACTTTAGCATATTAATCACCATAATAAATAGTATGATTGGGGGATGAAAGTAATTCATAAGAAAGGGCAAATTGGATAAAATGGATTTGGCAGTAGGCGTCTTTTTGTTGACCATTTGTGTTTTAAATGGTATAATATTTTGTGGTGAAGTGTATGAGAAATAAAACAGTTATTGTGGTAGTTATTTTTGCTTTGGTGGCGGCTTTGGTGTTGACTTGGATATTGGTTAAGAATAGGAAAGTAAGCACAGGGGATGTGGGGGAGATTCCTATTGATGTTGATGAGCTTAAGATTCAGTTTGAGCAGGGATTTTTGAATCAGGATAATGCGTGGGTTAGTGATATGTACCATATTGAAGAAGAGAAATCTGGGGCGTATTTGATTAATGCAGATATTCCTTTTGTGCATATTTCTGATGAGATTGATGCTAAGATAAATAAAGAAATTAATGATATTTTTTGTGATAAAATTGTAAAAACAGTTAATGGAAGCGAGAAGTATACTGTTATTAAAATGAGCTATTCTTCATTTGTTAGTAATAATATCTTTTCAATGGCTGTGAAATTTGTATTAAAAGAGGGAAATACTCCTCAAAGAACAATTATTAAAACATATAATTATGATATTTTAAATGATAAAGAAATTACAATAAGTGATGTTGTTTCAAATGATAAGAAAAATGAAATACAAACTTTGATAAATGAAAAAATTGCTTCTGAGATTAAGAGAGAAGAGAGTATAGTTGAAATTACTGGAAAAGATTATAATTTGTATAGAAGAAATCCTGAGGATAAAATGTATTTGATAGACAATGTTTCTGAGTTTTATATAAAGGAAAACATTTTATATATTATATATAGTTATGGAAATAGCAATTATACGAGCGAAGTGGATTTAGTGATAACGAAATTGTAGATTAGATTTAAAATAAAAAATAGACACTTGAGTTTATAACTAGTGTCTATTTTTTATAGTTTAATTCGGTTCCACGATTTAGTCTAAATAATTTTTTCAATTTTCTAATAAATGTTCTAGCAAATTGGAAAGATTCTTTAGTTTGTCCAACTACTGTAAGAGCAGTGCATTCTTGCTTAAATAGGCTTATTTCGCCATATTTTAGAATCTCTTCTTTTTTGTTTTCAAGAGCATTCATAAAATCGCAATAAAAATCATTGTAAAAAGTATAGCCATTGGTAATTCCTATAATATTTTTAAATCCATATAGTTTAGTTTTAAAATCTTTTAAATCATCCATTGTGCTTATTTTGTTAAATTCACAAGCAAAGCAATTTCTAATAATAAAATTTTGAATATTGAAAAATAATTTTTTAATTGCTTTTCTTTGGGTTAGAATCATAAGGTTTAATTCACGAATATTTCCTGCTTTTTGTTCTTTTTGCAATTCACAAGAGTAATAATTTAATTCTTCTTCCAAATGCAATAATCTATCTAATTGTCTAGCAATTCTATTATAAATTCTTTTATTAAATTGAGTTATAAAAGTATTTTTAAATAAATCATTATTATTTAAAGTACTATGATAAAGTGGATATGTACCAGTAAAATATGCGATTTCATTTACAAGAGTACATTCCAAAGGATAATAATCTGGGCTAATAGTTCTTAAAGTTATATCAAAATACTTTTCTTCCACAACATTACACATATTAGCTTCAGAAGCCATAAGTTGTACAGAAGCTTCGTTTAATGCAAGACCTGAGGCGAAAGAAGATAACCCTAAAAAATCATTTGAAGAAGTCAATCTGCCTTCTTGCAAAAAATGAATACACTCATGCATTGCAACATTTGGAAGTGCAGCAAAATCAAGAGCGTCATTGAAATAAATACAATGAGAACCCATTATATACTTTGCACCACTATCATTTGGCATACTAGCAAAAAACATATTTAAACTGCAAAAAGAATTATACAAAGCTTGTCTATCTAAGTCATGCTCAGGAAAAGCAAGACAAAGTTTAATTGCAATATCTTTTGACAATGTTTTAATCTGATTTGGTGATAAAGCTTTTATATTATTAATACCTTCCTTTTTTAACAGATACTCAATGTTCATTGGTAACTCCTTTACAAAATTCATTAGTACACAATAATTATACAACAAAAACAAAAGAAAAAATATTACAATTATATTAAATTTATATTACAAATATTACAAAAATATTACAAAAATCCACAATTTTTGCAATAATGTTATTGCGATATGCTTAAAGCCTTGAAAAAAACTGGAAATGCTGGTATAATGTTTGAAGAAAAAAGGAGACAAAATGAAGAAAACTTTTATTGTGATTATGTTTTTTGTTATATTTTTATTACTATTTTTCCTACAGTCTAATTTTTTCAGCTGGTATAATATAGCAGGAATTAAGCCAAACTTATTTATAATATATGTATTGGTTATTGGTCTTTTTTTAGGGAGAAAGTTTGGATTTGCATTTGGAGTAATTTTTGGTTTATTGTTAGATTTTTTTGTTGGGAAAAGAATTGGGTTTAATGCAATTTCATTAGGAATAACTGGAATTATTGGTGGTGCTATAGATAAGAGCTTTTCAAAGGAAAGTCGTATTACATTTATGATAATGACAATTGTAACAACAATACTTAGCGAAATAATTTCATATACATTGCAAATAATACTAATTGGTGCAAGGCAAGACTTTTCTAGTTTTATGAAAATTGTTTGTATAGAAAGTTTATTTAATTCAGCAATGGTAATAATATTATATCCTTTAATTCAAAATTGGGGAAACAAGATAGAAGAAATATTTAATGAAAAAAAGTCTTTAATGAGATATTATTAGGAGGAAAAAGTTGGCAAGTTTAAATAAGAAAAATGTTAGATATAATATCCTGTCAATTTTAATTTACTTAATAGGAATTGTCTTGATAATTCAGCTATTTAATCTCCAAATTGTGCATGGTGAAGAATACCTCGAAAAAGCAAATGCAAGGCTTACCAGAGAGAGCACAATAAAAGCAGCAAGAGGAAATGTTTTAGATTGTAATGGAATAGTTTTAGCTGGAAATAAAATACGATACTCTATTAAAATTTATAAAAGTAAAATTGATAAAAACAACCTAAATATTACCTGCTTAAATACAATTAATGTGTTAGAAAAAAATGGAGATAGTTATATTGATGAATTCCCAATAGAAATAAATCCAACAAAATTCAAATACGAAAAACAGGAAACAATAGATAATTGGCTAAAAACTAATAAAATTCAAGAAGGAGCAACGGCCGAGGAGGCATTGAATTTTTTTATAAAAAAATATGAATTAGAAAATTTCTCAGTTGAGGATTCAAGAAAAATAATCGCAATTAGATATGGAATAGAAAAAAAGGGTTACACGAGTATGAGAGGATATGAAATATCAAACGATATAAGCGAGGCAAGTGTGGCCCAATTTGAGGAAATGAACAATAATTTCCCGGGAATAGACATTGAATATAGACCAATTCGAAAATATAATTATGCAAGCTTAGCATCACACACAATAGGCTATGTTGGCAAAATTAACAATGATGAATATAAAAATAATAGCGGATATGAATTAGATGATTATATTGGCAAAACAGGAATTGAATATGTTTGCGAAAAATACTTAAAAGGAACTGATGGACTGAAACAAACAGACATGTCAATTGATGGAACAACAACAGGAGAATATATCACACAAGAAGCAGTTGCGGGAAGTGATGTTATGCTTACAATAGATGCAAAAGTTCAACAAGCTGCAGAACTATCATTAAGAAATAATATAAAGAAAATTAACGAAGGAGGTTTTAGTGAAAAAAGAGAAGTAAACACGGGAGCAGCAGTTGTATTAAATGTAAAAACAGGTGAAGTAATTGCACTAGTAAGTTATCCAGACTTTGAACCACAATTATTTACTCAAGGAATTAGTAAAGAAAAATGGGATGAATATACAGCAGAAGGTAAAAGTGCATTAATCAATAGAACAATACAAAGTGCCTATGCTCCAGGTTCAATTTTCAAAATGGTGCCAGCAATCGCAGGACTAGAAACAGGAAAAATAACAACAACTGAGCTAATTATGTGTACAGGAATTTATTCAGGAGGATATCATCCAAAATGTTGGTATTATACAAGCTATGGTAGAGGACATGGAAATTTAAATGTTTCTCAAGCAATACAAAAATCATGCAACTGTTTTTTCTATGAAGTTGGAACACGAATTGGAATTACAACACTAGAACAATATGCAAGCTATTTTGGACTTGGTAAAAAAACAAACATTGAATTACCTGGAGAAACAGCAGGAACTCTTGCAGGAAAAACACTTTATGATAAATTAGGCCAAACTTGGTACTATGGTAATACATTATCAGCAGTAATTGGACAAGCAGAAAACAACTTTACGCCATTGCAAATGGCAAGATATATTGCAATGCTGACAAATGGCGGCAAACAGGTAGATGTAACAATACTAAAAAAAGTAATTAATAATAATGGGGAAGAAGAAAATATAGAAGAAGTAAAAGAATATATAAACAATAAATTAGGAATTAAGAAAGAAACAAAAGAAGACTTAGCAATAAATCAAAATAACTTAAAAGCTGTTTTGGAAGGAATGCAGTTAGTTACTGAACAAGGAGGAACAGCATATTCAATTTTTAAAAATTTTGATATCCAAATAGGCGGAAAAACAGGTTCGGCAGAGGCCGGAAACAAGACAAATGCATGGTTTGTGGGATTTGCACCTTATGAAAATCCAGAAATTGTAGTAGTTGTTTTTGTTGAAAATGGTTCGCATGGTTATTATTCAGCAGAAGTTACAAAAGAAATAATGGAAGCATATTTTGGTTTAAATGAAAATATTGAAGAAAATAAAACAGTTAAACCATATATAATAGAAAATAATTGATAGGAAGTGTTTTAATTGAAAAGTGTATTATTAATTAGTGTAAAAAAAGATGAAATATTGCTTAAGGTAAATGAGGATGCAAGCTTTGAAAAGATATTAGAATTAATTGATAAAAAAATGCCAGTAATAAAAAAATTATACAATGAAGCAAAAAATCCAATCAAACTTACAGGTAAAATTTTTAAAGAAAAAGAACTAGAGGAAATAAAAAAATTCATAAAAGATAGAATAAATGTTGATATAATGTGCGAAGAAAAAAACGAACTAGGTTTATCTGGAATAAAAAAAGCTTATGAGCAAAATGTAGAAAATTCAGAGGCATATTTTTACAAAGGAGCAGTAAGATCAGGCCAAAGAATTGAATCAGAAGGAAGTATTGTTATTCTAGGTGATGTAAACAGTGGTTCTGAAATAATTGCAGGAGACAATATTGTGGTTTTAGGAACATTAAGAGGTTTGGCACATGCGGGAGCAAAAGGAAACAAAAAAGCAATAATTGCAAGTAGAAGAATTGAAAGCCCACAACTTAGAATTGCAAATATTTTAAAAGAAATTGAAAAAGAAGATATAGAAGAAACTAAACAATTTGCAAACATAAAAAATGATGAACTCGTTTTAGAATAAAAGAAAAACAAGTGATAATAATAGAGCTTGGTTTTCATCATATAAGCGGGGAGGAACCTCTCCGCCTATAAGTGGAAGTATATTCAATAATTTACTTATTTTAATACATTGGTCAATTTTATTTTGCTTAGCTGGACTCAAATATGGTTTTAAATCTTGTAATAATTTAGAGTGAGAGTCATTTTTTCTAGAATTCATTTTTTCCATAACAGATTTCAATTTTAACAATGTTTCAATATCAAAATCGTTTTGACTAGATGGTGAGCTAGAAGAATCAGAGCTTGTATTATCAGATGAACTATTAAATAAATTTTTTATATTATCTACCATTTCAGGAGATATAGAATCTTTATTAATATTTAATTTCTCAAAAATACTAGATAAATCATCACTCACAATATAAACTCCTTATTTATTTTTTTTACCTAATTCATTAAGAATTTCATTTTTATTTTTACTGCCCAAGATTTGGTTGGCCTTAGCAATACCGAGCTTCCAGCTCTTTTTTATCCATTTTTGATAGAGCATCTAATAGTTTAGAAATATCCATATTATTATTCATTAAAAATCAATCCTTTCAAAGAAATTTTTGGGTATAATTCAATATATGAAATTAAATTATAAATATGTGAATATATCAGAAAATATATTTACAAATATATTTTTTTTGTGATATAATTTTATTATATTTTTAAGAAGGAAGAAAAGATATGAATCAAATTTTATCTACGAAAATTAACCATAATCGAAAAAAAACAAGCGAGCCATTAGAGATGAGGAAAATAATCGTGATATTTTCCTGTTTGATTACTATTTTTGGCTTGTTTATTATAGGAACAAAAGGATATGTAATAATAAAAGAAAAAAATAAACAAAATGATATTTCAAAAAATAGATTAAATAAACCAAGTATTAGTGTAGAAAGAGTAGAAAATATTTGTACTCTAGAAGTTTCTTACGATGAGGGATTAGAAAAAATAACATATTGGTGGAATGATGGAGACGTGATAGTTAAAAATATGAATGGTTCAACAACACCATTTATTACACAAATAGTAATTCCACAAGAAGACAATAAAATTTTACACATAAGAGCGGTTGGAATAGATGGCAGTATAAATGAAGAAACAAAAGAATTTAACGAAAACAGTAATCCAAACAATTTGCCAGAAATATCATGGTTCTATGAAGATGGAAAAATGAGAATAGTAGCAAAAAGCAGCAAAGGAATTGCAAAACTTTCATATCAATGGGAAGACCATGACGAAGTTGTAGTAAAAAGTACAGAAGAAAATCAGCAAGAACTTACAGTAAGTATAGATGCGAGAAGAGGAACAAATAAAATAACTATTGTTGCAACAGATAATGAAAACAATACTCAAACAAAGGAAACAACAATAATAGGAATATTTGAACCAGAGTTTAATATTAGAATAGAAAACGACAATATATTAAAAATCAGTATAAAACATGATAAAGGATTTAAAAAGGCAATAATAAGAATTAACGACCAAGAAGAAATATATGACGAAAACTATCCAGGATACAGAAAAGAAGTTACAGAATTAACATCAACAGTTGAAGTACCATCAGGAAGTTTAGATGTTGAATTAATAGTGTACACATTAGAAGAACCGGACAAAGAATACACCAGAACAGGACATGCAGATATACCTTAAAATAAAGGGAGAGGAAAATGTTTCAAGAAATATATGTAATAGATAAAAATGAAGAATTAACAAAAGAGTTAGAAAGTGAATTCTCTAACGATTGTAATTTAAAGTTTAAAAGAATATTAGACAAAGATATAAAATTAGTTTTTAAAAATTTACCACAACTAATAATAATAAATGACGATAATGTTGATATAGACGCAATTTCACTATGTGAAACTGTCAGAGAAAATGAGGACAATAATAGTACACCAATAATAGTACTTTCCTCAAATGAGAGCAAAGAATTTAAACTAGAACTTGCAAAAAAATATGTAGAATATTACATTCCAAAATCAATGGGATTTGAATATTTATATTATAGAATTAGAACTATTTTTAGGCTACTAGTTACAAATAGAACAATAAGCCCACTTACAGGGCTTCCAGGTAATGTCCAAATACAGACAGAACTTAAAAAAAGAATGCTAAGAAATGAGAATTTTACAGTACTTTACTTAGATTTAGACAATTTTAAGGCATATAATGATGTATATGGATTTTTAAAAGGAGACGAAATTATTAAATTTACAGCAAGAACTATATTAAAAAATGTAAATAATATAGCCAAAAACGATATTTTTGTAGGCCATATAGGCGGAGATGATTTTGTTGCAATTTTAAATAAAGATGAAGAATATGAAAAAATATGTCAAAACATCATACAAGAATTTGATAAAGAAGTTAAATATTTCTTTACTGAAGAAGACATTCAAAAAGGATATCTAAAAATACAAAATAGAAAAGGAAAAATGGAGCATTTCCCATTAACATCAATTTCAATTGGTGTTGTTCTTGCAGAAAGCAATAAATTTACAAATGTTCTTGAAATAGGCGAAATTGGAGCCCAAGTAAAACACATTGCAAAACAATACAAGGGAAGCTGTTATGTAATAGATAGAAGAAAACGTGTAAAAAGAAGTTCTTAAAATATAAAAACCTTCATATAATTAAATGATGGAGGTTTTTTTATGCTTATATTAAGGAAAAAACATATATACATATTTTTCTTAACAATATTTATTTTAACAATAACTATTCAACTATGCCAGAATAAAGAAAATATAGCAAAAGAAACAGTTGCTTTGCCAATAAATAAAAAAGTAATAATAGTTGATGCTGGACATGGTCGGCCAAGACGGGCGGTGCAACAGAAAACCGGAACTTCAGAAGCAGAAATAAATTTAAAAATTGCACTAAAAGTGCAAAATCTACTAGAACAGGCTGGAAGTACAGTAATTCTCACACGTTCAGATGAAAATGGTATTCATTCATTAGATAAAAAAACATTAAGGGAGCAAAAGGTTTCAGATATAAAAAATAGGGTAAAAATTGGAAACGAATCTGAGGCTGACATATTTGTATCAATTCACCTAAATAAAATTCCAGAAAAACAGTATTGGGGCTGGCAAACTTTTTTTAAGAAAGAAAATGAAAAAAGTCAAAAGTTAGCAAATTCAATTCAAAAAGGTTTAAATGAAACTATCCAAAAAGAAAATAAAAGGGAGTCACTTAAAATTGAAAATATTTATATAATAGATCATGTTGAAATTCCAACAACAATTGTAGAGTGCGGGTTCTTATCAAATGAGCAAGAGAAACAATTACTAGAAACCGAAGAATATCAAACAAAACTTGCTTGGGGCATTTATATTGGAATAATGGATTATTTTTTAGAAAATTAAAATCCAAAGGAGTTTTATCCTTTGGATTTTTTTAAAATAAACCAATTATTTTACCATCTGGCAATACATCTATTTGTTGAGCTGCAGGTTTTGCAGGTAATCCAGGCATTGTTAAAATTGACCCAGTTAAAGCAACTATAAATCCAGCACCTGCAGAAACTTTAACTTCTCTTACAGTAACAGAAAAATCTTTAGGCGCACCAAGTTTAGACATATCATCTGAAAAACTGTACTGAGTTTTTGCCATACAAATAGGCATTTTGTCAAAACCCAATTCGGTTAAAATTTTAATTTGTTCTAATGCCTCAGGAGTGAATATTGCAGAGTTTCCACCATATATTTTGGTTACAATACTATTTATTTTATCTTGAATTGAGTCTTCTAAATCATAACAGTATTTAAAAGTTGAATTATCTTTTTTGCAAAGATTTATTACTTCTTTTGCAAGTTCTAAGCCACCTTCTGAACCATTTGCCCAAACATCGGAAAGAACAGCTTTAACACCAAGTTCATTACATTTCCCTATTATTAAGTTAATTTCATTTGCTGTATCTGTTGGAAATTTATTAATTGCAACTATACAAGGTAATTTATAAACCTCAGTTATGTTGGAAACATGTTTTAAAAGATTTGGCATACCTTTTTCTAAGGCTGATAAATCTTCAACATCCAAAGCTTCTTTACTAGCGCCTCCATGCATTTTCAAAGCTCTAACAGTTGCAACAATTACAACTGCACTAGGTTTTAAATTTGCTAATCTACATTTTATATCTAAAAATTTTTCAGCACCTAAATCTGCACCAAAACCAGCTTCTGTAATCGCATAATCACTTAATCTCATAGCCATTTTTGTGGCTAAAACTGAATTACACCCATGAGCGATATTGGCAAATGGACCACCATGAATTAAAGCCGGTGTATTTTCAAGAGTTTGAACTAAATTTGGTTTTAATGCATTTACTAATAAAGCAGCCATAGCACCTTCTGCTTTTAGATCTTTTGCAGTTATTGGTTTGTTGTCATAAGTGTATCCAACAATTATTTTCCCCAGTCTATTTTTTAAATCTTTAATAGATGAAGCCAAACAAAATACTGCCATAACTTCTGAGGCAACTGTGATATCAAAACCGTCCTTACGAGGCACACCATTTTTACCCCCGCCAAGACCATCTTCAATAAAACGAAGTTGACGGTCATTCATGTCTATACAGCGTTTCCATGTGATTTTATTGGGATCAATATTTAGGCTATTTCCTTGGTATATATGATTATCAAGAATTGCTGCAAGTAAATTATTGGCTGCACCGATTGCGTGAATATCACCTGTAAAGTGAAGATTAATATCTTCCATAGGAACAACTTGAGCATATCCACCACCAGCAGCTCCACCTTTAAGTCCAAAAACTGGTCCTAATGAAGGCTCTCTAATGGCTACCATAGCTTTTTTACCTAATTTTTTCAAACTATCAGCCAATCCTATAGTAGTTGTAGTTTTTCCTTCACCAGCAGGAGTAGGGTTAATAGCTGTCACTAAAACAAGGTTACCATTTTTATCAGGAAGATCTTCTAATAATGATAAATCAATTTTAGCTTTATATTTTCCATATTGTTCAATATATTTTTCATCAATACCAGCATCTTTTGCGATTTCTAAAATACTTTTCATATTCGCACTTCCGTGCAATTTCTATATCAGATTTCAATTCAATAACACCTCCATGTTTTTATTAATATATAAAAATAATATAAAAAAGTCAAGAAAAATTTGCAAAAAAAACAAATATATGTTAAAATAATAAACGGGTGTATACTATCCATTTAAGGAGGATTATATGGAAGAAATAATTAGTTTAGTTGAAGAGATTAAAAATATCGAAAATTCAAATAACGAATTAAGAGAAAACGGGGTATTTGATATGAGAATACCAGCAGAAAAAAAGGTTTATGAAAACAGTAAAGAGGGTGAATTATTACAACAATTGGATGAGACAAAAGATGTATTTACAAGAAAAGATTTAATTAACCAAATATTAAATGAAAGAAAATCAAAACTTGCTAAATTAAATGAAAAGCTAGATAAAGCTGTAGTAAAAGCTACAAACGATTTAAGAAGTGAGATAAGTGATACAAATCAAAAAATAGAAGATGCTAAAAGAGAAATTCAAGATAATGCTGCTGAACTTATGAGATTAAGAACAAGCAGAAAAACAATAATGGACAATCCTTCAAAAGGAGTTCAAGAAGCTTATAATACAATGGGAAATCAAATGTTAGCACTTAGAGATAGAAATTTAGAATTACAAGCACAAATAAAGGCATCTGAAGCTCAAATAGAAACTATTAATGGTAAAATTGAAGATGTTCAAAAAAGAAACTTTGATAAATTAATAGAAGAATATAAAAAAGAACAAGCAAAGGTAACTAAAAAAGTTCAAGAACAAGCAGAAGAACTAAAAACGCCAGAAGTTACAGAAAAAAATGTTGAAGAAGCAAAAACAGCTCAAGAAGTTAAAACAATAGAATCTGAAGAAAAAGAAGAAACAAAAACACCAGAAGTTACAGAAAAAAACGCTGAAGAAGCAAGAACGGCTCAAGAAGTTAAAAAGATAGAATCTGAAGAAAAAGAAGAACCAAAAACAGTTAGTGAGTCTCAAAGAAAAATGATGGACGATATTCATAAAGATTTATTTAAAAGTGATGAAAAAGAATCACAAACAGAATTTGTTGATCAAACCGCAGCAAGTGAAAAAGAAGCAGAAGAGCCAATTCAATTTCAAAGGGTTTATGATAAAGCAAATGCAGTTATTTATCCTAATAAAATCACTATTAATGATAATGAAGCACTAATTGATAACACAGACTCTATAGAAGATAGTGAGAAAAAAGCTCTTGCTGAAAAATTAGATAAAAAATATTTTGAAGATTTCAATAAACTTCCAAAAGAAACACAACAAAAAGCTATGGATTTATTAAAAGATTCTGATATTTTTACAGGCAAAATGATTCAAACAATAATATTATCAAATCCTGAAAAAATAAACGAATATTTAGAATTATTAGAAAATTATAAAAATGGTAACAAAGCTGCACAAATTAGTGACTTACCAGCAGTTAGAATTGAATTAGATAGCAAATATCCAGAAGATTCTATTGAATTGTATGAAGGTTACAAAAAACATAAAGAAATGTGCAAAGAATTAGGAATAGAACCAATGGCAACAGCAAAAAGAACCTTAGCAATAAAATATGCATATTTAAAAACTAAAGCAACAATAAAAAGTTTCTTTAAAAATTTAACTAAAAATTCAAATACAAAAATGCTAAACAGTCCATCAACAGATAAACAATATATAGAAGGCACAATCGAGAATATAGAAGAAGAATTCCAACAAGACCATAAGGGAATGGAAAGCATTATGCATAAAGCATCACCATTTAAAGAAGAATTAAAAGTTAAAATCAAAGAAACACAAGAAGATAGAGAGTATCAAGAATTAAGCGAATTAGTATCAAAAAAACCAGATAAAAACAAAGAAAATAATGAAGAAAGATAAAGAAAATGCCACTTTTTAGAAGTGGCATTTTTTTTTGTTTTTTTATTGAAAAAAACATTTTAATGTGTTACACTTAAAAATAGAGGATACTTAATTCAAAAGAATGAGATGGAGGAACAATGAATAAGAAGGTTCAAAAGATTGTTATAAAACCGGATGGGATTGATGTTATTATAGATGTGTCAGGTATAAAAAGTATAATCCAAATAAACTTAACTGAAAATCCAGAAGTTATTAAAAAAATATTTGAAAAATTTAATATTAGTGATATAATGTTTTATGATTTCGACGAAAAAATAGTAAGAGCACTTGCTTTAGATGAAACTGGAGAACAACTAAGGGATTATTTAGAAATTTGTAAGCAAGTAAGTTTGGGCATGAAAAGAATTTCCTTGGCGGAAAATATGCCTGAAATAGAATATAATTTAAGGGGATTAAAAACGTATGAGTAATGAAGAAAAAACAAGAATGTTTGAACAAGCTTTAAAAACCATAGAAACATTAAAAAAAGCCGGTTCAAAAGCAACTTTAAATATAAGTTTACCAGATAGAATATATTTTTCAATACAAAAAATATTACAACATAAAACTAAGGTATTAGCTTTAGCAGAAGGACAAGAGCAACCAAGAAGAAATATTAGAGAAGAATTGAAGAGTCAAGAATTAATGGAAAAAACAAATCAAGTTTCAAAAGAATTTGCTATGCAAACAGTAAATGAAATTAGTGAAAAAAATGATGAAGAAAGAGAAAATTAAAAAGGTAAGTCTTAAAAATGTAAAGACTTACCTTTTAAAAAAACAAACCAATGTCGAAAAATGGCGAAAAATAGCCTAATTTGACGAACGATTTTTCTTTACAAACAGAAAGATATGTGCTAAAATAAATACATCTTTAATTGCAGAAGCAATTTCAAAGTAATATCAAAAAAGAATAAAGTTCTTTTATTCTTAAAATCCAAATTATTTTAAATATAATAAAGAAAAGAGGTGAGACAGGATTAAAAAACATTCAAAAGCTAAAATAGTAATTTTAGCCATAATAGCATTATTGTTTATTTTAAGTGGAGCAAATTTAGCTTATGAAAACTTATATAAAAACAAAGAATCTAATGATAAAACAGAAATATTTGATAGCACTCAGCCTCTACAGCAGGACTTAAACCAGGAAATTGAAGAAAAAATGTCAAATGATGATATTCAAAATACAATTTGGACAATTGAAATCCCAAAAATAAATTTAGCAGCCCCCATTGCTAAGGGAACAAGTCAAGAAATTTTAAAAGAATATGTAGGACATTTTGAAAATACGAAATACTGGAATGGAAATATAGGGCTGGCAGCACATAATAGACGGTTTCCCTATAAATTATTTTGAAAAAATTAATGAATTACAAATAGGTGATGAAATTGTTTACAAAACTTCATTTGGAACCAAAAACTTTGAAATTGTATCTTCCAATATTATAGATGAAACCGATTGGTCTTATTTACAAGAAACTGAAGAACCTAAAATAACATTGATAACATGTGTAAAAAATAGACCAAACAAAAGACTTTGCATACAAGCAATAGAAAAAAATTAAAGAAAGGGAAAAATATGAATAAAATAAAAAAAATAAGTACAATTCTAGTATTATTAATAACAATTGCATCAACAATTATGCCAGTTATAAGTAATGCAGCAGAAAAGAAAGTAACCATATATGGTAGTGCAAGATACGGAAATTTGCTTAAAAGGAATGGATTAGACTTAGTATGTATACCACTTTCATATAAGGAAAATGAACAAGAGCACCCAGTATATTGTTTAAACTTACAAAAAGATGGAGCAACCGAAACCTTCTCTTATGATGTAAATTTAGATACTGAAATAACAGATATGGAACTATGGAGAACAATTGTAAATGGATATCCATACAAAACTCCGGAAGAATTAGGATGTAAAACAAAAGAAGAAGCATACTTAGCAACAAGACATGCTATATATTGCTGCATATACCAAAGAGACCCAGCATCATACACAAGTCATGGAACAGAAGCAAGTAACAGAACACTAAACGCTATGAAAAAAATAGTAAATATAGCAAGAACAGGCACAGCAACAAAACAAAGTAGCAGAATCACAATTAATTCAAATGATAAAATTTGGAGTATAGATAAAAATAATTCAAGCTATGTTTCAAAAGAGTTTAGTATCACTGCATTAGCTTCAATGGAAGAATATAATGTTCAATTATTAGGTGATTTAGTAGAAGAAATTAAAATTACAGATATAAATAACAAAGAACAAAATACATTCAAAAATGGTGAAAAATTTAAAATTCTAATTCCCATTAAAAATTTAAGTAAAGATGGAAATTTTGAAATAAACGTAACTGGAAAAGTTGCAACTAAGCCAGTACTAGTTGGAAAACCAGATAAAAGCAACTTACAAAATGTTGCAATAACAGGAAGCATTTATGAAGATGGACAAGGTTCAAGAAAAGAATACTATTTTCAAAATCAAACCAAAGTAGTAATACTAAAACAAAATCAAGAAACAAAAGAACCTATTGAAGGTGTAAAATTCAAATTATTAGATGCAAACAAAAAAGTGATATATGCAGAACTTAAAACAGATAAAAATGGTTTAATCACAATAGAAAATCTATTGCCAGGAAAGTACTTTGTGATAGAAACAGAAACAATGCCAGGATATATTAAATATGAAAAAGAAATTCAAATAGACATAAAATTAAATGAAGAAACAAAAATCACAATTAATAATTTGAAAGATAAAACCGTTCCTGAAACAGACAAAACAAAAACAGAATTAGAAGTTGAACAAGAAGTAACAGAAACAGAAATAAAACAGGAACAAACCAATATTTCAAAAACAACAGAGGAGGTGAATAATATAAAAGAAATAGAAAAAATAAATAATATTATTGTTAAAGAAAAAATAACAAATAATATAACAAAACTACCTAAAACAGGTATGTAAAAACCTCCTTTCTATATAACAGATAATTTTTATTCTTTGGGGATAAAAAATATAAAAAAAGAGAATATTTATATTCTCTTTTTTAAATTTATATGATATAATGTGCAAAAAGAGAAAGGTAAGATTATGGATTCAAAAGTATATGAATTTTTACAAAATAACCCAAAGACAAATTTTATGCAATCACCAGAATGGGCAAGGGTTAAAACAGAGTGGAAAAATGAATTTATTACTGTAGAGGATGAAAATGGAAATATTAAAGGAACAATGAGTATATTATTAAGAAAAGTTCCTTTTATTAATAGACATATTATGTATGCACCAAGAGGATTTGTATGTGATGTGCATGATAAAGAAACTTTAAAAGAGCTTACAATAAAGGCACAAGAAATTGCAAAAAAATATAAAGCATTTATTTTTAGGCTTGACCCAGATGTTTTGCAAAGTGATGAGGAGTTTAAAAAAATAATAACAGAACTTGGTTACAAAACAAAGAAAAATATAAAAAATATAGGACAAGTTCTTCAACCTAAATATGTATTTAGGCTAAATGTGAAAGATAAAACAGAAGAAGAACTACTTCAATCATTTGAATCAAAAACAAGATATAACATAAGACTTGCTGGAAGAAAAGGGGTTACTGTAAGACAAGGAACAAGAGATGACCTAAAAATATTTTATGATATAATGAAAACAACAGGTTCTCGAGACGATTTTTTCATACGTCCACTATCATACTTCCAAAAGATATACGACGAAATGGGAGAAAAACACGCAAGAATATATATTGCTGAATTTGAAGGAGAACCAATAGCTGCAACAATGCCAATATATTATGGCAACAAAGTTTGGTACCTTTATGGAGGAAGCTCAAATAAACATAGAAACCTAATGCCAAATTATCTAATCCAATGGGAAATGATAAAATGGGCGCTCGAAGAAAAATGCGATTGGTATGATTTTAGAGGTGTTTCAGGATTTAAAAGTGAAAAAGATCCACAATACCGGTGTTTACAAATTCAAAAAAGGATTTAATCCAGAGTTTATGGAATTTATAAATGAAATGTATATAGATTACAACCCATTTGTAAATGTACTATTTAATTTTAGCACTAAAATTTATAGTAAATTAAGCCTATTAAAAGGCAAACTAAAGAAAAGAGGTGAGAAAAATTGATTACAGAATACATTAAAAAATGTGAAAGACGTTCAATATTAAGTTCTGCAATTATGATTCTTATAGCAATTTTGCTAATAGTAAGACCAACAGAAGCAGTAAGTACTGTAATGACAGTATTAGGCATTTGTTTACTTGTTGATGGTGCATTCAGTGTTATACTTTATATAGCAATGGAAAAACAGCAAAAAATGTTCAGCAATGCCTTAGTTGAAGGTATGGTTGAAATAATGATAGCATTAGTAATTTTAATGAATTCAGGATTCATGTTATCATTTATAACAGTCATTGTTGGCTTTTGGATTATTATTAAAAGTATAATGAAAGTTCAATTTGCAGTTGATATGAAAAGTGTTGACGAAAAGAGTTGGGTGCTAGTTTTTATCGGAGCACTTATTACACTTTCAGTTGGTATATTCATTTTAGTTGAACCTATAGCTTCAGTTGCTACAGTTACAGTTGCATCAGGAATTGTTTTATTAATAGCAGGAGTTATAGAAGCAATAGAAAGTATAGGAGTACTTATAAAATTAAAATAAGAATAAATCCACAATTTATCCACCAAAAGTGGATAAATTGTGGATAATTTTTGGCATAAATTTAATCTGAAATACCTTCAGAAATTCCAAGTAAAATTATTCCAAGTAAAACTAAACAAATTGCAATATACTGTTTTTTAGATATTTTTTCTTTTAAAAATAGTTTAGATAAAATAAGTGAAACTATTGCATAAGAACTAACAAGAGGTGCAGCGATTGCCGCATTTCCACTCATTGCAAATACATATAAAAACTGTCCTAGAGTTTCAAAAACAGCAGCGATTCCAGTGTTTTTCAAAGTAAGTAATTCAAAATTTTCCTTCTTAATAAACTTTAAATAAATAAAAAGTAAAATCCCAACAATTAAAAAAGTTAGCTCATAAGAAACACAGGCAACATTTTCTAAAGTCGCTTCTGTAACTCCAATTAAAGGAGTTGTAGCAATATCATCTAAATAGAATGCATCAAAAAATGTTCCTAATGCATCAAGAATAGAATAAATTATTGGCATTAAAAAAGCAACAAATCCAATGCTATATTTTTTATCTTTGGCAGATATAGAACCGTTTATGTCTTTCAAATACTCCAAGTAAAAAGATTCCTAAGCAAATTGAAAAAACTGCAGTACTGCTTAAAATATTAAGATGCTGCCCTAAAAATATAACACATAAAATACATGCAATTGCTCCTGAAGAGTTTTGAATTGGAGAAGAAATAGAAAGCTCTAAATATCTAAGCCCAAAATAACCAATAATCATGGATAAAATGTACATAAGCGAAACAGGGAAATATATAGCAATATTAATAGGGTTAAAATTCAAATTCTGTGTTAAAAGCAAAATGCAAGCATGAATTCCCATAACTAATCCAACCATAATAGCAGTTTTTATATGGGTATATTTTTTTGTTTCATCAGCTCCTTTTTTATAAAATAAATCAGCAAATCCCCAAAGCAAAGTGCATAAACATGCAAAAACAAACCACATAAAATTCATCTCCTTTCATAAAATTAATATTTTTATATATAATACCATGAAAATAGAAAAAAAAACAAGATGAAAATAATATAAATTATTGATTTTTTAGAAAATTTGATATAATATAGTAACAATTTAGAAAGGATTGATTTTCAATGGATAGAATAATTCATACAATAGCAACAGAGTTAAACATTAAAGAAACACAAGTAAAAAGCACAATAAACTTAATAGATGAAGGAAATACAATTCCGTTTATTGCTCGTTATAGAAAAGAAGCAACAGGAGGATTAAGTGATGAAATTTTAAGAGACTTAGGAGAAAGATTAACTTACCTAAGAAACCTAGAAACCAGAAAAGCAGATGTTTCAAGGATTATAGAAGAACAAGGGAAACTTACAGAAGAAATAACAAAAGCCTTAGAGGAAGCAACAACACTTACAGAAGTAGAGGATATTTATAGACCATATAAACAAAAGAAAAAAACAAGGGCGACAATTGCCAAAGCAAAAGGATTAGAGCCATTAGCTGAGATTATTTTTGCACAAAAAGAAACTCGTAGTGTTTTAGATATTGCAAAGGAGTTTATAAATCCTGAAAAAGATGTAAATACAGTAGAAGAAGCAATAAATGGAGCAAAAGATATCATAGCAGAAAACATATCAGATGTTGCGGATTACAGAAAAGAAATAAAAAGACTATGCTATGTGCAAGGCAGAATTTCAACTAAAAATGCAAAAGAAAATGAAAAATCAAATTATGAAATGTACTATAAATTTGATGAAGAAATAAAGAAAATTCCAAGCCACAGAATTTTAGCAATAAATAGGGGAGAAAACGAAGAGTTTTTAAAAGTTACAATTGAAAAACCAGAAGAAAAAATATTACAATATTTAAGAAAACACATAATAAAAAACCAAACACAGTTTAGAGATATACTAGAAGAAACAATATTAGATAGTTATAAAAGATTAATAGAACCATCAATTGAAAGAGAAATAAGAGCAGATTTAACAGAGAAGGCTGAAGAACAAGCAATAAAGGTATTTGGAAAAAATGCAAAACAATTATTGCTTGGAGCACCAATAAAAAATATAACAGTTATGGGCTTTGACCCAGCATATAGAACAGGCTGTAAAATAGCAGTAATAGATGATACAGGCAAAGTATTAGATATTGCAACAGTATATCCAACAGAGCCACAAAACGATGTAGATGGTGCAAAAAAAGTTCTAAAAAACTTAATTTCAAAGCATAAAGTAAATATGATAGCAATAGGAAATGGAACAGCTTCAAGAGAATCAGAAAAATTTGTATCAGAAATGCTTAAAGAGATTCCAGAAAAAGTATGTTATGCAATAGTTAGTGAAGCAGGAGCATCTGTATATTCAGCATCAAAGCTTGCAACTGAGGAATACCCAGATATTAATGTATCAATAAGAGGTGCAATTTCAATTGCAAGAAGACTGCAAGACCCACTTGCAGAACTTGTAAAAATAGATCCAAAAGCCATAGGAGTTGGGCAATACCAACATGATGTTGACCAGAAAAAACTATCAGATAACCTTACAGGGGTTGTAGAAGATGCAGTAAATAAAGTTGGGGTAGATATAAATACAGCAACACCATCACTTCTTTCTTATGTATCTGGAATAAATAAAACAATTGCAAAAAACATAGTAACATATAGAGATGAAAATGGAAAACTTAAAGAAAGAAAAGAACTTTTAAATGTTCCAAAACTTGGTAAAGCAGCATTTAAGCAGTGTGCAGGATTTATAAGAATATTTGAAGGAAAAAATCCACTAGAAACAACAGGAGTTCACCCAGAAAGCTATGAAGTTGCAGAAAAATTACTTGCAAAAATTAATGCAGATAAAAAAGATTTGTTAAACAAGGACAAACTAGACCAAATAAGAACAAACCTAGCAAGCATAGATGTACCAAAAGTTGCAAAAGAACTTGGTGTAGGAGAACTAACATTGCAAGACATAATAGATGACATATCAAAACCAGGCAGAGACCCAAGAGAAGAAATGCCAAAGCCAATATTAAGAACTGATGTATTGAAATTTGAAGACCTAAGAGAAGGAATGATTCTTCCAGGAACAGTGCGAAATGTAATAGATTTTGGAGCATTTGTAGATATAGGAGTAAAGCATGATGGATTAGTACACATTTCAGAAATGAGCGAAAGCTATGTTAAAAATCCATCAGACATAGTATCTGTAGGAGATATAGTTAAAGTTAAAGTAATAGGAATAGACCAAGAAAGACAAAAAGTTAAATTAAGCATGAAATTATAAGGAGACAAACATGAAAAAAATAAAAGAATCAATATATTGGATATTATTTATAATATATGAAGAATTAATAATATCACTTTTACTATTTGAAAAATTTCCAACATCAATGCCAATGATAATATTATTATCTATTCCATTTGCAATAGGGCTAGATGTTATATCATCATTATTTAAAAGAAAGGCAAATGCTATAATTGCGTACATATTAACTATAGGAGTAAGCTTTGTAATTGCTGCACAGCTCATATATTATAAAATATATGAAGCAATACTTTCTTTTTATTCAATAATAAATGGTGGGCAAGTAACAGAATTTATGACCACAATTTTAGATAAAATGGCAGAAAATTGGATAGGACTTTTACTAATATTTTTACCAGTAATAGTATTAATACCACTTAATTTGTGCAAGATTTTAAATTTTGAAAAAGGCTCAAAAAAAGGAATTCTTATAAGATTAATAGCAATTATAGTTATTTATTTTTCAGGAATTCTTTGTATAAACACAATAAATACAGAAGGAAGTCATTCAAACAAAAATTTATATTATAATATTCATATACCTAAAGTTACAGCAAATAGAATGGGTATGTTCACAGCAATGAAACTTGATTTAAAACGCTTAATATTTGGGTTTGAAGAAAAAATAGCATTAGAAGTAAATACAATTCCAGAAGAAGAAATAAAGCCAGAGATTAAATACAATGTAACAGAAATAGATTTTGATACTGCAATTCAAAATGAACAAGATGAAAATGTAAAACTAATGCACAAATATTTCCAAAACCAAATTCCAACAGAACAAAATGAATATACAGGAATGTTTGAAGGCAAGAACTTAGTAGTATTTGTAGCAGAAGGGCTAAGTAATGTTGCCATAAGAGAAGACTTAACACCAAATCTATATAAATTATATAAAGAAGGATTCCAATTTGATAACTTCTACACACCATTATTCCCAGTAAGTACAGCAGATGGGGAATATATGACAGATACATCATTAATACCAAAAGAAGGAGTGTGGAGCATATACAGAATAAATGGACATTATTTACCTTATGTGTATCCAAATGTATTTGAGCCTCTAGGATATACAAGTAATAGTTACCATAATCATACATATACATATTACCACAGAGATGAATATTTACAAACTTTAGGATATGATTCTTACTTAGCTAAAGGAAATGGGTTAGAGAATAGAATGAATACCAAAGTTTGGCCAAGTAGTGATTTTGAAATGGTAGAATCAACAGTAGATGATTATATTAATAATGAAAAATTTCTAGCATATTATATGACTGTGAGTGGGCACTTAAATTATACAACAAATGGAAATAGCATGGCATCAAAAAACTGGGAGGCAGTAAAAAACCTACCATATTCACACAAAGCAAAATCATACCTTGCATGCCAAATTGAATTAGACAAAGCAGTAGGGGAACTAATAAGAAGGCTTGAACTTGCAGGAAAGCTTAAAGATACAGTAATTGTAATAAGCCCAGACCACTACCCTTATGGTTTAACACTTTCTGAATTAAACGAATTATCAACATATAAAAGAGATAATACATTTGAAAAGCACCATACACCACTTCTAATATGGAATTCAAGTATGGAAGAACCTATTAAAATTGAAAAAGTATGTTCAAGCTTAGATGTTCTGCCAACAGTATTAAATTTATTTGGGATTGAATATGATTCAAGGTTATTAATGGGAAAAGATATTTTATCAAACAATATAGAACCTATAGTAATATTCTCAGATAGAAGCTTTATAACTGATAAGGGAAGATATAATTCTGTTCAAGATATATTTATTCCAAATGAAGGGGAGACTGTAGAACCTGACTATGTAGAAAAAATGAGCCAAATAGTTTATCAAAAATTTAAGATGTCATCAATGATATTAGATTATGATTATTATAGAAAAATAAAATAAAAAAATTCCCTTTTTTAAGGGGATTTTTTAATCTAAGAAAACAATTTTAGCAGTAGAAAGCTGGCCTGCTTCAAGCCTTTCAATTTGGATATTACTTCTCTCAATCCAACCTAAATCTGCATACTCCCAAAGGAAGAACCAGAATAGAAGTAAAATAACCTCATTTAATGCTGTAATAAGAGAAAATCTACTTAAAACTGCAAAAATTCCGAGACTTATGATTCCAAATAAAAATAGAATAAATGATTTGTGCTTATTAATATCTAGATCCAAATACTTATCTCCAAGCTTTAAACCAAAATAATCTTTTAAAACTTTAGTGATTAAAGCCTGTTCTTCCTCAGAAAAATTACCACCACAAATTTCAATAATAATTCTCTCTTCAATAGGAATATAATAAGCGCTTTCTTCGATATAACTTGCAAAATCAGGGTTAATCCACTCATAACCTTTTGTAGAATACTTAGAAATAACATCATCAATGGAATTTACCTTAGCAGAGATATAAGCTTCACCTTTTTCTATATAATAATCTTTAACAAATTTTGCATAATTAAACTTAGCACTTCTAAATCTCTTTAAATTCTTAATAGACTTTTTACTCTTAGCTCTCGACGGCATAAAAACCAACTCCTTTTTCATAATAAATAATAACATAAAATAATTATAAAAAACAATAGATTTATTAAAATATTTACTTGTTTTTAACCTAAAAATGTTATATAGTATAAATAGGAAAAAGGGGAGGTAGACATGGACAATTATTTGGAAAAAGTAAAGTTAATTAAAGAATTGTTGAAACCTGAAAATATGAAAATGTTGGAAAATAAATTACCTGAAATTTTAAGAGATAAAGATTTTTATAAATTTGGATTATTGGAGGACATTATTAACTCACTAAAAAAAACACAAGATGGGCAAAAAGCAATTTTAGAGAATTTTGAAAAATTATTAAACAATGCTTATGAAGATGAGGCTTTTTATCTTGTCAAAGCTGTTTCAGATATAAAAGATGGGCAAAAAATGATTGTTGATAACATTTCTAAAATATATAAAAAACTAGATGTTGAAGAAATACCAGAATTTATAGAATTGCTAGAAGAGAAAGAACAAAATAGAATTAAAGAAGAAAACAGCTATGCGTATGAATTATTTGAAAAAGAATTAATCGATGAAGATACTTTAGGAAGTATAATAAAAAGCCAAATGAACGATTTCGTTAAAATTATGATGCACGAAATATCAAATGGAAAACCACTAAAGAGGTTATCTAGAGGGACATATAGTGTAGTTATTGAAACTAATGGATACGTAGTAAAAATGGGTGAAACAAGAGAAAAATTCGAAATTCCGTATCATCCTAATATTATACAGCCATTACTAAGAGAAGAAGTTAAAGATAATGATGGAAAAACCGTGTTTGTAGCTGAAATACAACCAAAAGTAGATACAAAAAGTGTAAAAGCAAAGCATATTGAGTATTTAAAACAAAAATTTAAAGAGGCGGGACTTAAATATAGAGATTTTGGAACAGAGAAAGAAGAATCAAATATAGGAATACTAATTAAACCAAACAAAAGATATTTATCAAAAGGAGCAGGAGGAATAATTGATTCAGGAGTAGAGGAAAGAGAAGCTGAGCCAGGTGAACCAGTAATTATTGATACAGATTTAATTGAAAGAGAATAGAAAAAGCAGGTATTTTAAAATACCTGCTTTAAAATATTTACTCAACAATCATAGCTTCTCTTCCAGCACCAGTTCCAATGAATTTAATTGGAATACCAATAAATTCTTCAATTCTATTTAAGTATTTTTGTGCATTTTCAGGAAGTTCTTTTCTTGTTTTACAATGGCTAATGTCACCAAAGTTTCCATCAAACTCTTCATAAACAGCTGTTGAATTTGATAAGAAATCAACATTTGTTGTAAAGTCTGTTGTAACTTTTCCATTATAGTTATAACCAACACATACCTTTATTTTTGGAAGTTTTCCAATAGTGTCAACATGGTTTATTGCAAGGCCTGTAAGACCATTTAATCTAACAACATATTTTAATGCAACTAAATCTAACCATCCACATCTTCTAGGTCTTTTTGTTGTTACACCATATTCATGGCCTAATTCTCTAATAGTATCACCAATCTCATTGTTTTGTTCAGTAACAAATGGGCCACTACCAACACGAGAAGCATAAGCTTTTATAACTCCATAAACTTCACCAATGTTTTTTGCACCAATACCACTTCCTGTGCAAACACCACCAATAGTAGGGTTTGAAGAAGTAACAAATGGGTAACTACCAAAATCTATATCAAGTAAAGATGCTTGTGCACCTTCGCAAAGAACTTTTTTACCACTTTCAATTGCATTATGTAATAATGTAATTGTATCTATAATATGTGGTTTTAATATTTCAGCATATTTTTTGTATTCTTCAAACATTGCCTTTGCATCAAATGTTTGTCTACCATAAGCTTCAAATATCTTGTTTTTATTATTAACATTAATTGTTAATAATTCTTCAAATCTATCGCTAATAAAGTCTTCTGCTCTAATTCCGCATCTTTCATACTTATCACAGTATGCAGGTCCAATACCTCTTGCAGTAGTTCCAATTTTTCCAGCACCACGATTTTCCTCTAAAAGTTTATCCATTTCAATATGGTAAGGGAAAACAATGTGAGCTTTTTCACTAATGTAAAGATTTTCTGTAGAAATTCCATTAGCCTCTAATTCATTCATTTCATCAATTAAAAGTTTTGGATCAACTACAACTCCGTTTCCTATAACTGCTAAAGTTCCTTTGTTAAAGATTCCTGAAGGAATTAAATGAAAAGCAAATTTTTTGCCATCAACTTCAATAGAATGTCCAGCATTACTACCACCTGAAAATCTAACAGCAATGTCAGCATCCTTTGAAAGATAATCAATAATTTTACCTTTTCCTTCGTCTCCGTAAAATGCGCCTAAAACAACATCAACTTTTGACATAAAAATCACATCCTAAACAAAATAAAATATGTTCTTAAACGAAATCTCGCCTTTAAGAACATACTTAATTATGCAATATTTTTAGAAAAAAGTCAATATTTTTTCTAAAAAAACATGAAAAAATTCGTGCTTTTATGTCAAAATATCATAATAAGAATTATGTACCATGGCTGTAACAGCCATAATACTATACTAGCCTATAAATCAAAAGAATGTGGTAACAAGTCTTGAATAGTATAAACTTGTGCTTCATCATTTTTTCTAAGAAGAAAAATTTTAAAATCCTTATCAACAAATTCACTCATAAATTGTCTACAGTATCCACAAGGAGTACAAGAATCTAAATGCTCTAAATCAGCACCCCCACAAATAACAATATAATCAAAATCATGCTCACCTTCAGAAATAGCCTTAGTAAAAGCAACTCTTTCAGCACAAATAGACATTATACCCTGGTTTTCAATATTACAACCAGCAAAAACCTTTCCATCCTTGCACACAAGGGCAGCACCAACATAATAATGAGAATATGGAGAATATGCATTTCTACGAACCTCTTTGGCAATTTTTATAACTTCATCTAAACTCATAAAAACCTCACTTTCAATTAAATATAATATACTATAAAAAAGAAAAAAATGCAATTAAGAGGATAGATTTTTTACAATTATGACAAATGCCATAGAAACAATTGAAATTTTGAGAAACATACATTATAATAGAAAAGTAAGGAGAATAAAAAATGAGAATTAGGAGTAAGCCTTGGGCTAAGGTGGAGTTGGCTCAGAGTGAATTTTTTGTGATGGAGCCGGAGAAGTTTAAGGGGAGATGGAGGGAGTTTTTTAAGAATGATAGAAATCCCATACATCTTGAATTGGGCTGTGGCAAAGGATTTTTTGTGAAGAAGGCTGCAAAGGATAATCCAGAGGTTAATTTTATTGCAGTGGATTTAATTGATGCAATTTTGGGAATGGCCAATAGAAATATTATAGAAGAGTTTGAAAATAAAGAGATTCCAAACATTGCTTTAACAAGATACGATGTTGAGGAGATAAATAATATTTTTGATGAAAATGATAATATTGAAAGAATATACATAAATTTTTGCAACCCATGGCCGAAACCAAGACATAAAAAAAGAAGACTAACACATACTAGGCAACTAGAAAAATACAAAAGATTCTTGGTGCCAAATGGGGAAATTTATTTCAAAACAGATGATGATGAACTGTTTACAGAAAGCTTGGAATACTTTAAGGAAGAAGGATTTGAACAAGTAAAAGTAACATACGATTTAGATAAAGAACCAGATTTTTGGAATAATATTGAAACAGAACATGAGATAAAATTTAAAAATGATGGGATAAAAATAAAAGCAGGAATATTTAGGGTAAAATAAATCAAAAACTGTCTTATTAGAGAATATTATAAAAAACATAGAAAAAACAAGCAAAAATACTTGACAACCCCTTCCAATTTATGGTATCATAATAAAAGACATATTTTTCGTGTTGCACGAAACTATGTAAACTATTTAATATAGAAATGGTGATATTTTTAAAGTGAAAAAGGTTAGTAAAAGTTAATTTAAATGTAATTAAATAAAAAGTGTAGAAAGGCTTGAAGTTTAGCTTAATATAGCAATATATTACTACACTTTTTTGTTGCGTTTATAAAGTTTACCATTTCGATTAGCCAAAGAAATTTAGGAAAGAGGAATTAATTTTAAGTTAAGGTGTTGATTTTTAAATATTTAAGAGCAGGTATTTTAAAATTGGTAATACACTTAAAATTAAGAGGGACTTTCTTTAAAGATATAGATATTGCTCTAATTTATTTTTAAGGAGTTGATTTGTTTTGTTGACAGACATTAATTACGAAAAGGCTACAAGAAAGACATTCGCAAGAATTGGAGATTTTATTGATATTCCAAACCTTATTCAGGTTCAAAAAGATTCTTATGATTGGTTCGTAAACGAAGGTTTAGGGGAAGTTCTAAAAGATATTTCACCTATAGAAGATTACACAGGAAATTTAGTTCTAGAATTTTTTGATTATTACATGGAAAAAGACACTAAGTATTCATTAGAAGAAGCAAAAGAAAGAGATACTACATACTCAACAAGATTACACGTTAAGGTAAGACTTATAAATCGTGAAACAGGAGAAATTAAAGAACAAGAGATTTATTTAGGAGATTTTCCATTAATGACAGATAGCGGAACATTCGTAATTAATGGAGCAGAGAGGGTTGTAGTAAGCCAATTAGTAAGATCACCAGGATGCTATTACGAATCAGACTATGACAAGACAGGTAAAAAATTGTACAAGGCTACAGTTATGCCAATTAGAGGAGCTTGGCTTGAATACGAAACAGATGGTAATGATGTATTCTATGTAAGAATAGATAGAACAAGAAAATTGCCAGTAACAACTCTATTAAGAGCAATAGGATTAGCTACAGATGAGCAAATTACAGCTCTATTTGGAGATGAAGAAAAATTACTTGCTACAATTGCAAAAGATACAACCAAAACAACTGATGAAGCTCTTATTGAAATCTATAAAAAATTAAGACCAGGAGAACTTCCAACAGTTGATGCAGCAAGAACATTATTTAATAACTTATTCTTCGACCCAAGAAGATACGACTTAGCAAAAGTAGGAAGATATAAATACAACAAAAAATTAGACTTAAGCTCAAGAATAGAAAACAAAGTTGCATTTGATGACATAATAAATAGCGAAACAGGAGAAGTAATAGTAGAAAAAGATACAGTTATTTCACCAGAACAAGCAAACGAAATACAAAATGCAGGAATAAATATTGTTGACTTAAAAGTAAACGACAAAAAAGTAAGAGTAATAGGAAATGGCACAGTTGACCTAAAAGCATTTGTAGACAGTGATGAAATCAACATCAAAGAAAAAGTAAACTATGCAGTTCTTAAAAATATATTAGAAACAACAGAAGAAAAAGATTTAGTAAAAGTTATAAATGAAAGAAAAGATGAATTAGTACCTAAAAATATTGTAACAGAAGATATGTTAGCATCAATCAACTACTTATTAGATTTACAATATGGACTAGGCTCAATTGATGATATAGACCATTTAGGAAACAGACGTATTAGATGCGTAGGTGAATTATTACAAAATCAATTCAGAATTGGTTTAACAAGACTAGAAAGAGTTGTAAGAGAAAGAATGACAATTCAAGACTTAGATGTAGTAACACCACAAACATTAATCAATACAAAACCAATCACATCATCAATTAGAGAATTCTTCGGAAGCTCACAATTATCACAATTTATGGACCAAACAAACCCATTATCAGAATTAACACATAAAAGAAGAATTTCAGCATTAGGACCTGGTGGTTTATCAAGAGAAAGAGCAGGATTTGAAGTACGTGACGTTCACTATACACACTATGGAAGACTATGCCCAATAGAATCTCCAGAAGGACCAAACATAGGCCTTATATCAGCACTTTCAACATTTGCAATTATCAATGAATATGGATTTGTTGAAACACCATATAGAAAAGTAGATCCAGAAACACATTGTGTTACAGATGAAGTAATCTATATGACAGCAGATGAAGAAGACAACCATGCAATAGCACAAGCAACAGAACCAGTAGACGAAAATGGAAGATTCATAAACAAGAAAATAAAAGTTAGATTCTTAGATGAAATCATAGAAGTTGCAGCAGACAAAGTAGACTTTGTAGATGTATCACCAAAACAACTAGTTTCCGTTGGTGCAGCTATGATACCATTCTTAGAGCATGATGACGCAAACCGTGCATTAATGGGTGCAAATATGCAAAGACAGGCAGTGCCTCTAATGATTACAGATTCACCAATAGTTGGAACAGGTATTGAATACAGAGCCGCAAAAGACTCTGGAACAACAGTTGTTGCTAAAAATGGCGGTGTAGTACAAAGAGTAACTGGTGATGAAATAATTATCAAAACAAAAACAGGAATTGATACATATAAATTACGTAAATTCAAAAGAACAAATGGTGGAACATGTATTAACCAAAAACCAATTGTAAAAAGAGGAGAAATAATAAATGCAAATGATGTAATTGCAGATGGACCTTCAACACAAAATGGTGAAATGGCACTTGGTAAAAACGTTCTTATTGCCTTCACAACATGGGAAGGATACAACTACGAGGATGCTGTGTTACTAAGTGAAAGATTAGTAAAGGAAGATGTTTACACATCAATCCATATAGAAGATTATGACTGTGAATGTCGTGATACAAAACTTGGACCTGAAGAAATTACAAGAGATATTCCAAATGTCGGAGAAGACAGTTTAAAAGACCTAGATGACAGAGGAATTATAAGAATAGGTGCAGAAGTAAGACCAGGAGATATATTGGTAGGTAAAGTTACTCCAAAAGGAGAAACAGAACTTACATCAGAAGAAAAACTATTAAGAGCAATCTTTGGTGAAAAAGCAAGAGAAGTAAGAGATACATCTTTACGAGTACCACATGGAGAAGCAGGAACAATAGTTGATGTTAAAGTATTTACAAGGGATAACTCAGATGAACTTGGACCTGGTGTAAACCAAGTAATAAGAGTATATATAGCTCAAAAGAGAAAAATATCAGTTGGAGATAAAATGGCTGGTCGTCACGGAAACAAAGGTGTTGTTTCAAGAATTTTACCAGTTGAAGATATGCCATTTATGCCAGATGGAACACCAGTAGATGTAGTGTTAAACCCATTAGGTGTACCTTCACGTATGAATTTAGGTCAGGTTTTAGAGGTTCACTTAGGAGCAGCTGCAAGACTACTTGGAATAAAAGTTGCGACACCAGTATTTGATGGAGCTTCAGAAAAAGATATTGAACAATTACTTATAGAATCAGGATTAACACCAGATGGCAAAACAGTTCTTTATGATGGAAGAACAGGAGAACCATTTGATAAACCAATTACAGTTGGTGTAATGTACATGTTAAAACTTCACCACTTAGTTGATGATAAAATACATGCTCGTTCAACAGGACCTTACTCACTAGTTACACAACAACCTTTAGGAGGTAAAGCACAATTTGGTGGACAGAGATTTGGCGAAATGGAAGTTTGGGCACTAGAAGCTTATGGTGCAGCATATACACTTCAAGAAATGTTAACAATCAAATCTGATGATGTTGTAGGAAGAGTAAAAACGTATGAAGCAATTGTAAAAGGAGAAAATATTCCAGAACCAGGAGTACCAGAAGGATTTAAAGTATTAATCAAAGAACTACAAAGCTTAGGATTAGATGTTCGTTTATATTCTGAAGATGATAGAGAATTAGAACTTACAGAAAATATAGATGACGGAATTGACTTCAATTTAGATGAAAACAAACCATTAGTAACAGATGAAGAAAAAATGGAAGATGAAGGACCATTAGATGAAGACATGTTACTTGATGACGAAGATTTACCAGAAGATGATGAAATTATGGATGATGAAGACAATTTTGAAAATCTAAGCGATGACTTAGCAGAAGATAACTTAGAAAACGATAATGATTCTTACGAAGAATAAGGAGGGAAAAATAAGTAATGGAAGAAAATAAAAAACAAGATGAATTAGAGATATTTGATAAAATAAAAATTGGATTAGCTTCAGACGAAAAGATTAGAGAATGGTCAAAAGGTGAAGTTAAGAAACCAGAAACAATAAACTATAGAACATTAAAACCAGAAAAAGATGGTCTATTTTGTGAAAAAATATTTGGACCAACAAAAGACTGGGAATGTCACTGTGGTAAATACAAAAGAGTAAGATATAAAGGAATAGTTTGCGACAGATGTGGTGTTGAAGTTACAAAATCAAAGGTAAGACGTGAAAGAATGGGCCACATCGAGCTTGCAGCGCCAGTTGCACATATTTGGTATTTCAAAGGAATACCAAGTAGAATAGCTTTAGTATTAGACATTTCACCAAGAAGTGTAGAAAAAGTTATATACTTTGCAGCTTATGTTGTTATAGATAAAGGAACATCAGGTTTAACAGAAGGACAAATTTTAAATGAAAAAGAATACCATGAAGCAGAAGAAAAATATGGTAAAGGTTCATTCAAAGCAGGAATGGGAGCTGAATCTATAAGAACATTATTACAAAAAGTTGACCTAGAGAAATTATCTGAAAGCTTGAAAAAAGAAATAGAAGAGTCAAGCGAACAGAAAAAAGCTAAATTAATAAAAAGATTAGATACAGTAGAAAGCTTCTTATTATCAGGAAACAAACCAGAATGGATGGTTTTAAGCGTAATACCAGTAATTCCACCAGATATCAGACCAATGGTACAACTAGATGGAGGAAGATTTGCAACATCTGATTTAAATGACTTATATAGAAGAGTATTAAACAGAAATAACAGATTAAAGAGATTATTGGAACTTGGAGCACCAGAAATAATCGTTAGAAACGAAAAAAGAATGCTACAAGAAGCTGTAGATGCTTTAATAGATAATGGAAGACGTGGAAGACCAGTTACAGGTGCAGGAAACAGACCTTTAAAATCATTATCAGACATGCTAAAAGGAAAACAAGGACGTTTCCGTCAAAACTTACTAGGTAAACGTGTTGACTATTCAGGACGTTCAGTTATCGTTGTAGGACCTGAACTTAAAATATATCAATGTGGTCTACCAAAAGAAATGGCAATTGAATTATTCAAACCATTTGTAATGAAAGAATTAGTTGCAAGAGGTTTAGCACACAATATTAAAAGTGCAAAAAGAATGGTAGAAAAATTAAATCCAGAAGTTTGGGGAATATTAGAGGAAGTTATTAAAGACCACCCTGTAATGTTAAACCGTGCGCCAACACTACATAGACTTGGTATTCAAGCATTTGAACCAGTTCTAGTTGAAGGTAGAGCATTAAAACTTCACCCATTAGTTTGTACAGCATTCAACGCTGACTTCGATGGTGACCAGATGGCTGTTCACGTTCCACTATCACCAGAAGCTCAAGCAGAAGCAAGATACTTAATGTTATCAGTAAACAACTTACTAAAACCTCAAGATGGTAAACCAGTAACAGTTCCAACACAGGATATGATTTTAGGAAGTTATTATCTAACAATGGAAGTTGCAGGAGAAAAAGGCGAAGGCATGTATTGCAAAGACGAAGATGAAGCTATGATGGCTTACTTAAACGGAGATCTAGGATTGCATGCAAAAATTAAAGTAAGAAGAACAAAAGAAATAAATGGAGAAAAAGTTACAAGAACAATCGAAACAACAGCAGGTAGATTAATATATAACCAAGGAATTCCACAAGATTTAGGCTTTGTTGATAGAACAGATCCAGAACATATTTTAGACCTAGAAATAGAATTCCCAGTTATGAAGAAAAATCTAGGAACAATCATTGCAAAATGTATTGATAAACATGGCCTAAATGTATCAGCAGAATTGCTAGACTATATCAAAGCTACAGGTTATAAATATTCAACAAAAGGTGCTATAACAGTGTCTGTTGCAGACGTTGCCGTTCCAGAAGCTAAAAAGGAAATTTTAGCAAAGGCTGAAGAAGACGTTGAAACTGTAGCAAAACAATATAGAAGAGGTTTAATTACAAATGATGAAAGATATGATTCTGTAATTAAAATCTGGGAAAAAGCAACAAATGATGTTACAGAAGCTATGAAAGATAACTTTAGTGAATTAAACCCAATATATATGATGGCTCAAAGCCGGAGCCAGAGGTAACATGAACCAGTTAAGACAAATTGCAGGTATGCGTGGACTTATGGCAAATACATCAGGTAAAGCCGTAGAAATCCCAATTAAAGCATGCTTTAGAGAGGGACTTGACCCACTAGAATACTTCATTTCTTCACACGGTGCAAGAAAAGGTTTAGCAGATACAGCTTTAAGAACAGCAGACTCTGGATACTTAACAAGAAGATTAGTTGATGTATCTCAAGATATCATAGTAAGAGAAGAAGATTGTGGAACAAACGAATACATTGAAATAGAAGACATCAAAGATGGAAATCAAATAATTGAAAAACTACAAGAAAGACTAACAGGAAGATATCCTTATGAAACAATAAAAGACCCAACAACAGGAGAAGTTCTAGCAGATAAAAATACTTTAATATCAGCAAACTTAGCTGAGAAAATAGTAAAAGCTGGAATTACAAAAGTAAAAGTACGTTCAGTTTTAGGTTGCCATACAAAACATGGTGTATGTTCAAAATGCTATGGAATGGGCTTAGCAACAAGAAAAGAAGTAAATATTGGTGAAGCAGTTGGAATAATAGCTGCACAATCAATTGGTGAGCCAGGTACACAGCTTACAATGAGAACATTCCACACAGGTGGTGTAGCAGGAGGAGATATTACACAAGGTCTTCCAAGGGTTGAAGAGTTATTTGAAGCAAGAAAACCAAAGGGATTGGCCGTAATTTCTGAAATAGCTGGAACAATTTCAATCTCTGATTCTAAGAAGAGAAAAGAAGTTACAGTAACAGGAAATGATAATAGTAAAACATATACTATAAGCTTCGGTTCAAAATTAAAAGTAAGAGAAGGAGACCACATAGAAGCAGGTGACCCAATTACAGAAGGTTCAATAAATCCAAATGAAATTCTTGCAATAAAAGGCCCACAAGGAGTATTTGAATACTTAACATCTGAAGTTCAAAAAGTTTATAGAAACCAAGGTGTTGATATTAATGATAAACACATTGAAATAATATCAAGACAAATGCTTAAAAAGGTAAAAGTTGAAGATAGTGGAGATAGCCAAATGTTTGTAGGTTCTTTAGTTGATATAAATGAATTCAACAAAGAAAATGCAGAATTAGAAGCAGAAGGCAAAATACCAGCTAAAGGTCAAAGAGTTCTTTTAGGAATTACAAAAGCATCATTAGCAACAGAAAGCTTCCTATCAGCAGCATCATTCCAAGAAACAACAAGAGTATTAACAGAAGCAGCAATAAAAGGTAAAACAGATTCACTAATTGGACTAAAAGAAAACGTAATTATCGGTAAATTAATACCAGCAGGAACAGGATTATCTATTTATAGAGATAAAAATATTACAACAGGGGAAAATAAAGAATAAAACTAACAAGGACGACTTTTAAATAGTCGTCCTTAATTTAAAGGAGAAGATAAAATTGAAATTAAATATAGTTTTAGTAGAGCCAGAAATACCACAAAATACAGGAAATATCGCAAGAACTTGTGCTGCAATTGGAGCAAAATTGCATTTGGTAAAACCTTTAGGGTTTAGTATAAGCGAAAAACAGGTAAAAAGAGCAGGTTTAGATTATTGGGATAAATTAAATATAGAAGAACACGATAGTTTTAAAGACTTCCTAGAAAAATACAAACCAGAAGAACACAACATGTTTTTCATAACAACAAAAGGAACTCACTGCTATTCAGATATTGATTATTCCCAAATGAATGAAGTATTTGTCCTATTTGGAAAGGAAACAAAAGGTTTACCAGAAGACACCCTAAAAAAATACATAGAAAAAACCGCCAGAATACCAATGAGACCAACCTTGCGTTCACTAAACCTATCAAATTCCGTAGCAATAGTTGTTTACGAGATATTAAGACAAAAAAATTTTGAGGGATTACAGGAAATAAGTGATTATTTAGTTTAAAAATAAAAATACATGTCAATGATTTTGGAAAATGTCCCCCAAATTTTTAAAAATAAGCCATAAAAATTTGACTTTTTAAATTTTACATGAAAAGTATTGACAGAAAAATATTAATATTATATACTAGCTTTACAAAAAGCAAAAAACAAAAGCACGAAAAGAAACAAAAAGAAGGAGAAACTAACCAATGAAAAACGCTGAAAGCCTTGGGGCCCTATATATATATATATATATATATCGATAATTTTATAAAAAACAAACTATATA
>CAKPLZ010000009.1 GCA_934167835.1 uncultured Clostridia bacterium | reverse complement strand
TCTTGAGCTGATTTCCAGTTTTTTGTGGCATCTCCTGCTGACTTAAATAAGCCTGTGTTTAGTGCTACGCTTATGCTTACTGCTACTAGGATTAGCATTACTATAATTGTGATTATTAACGCTATGAGTGTTATTCCTTTTGTGTTTTTCATGAATTAAATCCTCCTTAAATTTTATTTTATATAACCTTTTGTTATATCTGTATATTTTTAAAATTAACCTAATTGTACTCATGGTGGACATGATTGTCTTACCATATATATTTTGTACATTAGATTAATTCTTAGTCTTTTATATTTTATATATAGTTTGTTTTTTATAAAATTATCGATATATATATATATATATATAGGGCCCCAAGGCTTTCAGCGTTTTTCATTGGTTAGTTTCTCCTTCTTTTTGTTTCTTTTCGTGCTTTTGTTTGTTGCTTTTTGTAAAGCTAGTATATAATATTAATATTTTTCTGTCAATACTTTTCCTGGAAAATTTAAAAAGTCAAATTTTTATGGCTTATGTTTAAAAATTGGGGGACATTTTCAAAAATCATTGACAGTGGCTTAGGAAAAAATTGTGTTTTGTTTGCATACAAGTAAAGATGGCTAAATAGCCATCCTTTATAGTATTATGCAAATTAATCCTCCGCTTCCTTCATTTACAATTCTTTCAAGTGTTTCTTGAAGTTTTCCTTGTGCGTCTTCTGGCATTCTGTATAATTTGTTTTGTAGACCTTCGTTTACAAGTTCATGCAGATTCTTGCCAAATATGTTTGATTCCCAGATTTTCTTTGGGTCGTTTTCGAATTCTGATAATAGATAATTTACAAGCTCTTCTGATTGTTTTTCACTGCCTACAATTGGAGAAACTTCTGTTTCAATATCTGCTCTTATCAAATGTATTGATGGTGCCCTAGCTTTTAGTTTAACCCCAAATCTTGAACCTTGCTTTACTATTTCTGGCTCATCTAAAATAAGTTCTTCCATGCTTGGCATAACTATTCCATAGCCTTTTTGTCTTACTTCTTGCAATGCCATTGCAACTTTATCATATTCTTTTTTTACTGTTGCTAATGTTCCTATTGTTGTAAATAAGTCTGCCTCATTATTCATTTGTACTCCTGTTATTTCTGTAAGTATTTTATAGAATAATGCGTCATTTATTGAAATTTCTATTGTTACTGTACCTGTACCTAAATCAACATTACTTATTGTTGTCTTAACTATTATATCAGTTTTGCTAATTTTAGAAACTCCTGAATTTATATCTTTTATTGTTCTTATATCTTTAAATGCTTCTTGTATTTCTTTGAATAATTCTTGTTTTAATTCATGGTCAAACCCAAGTCCATCTATCCAGCCTGGGAAATTTATATTAATTCTTTCTACTGGGAATTCATAAAGAATTTTTCCAAAGATATTGTTAATATCTTCTGTATTTAAACTTGTGCAGTCTGTTGGTATTACTGAAACCCCATATTTTTCTTCAAGATTATTTGCTAAATTTCTTGTGTCTTCACCCAAAGGATTATTAGTATTTAAAACTATTACAAATGGTTTATTTAAAGCTTTTAGTTCTTTTACAACCCTTTCTTCGGCTTCTACATAATCAGCTCTTGGAATCTCTGTAATGGTTCCATCTGTGGTTACAAGAATTCCTATTGTTGAATGTTCTGTTATAACTTTTCTTGTTCCTATTTCCGCTGCTTCTTCAAATGGCATTTCTTCAGCTGACCATGGTGTTTTTACCATTCTTGGAACATCTTCTTCCATATAGCCGGATTGCATTGTTTACAAGATAACCAACACAATCAACTAATCTTGTTTTTAATTTTAGATTTTCTCCTATTGTAATTTCAATAGCTTCATTTGGAACAAATTTAGGTTCTGTGGTCATAATTGTTCTTCCTGCAGCACTTTGTGGAAGCTCATCTCTTGCTCTTTCTCTTTTATAGCTATTTTCAATATTTGGAATTACAAGTAAGTCCATAAAATTCTTAATAAATGTTGATTTTCCTGTTCTAACTGGGCCAACAACTCCCACATATATATCCCCATCTGTCCTAGTCTTAATATCCTCATACACTCCCAAGTTTTCCATATAATAAATTACCTCCCATAACTTAACGTTTGTACTAAACTTTAATTAATGTATATTATGTGGGGGTAATTATTATTACTATTTTTCATTTTTATTTTATAATTTATGTACATTTTTTTGAATTTAATTATAGAATAAATTTTTCAGAATTTTTTTGGTTTTTAGATTTAACCAGATTTACTTAAACAAATCAGCATGACTTCCAATATCTATTAATATGAGTACTAATCTTTCTTTTTCTATTTTATAAATTAGAACCCAATCAGGCTGAATATGGCAATCATAATACCCGCTATAAACACCCTTTAGTTGGTGATTTTGATATTTAGCCGGTAATTCCTCACCTTTTGCTAATATCTCTATCACATTTTCTAATAGTTTAATATTATATCCGTCTTTTGTATGATTTTTTTAGACTCTGCTTATATCTATTAGTAACTTCTATTTTATACATTTTCTCACTCCTCGTTAATTATATCATTTATCATTTCTTTTGCATTATTATATATTTTATTATCTTTGGCTTCTTTTTCTATTTCTTTTAAATCTAATTTACTATAATCATGCAAATAACCATTTTTGCATATATAAGAGCCATGAGCATCATTTAACTCAATGTCGTTTTTAATTTTTAATTCAAATGGAATTCCTTTGTTTAATTTAATTTGATGTAAAAACATATTAATAGCTTCACTTAAAGAAATCCCTAAATCATTTAGTATCGGTGTTACTTCATCCTTAATTTTAGAATTAATTCTAACTGTAGACATGTTTATCATCTCCTTTTGGTTACATTTGTATATATTATATATCTTATCGTATGCATTTGTCAACATATTGTTTACAAATTGTTTAATAATATAAGAAAGTACTATATTTCTATAATACTTTCAATTTTTAATTATTTTTTTGTAATCTTCTCAATTCTTTTTGCTTGTTCTTTTTGTTTTTCAATTGGGAGCCAGTGATATTCTGAACACACGTATTCTCCGTATTTTGTTGTATTTTTGCTTTTTGTTTCATTCTTTTGCATTTGAATGCACCTCTTTATATAGTATGTGCATCTTGTTGATGTATTATTATAGTTTTCTAAATACTCCTGCAACTTTTCCTAGTATTTTGCAGTCTGGAACTATTATTGGGTCCATTGTGCTGTTTTCTGGTTGTAAGCGAATGTGATCTTTTTCTTTGTAGAAAGTTTTTACTGTTGCTTCATCTCCTATTAATGCTACTACAATTTCTCCATTCATTGCAATGTCTTGTTTCTTTACTAAAATATAATCTCCATCTAAAATTCCCGCTTCTATCATGCTTTCTCCTCTTACTGTAAGCATAAAGCTTTCGCTATTTCCTATGAAGTCTATTGGAATTGGAAATGTATCCGTAACATTTTCAACTGCTAAAATTGGTGCTCCTGCAGTTATTTTTCCTATAACTGGAACTTCTACTAGTTCTCTTCCATTATAAGCTGATTTTTCCTCGATTTTTTGTTGACCTTCTAGCCCTCCTTTTAATAATTTTAGAGTTCTGCCTTTTTGGTCTTCTTTTTTTATATATCCCTTTTTTGCTAATCCTTGAATGTATGTATGTACTGTTGCTGATGAACTTAATCCTACTGCTTTTCCTATTTCTCTTACTGATGGTGGGTATCCATTATCTTTAACAAATTTCTCAATATATGCAAGTATTGCTTTTTCTCTTTTATTTAATTCGTTTGGATCTTTTTTTCTCATATATTTCATCTCCTATTTAAAATTCTTGTATTATCTTATCATACATATTTTGTTTTGTCAAACAAAAGTTTTAATTTTTATTGTTTTTTTGTAAAATTTATTATTTTTATTGTTTTTTTAACTTTTTTTGGTATAATTAATATTGGAGTGTGATTTTATGATTTTAAAAGCCATTACATTTAATATGTGCCATGGTGAAGGATTAGACCAAAGTATTGATGTTCGTAGGCAAGCAATGCTTCTTAAGAAATATAAACCTGATATTATTTTTCTACAAGAGATTGATCTTTATACAAGACGTGCCTATAATAAAAATCAAATTTATACCTTTAGTAAATATACTGAGCTTCCATACAGGGTTATGGGAACCAATATTAAATATAAAAGTGGATTTTATGGTGATGGTGTTTTATCTAGATTTCCTATTGAATATGCTGCAAATTATCTATCTCCAACAACATCCCCTGAGCATGAACAACGAGGTTTCCTTGGAATAAAAGTTGCTGTTGGTACTGTAATGCTTAATTTATTTTCTCTTCACCTTTCTGTTTTTGAAGAGGAACGTATTTTATCTAGCAAAGCTCTTCTTAGAATTACTTCACATATTAATAAATCTGAAAGAATTATTATCGCGGGAGATTTTAATGTTGGTGTAAATAAAATTGGAAATCATAGATATACTTTTAGCCAAAAAGATTCTTATGAAGAATATGAAATATTGAAGAAAAGATTTCAGCACATTGGTAATACTGACCCAACATGGTTTTCTAAGGATGGAAATGGATGCATCGATTCTTGTTTCTATTCTAATAACTTAAAACTTGTAAAATTTGAAACAATTCCTACCGATGTTTCTGACCATTACCCAATTTATATGGAATTTGTAATATAGAAAAAGAGTGAAACCACTCTTTTTCTATTTTTTTTCTAGTTTCATTGAAAGCAATTTACTGATTCCACTTTCTTCCATTGTTATTCCATACACTGAATCTGCCGCTTCCATTGTTCCCTTTCTATGTGTTATTACTAAGAATTGTGTTTCTTTTGTGAATTTTTTTAGGTAATCTGCAAATCTATAAACATTTACATCGTCCAAAGCGGCTTCTATTTCATCTAATACACAGAATGGCGCTGGATTTATTTTTAGTATTGCAAATAAAAGGGCTATTGCTGTGAAGGCTCTTTCTCCTCCTGATAGCAAACTCATATTTTGAAGTTTTTTTCCTGGTGGTTGTGCTTCTATTTCAATTCCACAGTTTAAAATATCTTCTTCATCTGTAAGTTTAAGTTCTGCTTTTCCTCCTCCAAACAATTCAATAAATACTTCCCCAAAGTTTTTATTGATTATTTTGAATTGTGTTTCAAATTGTTCTTTCATTATTTTTGTCATATCCTGTATTACTTTTTTTAGTTTAGTGCTTGAGTTTTCTAGGTCTAGACGTTGTTCACACATATAGTCATATCTTTCCTTGGTTTGTTTGTATTCTTCTATTGAGTCTATATTTACGCTTCCCAAACTTTTTATTTCATCTCTTAAATGTTTTACTTGTTTTGATGTTTCTTGAATATTACTTGGTCTTTTATAATCTCCTACTGTATTTGGAGTAATTTCATAGTCTTCCCACATTTTATTTACTATTTGTTCAAGTTCAACATCTATTTTTGATTTTTTAACTTCTAATTTATTTGCTTGATTTTTTATTGTTTCAAGGATTTCATATTTTTCCTCAATTTCTGATTCTGTTTTTGTTATATGATTGTTTTTATTTATTTTTTCTTGTTTTAATTTTTCTACTGTTTCTGAACTTCCTCTTACGTCTTGCCTTATTTTTTCTATTTGCTCATTTAGCTCTTGTATTTTTTGTTTTAATTCTTCGTTTTCTTTTTGCATTTGTTCTATTTGGTCTTTTTTGTTTGTTATCTTATTTGTATTTGTTTGCAATTCTGTTTCAATTCTATCTAGAATTTCCTGCATTGAGTTGCTGCTTTCATCAAATGAACTTAATGAAATTTTTAAGTTTGTTATATCGAAATTCAAATCATCAATATATTTTTGGTTTTCTTTATCTTTTTCTGCAAATGCCTGTATTTCAGTATTTAACTCAACATTTTCTTTTTCTATTTTTCCAATAGTCTCTTCTATTTCATATTTTTGTTTTTCATTTGCTTTAGTTGTTTCATCTATTTGCTTGATTTCTGATTTTAATTTTTCAAGTCTTGTTTCTAATCCTGAAATAGCTTCTTCTAATGATTCTATTCTTTGTTTTTCTGTTGCATATTCTATTTCAATTTCTTGCATAGTTTGTTCAACACTTGTTATTTCTTCTAATACTCCCTCTATTGAAGATTCATATTCTTCTTTTTCATTTGTTATATCTTTAATTTCTTGTGTAAGTTTTGATATTTCTTTTTCTAATTCTTTTATTTGTGTTTGCCTTCCAATTATGTTTGAAGTTTTTTGAGACACCGAACCTCCTGACATTGCTCCGCTAGGGTTAATTATGTCTCCCTGTAATGTAACTATTTTGAAACTATACTTATTTTCTCTTGCAAGTGATATGGCTACATCCATATTTTCAACTACCACAGTTTTTCCTAGTAAATTTAGAATTATTCCTTCATATTTTTTATCTGTTTTAATTAAATCACTTGCTACACCTATTATTCCTTTAGAATTACTTTTTAGTTCTATTTTTTTACCTTTAACTGCTGATAATGGTAAGAAAGAAGCTCTTCCTAGATTATTTTTTCTTAGGTGTTCTATAAGTTTTTTTGCATCTTCTTCAGTTTCTGTAACTATATTTTGAAGAATTTGCCCTAAAACTGTTTCTATTGCAGTTTGATATTTAGCTGGCACTGTTATTAAGTTTGCTAATACTCCTTCAACACCTTTGTTTAAACTACTATTTTTCTCACATTCTAAAAGCAAAGCTTTAACCGCTCTTGAATAACCTTCTTTTTCTTTTTCCATTTCCGTTAGGAATTTTTGCTTTGAGTCTTTTATTCTCATTTCTGTAAGTAATTTATTAATTTTATTTTCATATTCGGTTATTTTTAAACTTGCCTCATCTTTTTTTGCCTTAATTTCGCTTAGCCTTTTTTTACATTCATTTCTTTTTGATTCTTTTTCATTAAAAGTTTTTAAAAGCTCGGATTTTAACATTCTCTTTTCATCTAAGCTTGATATTGTATCTGTAATCTCATTTTGTATTGTTTTAGAACGTTTTTTTAGATTTTCATTGTTTATTTCTAATGTATTTATTTTTTCTCTGTTTTCATACTTGTTTTCAGTATTTTGCTCTAGTTTTTGTTTTTTTTCTTCAATTTTTCTTTCTTCATCTGAAAATTTGCTTGATATTTCATTTAGGCTTTTTTCTTTTTCTTCCAATTCTTTAGCAAATTTTTCTCTGTTTGCAATTAAATTTTCTTTTTTATTTAATCTATTTTCTTTTTCCTCGCTAATTTCTTGGTTTCTTTTGTTTAACTCTTCAATTTCTTTTAAACTATTTTCTTTATTTTGAGCATTATTTGCAATTTTAGTTTCTGCAACGCTTATGTCTGAATTTATTTGTTCAATTCTTTTTTCACTTTCAAAACCTAAATTTTGTGTATCTTCAATTTTTGCCATTATTTCTTCAACTTCTGTTTTTAAATTTTCTTTTAAATTTTGTAAAACAGAAAGTCTTGATTCTTCATCTTTTTGCTCCGATAGTATTACATCAATATCTCGTGTAATAGCTTCTAATTGTGCTTTATATGTATCAATATTGTATAAAAATAGGCCTATTTCAATTGATTTTAGCTCATCTCTTATACTCAAATACTTTTTTGCTTTTTCTGATTGATTTTTTAGCGGTTCTATTGTTGATTCTATTTCAGATAATATGTCGTTTATTCTTAATAAATTAAGCTTTGTTTGTTCCAATTTTTTCTCAGATTCAGCTTTTCTTGCTCTATATTTTACAATTCCAGCTGCTTCTTCAAAAATATTTCTTCTATCTTCTGACTTATTGCTCAAAATTTCGTCAATTTTACCTTGTCCAATTATTGAATATCCATCTTTACCAATTCCTGTATCCATAAAAAGCTCTAAAACATCTTTTAATCTACATGGAACCTTGTTAATAAAATATCCACTATCACCATTTCTAAAAATTCTTCTTGTAACAACAACTTCATTATATTCAATTGGAAGTTTTCCATCTGAATTATCTATAACTATAGAAGCCTCAGCAAACCCCAAAGACTTTCTATTCTGAGTTCCAGCAAAAATAATGTCCTCAGACTTACTTCCTCTTAAGGACTTCATACTTTGTTCTCCAAGAACCCATCTAATACTATCCGAAATATTACTTTTACCAGACCCATTTGGCCCAATAACAGTAGTAATCCCCGGCATAAACTCTAAAACAGTCTTATCCGCAAAAGACTTAAACCCCTGTAACTCTAACCTCTTTAAAAACATAAATTTCCCCTTTATTCTTCTTTTGATTTTAATATAATATATCAAAACCGCAAAATAGTCAAGGAGAAATTGGTGTTTAGTCAATAAAAAACAAATTTACTCTTCCGCATAAATTACAGTAGGCTTGCCTTTGCCTTCATATTCGCCATCCCAGTTATCTGACCATCATTCAGGTTTTGCTCCTTGTTTCCAAAAAACATGCACTGTTGCTGATGTATACCCAAATACTCTATCTCCCATTGTTTCAACATTTTCTGGAATTATTATATCTGTTAACCCAGAGCCAACAAACGCTTTGTCTCCTATATTAGTAACACTGCTAGGTATATTTATTGTTTTTAAATTCGTGCAAAATTGAAAGCCATGTAAATATACAAGTGTGGTTGGAAGTATAAGTTCTGTCAAATTCACTGTTCCACTAAAAGCTCCATTCTCTATTGACTCAATGCCGTTTGAAACTATTATTTTTCTTATTGTTGTGTTTTCTCCAATTGTTATACTAGTACTAGGAATCGTTCTTAAGCTTTCTCTTATTTTTTCATTCCAAATTGAATCCACACCATAGTATCTAGTAAAATTCTTTCCCATCAATTTTTATTGTTTTTTCCTCCTTAAATTTTATTTTATATAGTCTTTTGTTATGTAGAGTTTCAAGGCTTTCAGTGATTTTGTTCATTTAGGTTTTTCTTCTTTATTTTTTTACTCTCAATTTTTATAGGTTTATATAAAGTGCAGAACGACTACCGAAAGGAAGAATTTATGCCAAAGCTTGAACTAACGTTATAACGAGAACTTGCAGAATAACTGCTACCAAAAGCACCGTCCCCTAGCAATTCGAGCAACTGAAGAGTATGCTTCTGTAGTCCATTCAAAAACATTGCCTTCTAAGTCATATACATTTTTTGAAACATCATTATATGCTACTGTTCCTGAATAATTTTCGCTATATCCTATTCCTCCTGTTAAATATGGTCTTGTTGTGAATTCTGAACCTGTGTGTCCTACATTTCCCTCTTGTTTTACGTTATAGTTTTCATTGTTTACAAACTCCAATACTTGGTCATGGCATGCTCCTAGTATCATGCTACTTTTTACTCCGTTTAGACTTTTATTTGCTGAATATGCTTTTTGTTGTCCATACATGTAATACCAATTCACACGACTTATTCCCATATTGGCGCCAGCTACTATTTTTACTGCTGTATTAGGATTTTTAGTCATATTGCTTGTTTCATATCTGCCTACCCAAAAGCCTTCCGAATTGTATATACTTTTTACTATTTCATTGTACTCTGTTTGCAATGTTTCTTTGAATTTATCTGCGCTTACATAACTTGTATTATCTCCAGTTACTGCTACAATGTATCCTAAATAAGTGGAATTTGCATTCTCGCTCGTTCCATTACTTCCTGTTACTACATCGGGTTCCCTTAAACCGCTGTTTGGAGTATATACTTCGGTGATATCATCCTTATATTTTTCTTCTGTACCAGTTGCATATAATCTTCCTGCCATTTGAGTTGAATTATGTTTTGTACATATTGCAACTCTGTTTTTTACAATTATATTGCATTTATCATTTGATTCCTTTTTTGCTTGGCAAATGAACATATCATTTATTTTTGTATGTGAAATTGGTATCCATACAAATTGGTCATATTTTGTTCTTAAATCTGCAACTGTTCCCTCATTGCTCCAATCTATTGCCTTTATTTCTTCTTCTGTCCATTGCGTATTATCTTCTTTTTTATCTATTAAGTATATTACTAATCCACCATCTACTGTTTTTTCTGTTTCTGCTCCTGATACTGTAAATCCTTCTGGAATTACTGCTGTTTCATATTTTGAAGTTTCGGTCGCTCTTTCTCCTGCTTTTATTTCTGGTAATTTTGCTCTGCCTTCTATATAATCTTCTATGCTTGAATAAGTTTTATCCCCTATTTTAATTTCAGACCCAACATTTGCTTCTGCATCTTGGGCTGATTTCCAGTTTTTTGTAGCATCTCCTGCTGATTTAAATAGGCCTGTGTTTAGGGCTACACTTATGCTGACTGCTACTAGTATTAGCATTACAATAATTGTGATTATTAACGCTATTAGCGTTATCCCTTTTGTGTTTTTCATTGTTTTTTCCTCCTTAAATTTTATTTTATATAACCTTTTGTTATATCTATATATTTTAAAAATTAATCTAACTGTACTCATGGTGGACATGGTAGTCTTACCATATATATTTTGTACATTAGATTAATTCTCAGTCTTTTATATTTTATGTATAGTTTGTTTTTTATAAAATTATCGATATATATATATATATAGGGCCCCAAGGCTTTCAGCGGTTTTGTTCATTAGTTTTTGTCTCCTTTGTTTTTCTCTTCTCTTTTTATGGCTTTATTTTATAATAAAAAATTACAATTTGCAATACCTTTTCTTGAAATATATCAAACTGGTATAACAATTGTAATTTCTGCTTTATTATTTTAATTTTTCAATTTCACTCTGTGGCAAACCTGTTAATTTGGAAATAAGCTCAATTGAAAGATTTTCTTTTAGCATGTTTTGGGCTATTTCGTTTTTGCCTTCTTTTTTACCTTTTTCTTCTCCTTCTTTCATTCCATCCGTATATCCAGATTCTCTTATATTTATTTCATCTCTAATAGCTTTTAATCTTAATTCATACAGTTCTCTATCTTCTGCGCTCATTTCTAATTTGTCTAGTTCACTTTTTGCCTCTTTAATCTTTTCATTCTCTTTTTTAGCCATCTTTATCTTTTCCTCCTCACCACATATTAACCACAACCACTGGTCTAGCTTGCTACTTATGTCTGGGTTTTTCTCTCTAAATTTTGGCAGTTCTATGAAGTGCATTTCTAAATCTTCTGTGGCATATTTGTCTTCTACAATATACCCCATATCTACCTTTTCATTCTCTTTGCTATCTTCAAACTTCATTCTTGCTACTGAATGGTAACTATTTCTTTTATAATAATTAAAGTTTAGTATGTTTATTACTGCTACTTTTTTTACCTCTATATATGAGTCTCCTTCTTTTAATTGGTCTGAATATAATTTAGTTATATATGTAGGACTTCTTTTATCAATGTTATATTGATTCTGCACCTGCATTTCTACTTCTATTATCTCCCTACCATTTATCTCAGCTCTTACATCCAATATTCCTATTTTGGAATCTCTCATATTTTTTGGAATTTCTGGATTTTGTATTATTATATCTTTTATTTCAATATCTAAAATTGATTCTAAAAAATCCTTCAGTATTGCTTCATTTCCATTCCTTCCAAATACTCTCTTAAATGCGTAATCTACTGTTAAACGCATCTTCTCTGGCTTTTCTTGTTTAATACTTTGTTTTTTTGCCATAAGTTTCTACCTTTCTATTGTATCAGATTGCTCTTAATTATTCAATATTTTGGGATTATTTTTAGATAATTTTTATTGAAATTTTAAAATTAATTTTAGATTTAATCCTTTTTTGAACTTTGGTTTGACCATTAGAAAATTTTGGTCAAGATTCTAATTACAATGTAATTACTATACCACATACTTTCCCTTTTTGCAACAAAAATCGTTCGACACAAATCGACAACATTTTCAAGAAAATTTTAGGACATTTTTTCAAAATACTAATAGTCAAAGTTCATGTTTAATACATAAATAAAAGCCCCATAGAGAATTTATCTCTATGGGGGTAAAGGTTATTTTAGCTAATTATTTTTTTCAAATCAATCATCTCAAAATCTCTGTCGCAATCAAGAATAAAACAATATCCCTTTTCATCAGCTTCTTGTTTTGCTATAGGGTTAATTTTAGAAATCCTGTCGCCTTTTTTATCGTACAGCCACTGTGGGAAATGACTTTCTCCAGCAATGTAATGCTTAATAGCTCTATTGATTGCATAAATTGAATCTTCGTAACTGGCTTCCGTGTTTGATCTTTCCATGTGTGACTTGATAGCATCATCGACTGAAATGATTTCTGAATTCTTCTTTGTTGATGCCTCGTTTTCATTTTGTGTGACCTTGAAGAATTTTAACATAGACTAATACTCCTTTATTTAATTATTTTTCGTGTGCCAAAAGCACACGACTTATTTAGTTTACCATTTTTATTGAATTATGTCAAGTTTTTTTTAAATTTTATTAAAAAATAGCTTTTGAATATAAATATTTTTCTTATTTTTGGGCATTATAATTTTACTGTTAGTAAACATTTACTCTTCTGTTTCTGTAAATTTTTACCCTGTAATGCTATTATTCTAAACAAAAAGGAGGATTATATATGGCAATTAATTATAGTATTATTGGTACTCGTTTAAAACAGGCTAGAATTAGCAAAAAAATGACTCAGGAAAAATTGGCTGAGGCGTTGGATGTTTCTGTAGCCTATATTAGTAGAGTTGAATGTGGCTCTACAACTGTAAATTTAAAAAGATTAACTGAAATATGCAGTTTACTTGGTGTTTCTGAAGGAGATATTTTAGATGGTGCTTCATCTTGCTCTACTTCTTATCTTTCTTCAGCATTTAGCGATTTGCTTCAAAGTTGCCCACCAGACAAAATAGATTTGATTTATAAGGTTGCAAAAGTTATTGCAGATGACTAAATTTATGTAAATTTTAACATTTTTCTCTTTCTTTTTCATATATTTTATAGTATAATGATTAAGGAAGAGATTTTTAATTTATAGGAGGTAAATTTTATGACAATAGCTTTGATAATTTTTTTACTAATTGTGCTACTTATAGCATTCAAATCTATTAAAATCGTAAGACAAGCTGAAGTTTACATTATTGAAAGATTAGGTAAATTTCATAAAATAGCAGATGCAGGACTTACAATAATAATTCCTTTCGTTGACCATGTACGTAGTGTTGTAAGTTTAAAAGAACAAACAATGGATATACCACCACAAGGAGTTATAACTGAAGATAATGTTACTATAACTATTGATACTGTTGTATTTTATCAAATAACAGACCCAGCAAAAGCAGTATATGAAATCCAATCTTTAAGAAGAGGTATTGAATATTTAGCAATAACTACTATTCGTGATATTGTTGGTAAAATGAATCTTGATTCAACTTTTAGTTCAAGAGATTTAATAAATAATCAATTAAGAGTATTACTTGATGAAGCAACTGATAAATGGGGTTGTAAAGTAAACCGTGTTGAAATTAAGGATATTAATCCTCCAGCAGATATTCGTGATGCAATGGAAAAACAAATGAATGCAGAAAGAAATAAAAGAGCTGCTATTCTACAAGCAGAAGGTGAAAAACAAGCTGCTATCACTCTTGCAGAGGGTCAAAAACAAGCCGCAATTTTACAAGCTGAAGCTGATAAAGAAGCTCAAATAAGAAGAGCTGCTGGTGAGGCTGAAGCAATCCGTGAAGTTGCTGTTGCAAAAGCTCAAGAAATTCAAATGATTTTTGATTCAATTAAGAAATCTAATCCAGATGATAAATTAATTCAACTAAAATCATTAGAGGCATTGCAAGAAATTGCTAAAGGTGATGCAAACAAGGTATTTATTCCCTTTGAAGCAACTCAAGCACTTTCAAGCATTGGTGCTGTAAAAGAAATCATAAAAGAGAAAAAATAATAACTTTTTAGGGTAGCAAAACTACCCTATTTTTTTGTTTTTTTATTTCATTTTTTCATTGACAAATCTTCTCTTTCGTTATATCATATAGGCATAAATTTTAAACTTTTAAGGAGGTTTTTTTATGTTAAAAAACAAAAGATTTTTTATTGCTTTATTTTTAGTTTTTGCAATGTTTTCATCTACAGTTTTCGCAGCCCAAAATTCAGAAATGGCTGTAACCTCAGAAATGGTTACTATAGCTGCTAAACCACAAGGTGAAGTATTCAATAAGGATATGTTCTATTCAGATATGGATTCTTACACTTTTAGTGATACTGTAAATGGTAACGTATTTGCATCAGCTCAAAAATTTACTACAAATCCTAGAAATGGCGGAGGTATTATTTCTGGAAACCTATTTTTAGCTGCAAGCGAAGCTACTATCGATTCAGATATTACATATTCTGATAAACAAGATAGAGATGGCAATTACATTATAAACACAATCAATTCAAAATCAGTTGTAAGAGGAAACGCTTATGTTGTAGCTGATTCATTCACCCTTGCTGCAGGTTCAGAAATTCATGGCGACCTTTATGTTGCTGCAAAAACAGTTAATATTGGCCAAGATGCCGTTATTGGAGGTAATGTTTTTATAACTGCATCTAGTGTTACTTTAAATGGTCAAATTTCAGGTTCAGCTTATATAACGACTCAAAACTTCAATATGAACTATTATTCTTATATTTCTCAAGACTTAAATTTAACATCTGAAAATGCTACATTAGCAGGTGTTATATATAGAAATGCATCTATTTCCTCTTATACAAGTTTGAACTTAAAGTCTGATTTCAAAGTTAACCAAGATTTAACAGTTGATTATTCAGCTGATATGGTTTTTGCTGGTGAAGTAAATGGAAATGTAACAATTACTGCAAAAGCTTTAACATTCCAAACTGATAATAATGACGGATATGTTCAAAAATGCTCAATAGGTAAAGATTTAAAATATGCAACACCAAAGGATATTCAAATACCTGATTCAGTTGTAAATGGTACTGTTTCAACATTTGCATTTAAAGCAAAATCAGCTAACAGTGTATCTTTTAGCTCAATTGTTTTATCATTATTAACATTTGTATTTTATGTATTTTGTATAGTATTTTTAGTAAAATTCTTTACTCGAAATACTCAAAAAGAGCTTCCTGCTCTTAATGCAAAAAATATTCTTGCTAGCTTAGGATTAGGTTTTGCATCATTTTTTGCAATTACTTTAATATTTGTAATTTTATGTTTGATAAAAATTGGAGTAACTTTAGCATTTGCTCTTGTTCTTGCTTATGTATGTATGTTAACTTTAGCATTGCCATTGTTTATTTACAATATTTCAAAACATTTAAAATTCAAAATGAATTCATATTTAAAACTATTAATTGTAACAGCCATTTTCTATATTATAAGATTAATTCCTGTTGTTGGTAACTTAGTGTTCTTTGTTACATTCTTTATAGGAATTGGCGAAATATTATTAAGAGCTTTTAAGAAGGATTAGAAAACAAAAGTTTTCCACAGGGCTACCTGTGGAAAACTTTATTTTTTTAGTTCACTTATTATTTTTTTATAATCATCTGAGTCCAAAATTCCGCTTCCAACTACCATAATATCTACTCCAGCATCTTTAAGAATCTTTGCATTATCTAGCTTTATTCCCCCATCTGCTTCAATATATGTTTCTAAATTGTTTTGGTATATGTATTCTTTTAGTTTACTAATTTTCTTTATTGTATCTGGAATTAATTTTTGGCCACCTTTACCAGGTTCAACTGTCATAATCAAAACCAAACTAATTAATGGAAGAAATTCATAAATTTCCTCTACCTTCGTTCCCGGTTTTATTGATAATCCGCATTGAATATCATTCTTTTTAATATATTCTATAAGTTTCTTGACCTCATTTTTATCTTTGCAAGCTTCATAGTGTATAGTTATGAAATGTGGCTTTAAATCTATGTATTCATCAATATACTCTGCAACATTGTTTACCATTAAGTGCACATCAAGTGGAACATTAGACATTTGTTTTATACTACTTGCATAGCTATACATCAAAACTGATGTATCTTTTTCCACAAATTTCCCATCCATAACATCTATGTGGTAATAATCTGTTTTTGCTACTTCCAAATCATAAAAAGTCTTCATAGCCTCTTGCTCATCAACACCCAATATTGAAGTTGAAATTTCCACCATAATTCTCTCCTCCTTGCATACGTATATTGTATATATTATTTTTCCCTTTGTCAATGCCTTTCACAAATTTTTCTGGACTATTGACACAATGTCTGTTATATAATCCCCTATTATTGGTATATTTAATTTTATAATTCTTTGCAAAACAGCTACTATCACAGCAGATATAATTGTTATGCCTATTCCAATTCCTACTCCTTTTGATATACCTGCAATAAAGTTTCTTTTGATAATTTCTTTTTTATTTCCAAGCAAATATGAGATTTCCATGATGCCTGATTTTTCTAGCTTTTGGTTTATTTCATCTATTTTTTTATTTGTTTTTCTATTAAACATATATGCAAAAACACCCTCTATTATTTTGGGTGTTTTTGTTTATATTTATTCCGTTACTTGGCTTTTTTGATTATTCTCTTCCATTAATTTCTCAAGTTGATTTACTAATTTTTGTAATTTTTCAATATCTTGACCAATTAATGACCAATCATTGCTTTTATTTGATTCTGTTAAATTATTATTTGCTTTTATTATTTCTTTTATTAAGTCATCAATATTATCTGTCTCAATTTTAATACTTACAGCTTCTTGTGATAGTAAATTGATTAATGCTTCTTCAATATTATTTCCAATTGCAACTTTATTTCCTGATGCTACAATTACTTTTTTAAGTATTGGTGCAGTTTTGTTTTCGTTTTGGAAAACTTGGAATATTGGTTCTACATATAATAATGTGTTATTTATTGGTATCACAATTATATTTTTCTCAATCTTTGTACCTGTAACCTCTACTGTTTTTAGTTCTGCTGAAATTTTTTCATCTTGCTCAACTAGTGTATCTAATTGCAGCGTTCCTAAAATTGCTACATCTTTATTAAATTTGTAAAGTGTTAATTTCTTATCTCCATTACCACTGCATGTTCCCACAAGATATGCATTTATATTCTGTTTTTCTTGCACTGTGTATGGTAATACTAATCCAAGTTCTGCATTACTACTGTCTACTGTTTTTACTACTGTGTAATATGGTTCTATTTGTGTTCCTACAAGTGTTGTAACTTTGCTTGTATTCTCTTTTGCAATATCCCATACATCATCTGAGCGATATAGTACTTCTGCTTGAGTTTTATGGTATTGTTTTAATACATCAGCTTGAATATCATATAAGTATTTTGGATACACAAAATGTTTTGATATTTCTGCTGGTATTTCTGTGTATAGTTCTTCAAACAAGTGTGGATACATCTTCCAATAAGCCATTATAATTGGGTCTGATGTGTCTGTTATATAATATTTCATTGTGCCATTATATGCATCTATTATTACTTTTGCTGAATTTCTGATATAATTTATTTTTTTAACTGTAGTTCCATTATTTTGTACTAAATTTGTAACTTGAGAATATGGATAGCTATTTGATGTTGTGTAACAGTCTATTACCCAAACTAGTTGCCCATTATCTCTTACTACCATATATGGTTCTTTATCATATTCCAAATACGGCATTACCTTTTTTACTCTCTCTAAGATATTTCTCTTTATTATAATATTACTTTGACTTGTTATGTTTGATGAAAATGCAAGTTTAATATTTTGTTCCTTTATTCCTAATATTAATCTATCTAAGAAATTTAGGTGTATTCCGGCAGTTCCTGTATAATGATTATAGTTATTGGTTGTACTTGTTAGTGGATAATCATATTCTTTATCCTCTTTTGATGTTGCTATTATATCATTCGTCTGTAATCCAAAGTATAATCTTGGTTCATTGATTTTTAAGCTATTGTCTGTACTTATAAAATTGCTTTTTATATATTTTAATGCTCCAGTTTCTGAAGTTTTTGAAGCTGATGTGGCTATTATTCCATATCCGTGTGTATATTCATAAGTTTTATTATTATATGTTCTTGTTTCATTACTTTTAATTTCTCTTGGGCTTATATATATTAATGATTGAACTCCATCTATTGTATATAAACCTATTCCTGTTGAACCATAGGTATAATATCCTAAATTTGTTTGATATTCTTCTAAATGTGATAATACTCTTGATTTATTATATATATTAATATTTTTAATAACTTCTGAGTTTTTCTCAATATCTTCAGCAGTTACTGTACCTGTGTTATCCAATTCAATCTCTTCAATATTGATATTATAAGCTGCTTTTGTATAATCAATATTTGTTTTTATATATGCCTTTTGCTTATCTAATTCATTAGGTTTTACATATATTAAATCTGATAAAATTACAACAAAAAACAAAACAACCAAATATATTGGTATTAACAATATATCATAACATGCTTTTTTATACTCAGTTCTTTTTGTTCTTCTTAATGCTGCAATTCCACATATAACAGCAAAAACTGCAAAAGCTATATATCCCCATTTTTTTATTGTTACATCTACAAAACCTGCTCCATAAAGGGATGTTCCATTTTCAGTAGATATAAATTTACCAAGTACTATGTCTTGTACCATTATTATGGCTAATGCTGATATTGCAAGGATTATGCAAAATCCATTTCCAATTATTTGCTTTATAAAAGTATTTTTCTTTAAAGTTTCAATGCTAATTCCCTTGTCAAAAAACTTATGGAAGCATAGAACATAATAAACTGTTATATATATACACATTACAGCCATTACAGCAATAAAACTATATAAAACAGTTTTAATAAATGGCTTTTGGAACACATAATATCCTATATCTAAATTAAAAATTGGGTCTGTTTCTCCAAAATATGCTTTATTAAAAAATAGTATTGCTTTTTCTGTTAATATATTTGAAAAAATAAGAGCTGCAATTGTTGCAAATGCCAGTGATATTGATTTATTTGGTAATTTAGGACATTCCATATTCTCTTCAACAAAAAATTTCTTTAGTCCTTTTTTTATGAAGATTGTTGTTATGTATGTAAATATATAAATAACAACAAAACTTACTATAAATACATTTATCCTTTGCGCTAAATTAGTTTTAAATATTTCTACGTATTTTTCGCCTATTCCAAGTATTTGTAAGTATTCTCCTCTAATATTTAGATAACTGTATATTGCAAATAATATTATGAAAAGTATTACAAATATAACTCTTTTTCTTATTTTTTTCTTCATTTATTGCCTCCTATTCTATAATAGCGTCTACAAACTCTTTTGAATTAAATACCTCCATATCATCTATCTTTTCTCCTATGCCCACAAATTTAACTGGTATAGAATTTTCGTTTACTATTCCTATTACTACTCCACCTTTTGCTGTACCATCAAGTTTTGTAAGTATAAGGCCTGTTATTGGTACTACCTCTTTAAATGCTTTTACTTGAACTATAGCATTTTGCCCTGTAGTTCCATCTATTACCATTAATGTTTCTTTTTCAGCTCCAGGCAATTCTTTATCAATAACTTTCCCTATTTTTAATAGCTCGTCCATTAAATATTTTTTTGTATGCAGTCTTCCTGCTGTATCACATATTAACACATCTGCATTTTTTTCTTTTGTGATTTTAATCGCATCAAAAACTACTGATGCTGGGTCTGAGCCTTCTTGTCTTTTTACAATATCTACTCCTGCGCGATTTGCCCAAATTTCAAGTTGTTCTACAGCAGCTGCTCTAAATGTGTCTGCTGCTGCTACAACTACTTTTTTTCCTTGCTTTCTTAGGTTATTTGCAATTTTTCCAATTGACGTAGTTTTACCTACTCCATTTACACCAACAACTAAAATAACTGTTGGTGTAGTATTTAATTTAAGTTCATTTGGAACTCTATCTAAAATTTCTTGCATTTCCTCTTTAAGTGCATTTTTTACGCCTTGCTCATCTGTAATTTTTTCTAATTTTATTCTGTTTCTTAGTTTAGAAATAATTTCTGTTGCCGTTTCTACTCCTATGTCTGACATAATTAAAATTTCTTCTAGTTCCTCTAGTAAGTCTTCATCTACTTTTCTAAAGTTACTAAAAACCATATTTATTTTATCATTTAAAGAATCTCTTGTTTTTCCTAAGCCTTGTTTTAATTTGTCAAAAAATCCCATTTTTACGCTCCCTTTCTAAGGAATATTAACTGTGGTTTCTGTGTTCAAGTTCAAGTCTGCTTGTTTCTTTAAAGTATTTCCTATCCATACTTTTATTCTTACAGTTCCTTCACCATCAAATCCTACTGAAACATTTGTTAAATCCTCACTAACTTCTTTAGATTCAACTTGTTCATCATTTACAGTAACTACTAGTGTTACCTTTTTAGGTGGATTTGCTAATACTTCTTTCTCAACTTCTTTTTCTATTTCTTCAATCTCACCTGTTATTTCATTTTTTACTTTGTCTTTTACCTTTTCAGTAACCTTGTTATATGTTGGAGTATATCCTGTAAGCTTTGCAACATTTATATTTACTGTTCCATGAACCATTGCTTGATAATCATTTATTGTAATTGCAATTTCTGAATTTTTGTCTACAAAGCTTTTTGCTGATATGCTTTGTTCAACAACTCCTTTTCCTTTGCTTGAATCTTTAATTCTGTCTGTTCTAATCCATTTTAACTTTGCCTCAGTGATTTTCTTTTTTGCTTCATCTTCTGAAAGTCCTGTTAAGTTTGGAACTTCTACTTGTTCTATACCTAAGCTTACTTTGATTTTTACTTTGCTTCCAGCAAGAACTTCTTCTCCTTCTTGTTTGTCTTGTTCTACTACAATTCCTGCTTCAACATCATCATTATAATCCTCTTCAATTTCAAGCTCTATTCCAAGTGCTTTGGCTTCTTTTCTTGCTTCGTCTTTCGTTTTGCCAATTAATTTAGTTACTTTTACTATTTCTTGTCCTTTACTTACTACAACATTAATTGTTCTTCCTTCTTTTACTGTAAAGTTTGCTTGATATTTAGGGTCTTGTGATATTATTTGTCCTTCTGGGATTTCCACATCATACTTCTCATCTGCCACATTTATTTCAAGTTTTGATTCTGCACCCTTACTTTTTGCTTCATCTAGTGTTAAACCAACAAGGTTTGGTAATAGTACATCCTTTGGGTTTTTAGAATTCATTACTGATAATGTAATTCCAATACTTGCAACAAAAACAATAATAAATATTAAGGCGATTAATATTACTTTCACAGCTTTATGATTTTGAAAAAAGTTTTTAATCTTATTCATCTTTGTTTGATTTTTCGCAGACGTTTCTGGTTCACTTATTCTTCTTGCTTTATTATATTCTGTAGATTTAATAGCTATATTTTCTGGATTTTTTATAATTTTATCCAAATCTTCTATCATTTCTGTTGCAGAAGAATATCTCATATTGGGGTCTTTTTCCATTGCTTTTAATATTAAATCATTTAAACTTTGTGGAATTGCTGGGTTTAAAACTATTGGTGAAACTGGTGTTTCTTGCATGTGTTTTAATGCTACTGAAACTGGTGTATCTGCATCAAAAGGTACTCTTCCTGTTACCATTTCATATAATACAACTCCTAAAGAATATAAGTCTGACTTTGCATCTGTATATCCACCACGTGCATGTTCTGGTGAAAAATAGTGTACAGAACCTATTGTTGTTCCAAATGCTGTAATTGTTGAATTTGATACTGCTTTTGCAATTCCAAAGTCTGTTACTTTAGCAACTCCATCTTCTGTTATTATGATATTATGTGGTTTGATGTCTCTATGGATGATATTATTTTTATGTGCTACCTCTAGTGCTTGAGCTATTTGTTTTGCAATTTTCACAGACCATTTCCAGCCCATTCTGCCATCTTCAACAATAATTTCTTTTAAAGTTTTTCCTTTTACTAATTCCATAACTATATAATATAGGTTTCCTTCTTTTCCTACATCATACACAGATACAATATTGGGATGAACTAAGCTTGCAGCTGATTCAGCTTCAGTATTAAATCTTTTTATAAATTCATTATCTGTTGTGTATTCCTCTCTTAAAACTTTTACAGCAACAAATCTTTTAAGAATTAAGTCTTTTGCCTTATATACTGTTGCCATTCCGCCGCTTCCTATTTTTTCTATAATTTCATATCTACTTCCCAATAATTTTCCTTCTAAATTCATTTTTTATCACATTCCTTTCATGAGGCGTTTTTTGTTTCCAGCAATTCATTCTAACTTTCAATTATAATAGTTGTAATATTATCATAGCCACCCAGTTCTTTTGCTTTTCTTATCAGATTTTGTGTAGCATTTTGAATATCACTTTCTACAATGTTTAATATTTCTTGTTCAGCTATCATGTTTGTTAATCCATCAGAACATATTAATATTACATCATTTGGATTAAATCCTTTTACCATAATATCTGGTTCTATTTCTGGTTCACATCCTAATGCTTTCATCAACATGTTTTTCTTTGGATGATTTATGGCTTCTTCCTTAGTTATTGTTCCATCTTTTACTAATTTTTGAACATAACTATGGTCAACAGTAAGTTTTCTCATTATTCCTTGTCGTATTCTATAAATCCTACTGTCTCCAATATGGCCTATATGAATTCTATTATTATATATTACACAAACTTCTAATGTAGTACCCATTTGTTCAAGTTCTTTTTGTTGTCTAGACATTTCAAAAACAACATTGTTTGCATAATTCATTGCGTCTCTAATAACTTGCATTATTGCTTCTTTTGAATACGTTTTATTATCATCAAGATTTTGTTTTATATATTCTGCTGCACTTTTGCATGCTACTCTACTTGCAACTTCTCCTCCAGTGTAGCCACCCATTCCATCCGCCAAAATGCACAATTTATAAGTATCACTTTCTTCTGAAATATAATATGCATCTTGGTTCATTTTTCTAACATTTCCTATATCTGTTTCTGCATATATTTTCATTTACTCACCTCTTTTTTTCTAAGTTGTCCGCAGGCCGCATCTATGTCTGAGCCTAATTCTCTACGTATTGTGGCAACTATTCCATGTGCATTTAGATAATCTCTAAATCTTATTATATTTTCATTTGTGCTTTTGCTAAATTTACCATCCTCAATTTTATTTATTGGGATTAAATTAACATGGCATAGCATGCCTTTTAACAATGCTACTAGTTCTTTTGCATCTTGAAGATTATCATTATTGTCTTTAGCCAATGCATATTCAAATGAAATTCTCTTATTTGTTTTTTCAATATAATACCTACATGCTTTCATAAGTTCTTGAATATTATAAACATTATTTACAGGCATCATTTGGCTTCTCTTTTCATTTGATGCACTATGAAGTGAAATCGATAATGTGCATTGAATATTCTCATCTGCTAATTTATAAATATTCGGAACTAATCCACTTGTTGAAATACTTATATGCCTTGCTCCCATATTTATTCCTTTAGGATTGTTTAATATTTTTATTGCTTTCATTACATTATCATAATTATCTAGTGGTTCTCCAATTCCCATAAAAACTAGATTTGAAATATGAATATTTTCATCTCTTTCTATTGCTAATAGCTGTTCTACAATTTCTCCTGGTTCTAGGCTTCTTGCAAATTTTACTCCTGTTGATGCACAGAATTTGCATCCCATTTTGCATCCAATTTGTGTAGATACACATATTGTTTTTCCATATTTATATTCCATTAGAACAGATTCAATTGCATTATTGTCTAAAACATCGAATAGATATTTTTTTGTTCCGTCTTTTGATTCTTGTTTTTTTATTATATTGAACACATGTAAATCAAAATTTTCTTTTAATTTTTGTCTTAAAGCTTCTGAAAGATTTGTCATATCATCAAAGCTTGTTACATTTTCTTTATAAATCCAATGAAAGATTTGTTCTGCTCTAAACTTCTTTTCTCCGTAATGTTTCGAGTTTTAGTTTTAATTCTTCTAAATTATAATTTTTAATATTTTCTTTTAACATATTTTCCTTTCCAACTTTACCTTCACCAATATATTTTACCATATAAAGTAAATTAATACAAGATGAAATGAAACAAAAAAATCCGCTGGATGAAAGAAATGTGATAATGTTTCATTGCTTTTTGTACATCTAAACATGCTTTGTGCATTCCTTTATTTTCTAAGCAAGCATAGCTTGTTTCTATAAATTGTGGTACAAAATATGGCTTTATATATTCTTCTTGCTTTAGGTTAAATAAAATAATTCCTTTTCTATATCCTTTACCTTTTCTACTCTGCAGATGTGCTTTCATTAGGTTCTCATAGCTTATTTCTTTTCAGCAATGTCTCCAAATATATATCATCTTTATATGCACTTACACCTTTACACAATAAGCAATTTATATTTTTATTTTCTGTTTAAAAATACTGCATCTTCCTGTACTGCTATGTAAAATGCTCCTGCTTTTACAAATACTATTTCGTTTTTATGTTCAATTCTTAATAAATCTACCATTTGGCTATAACTCATTTTTTACATCCTCCTATACATTTTGTATTAGTTATAGCTTTTTTACGTTTCGTGGGCTTTTTAAAAGCCCTGAAACGCAGAAAAAGCGCCACGCTAGTGGCGCCACGCTAGTGGGCAAATTTTTTTCTTGGCCACCGCCCAAGAAAAAAATTTACCTTCACTTAGCGTATAAAATTCGCTAAGAATACTTAGCTTCTAACAGTCTACCATAAAACTACCATCATTTACTCAATTACCAATTCTCCTGCAAGCTTACAGATTTACATAAAGTGAAGGGCGGAAGGAAACGTCGTTGTAGCTGTAGGTCGGAAAGTCGAAGTTGCGGCTGCTAGCTGGAAGGCCAGAGCCAATGCCGTTGTAAGGGCCGGCCCCTGAAAACTCGATAATCTGAAGAGTTAGACTCTGTAGTCCATTCATAACAGTTTCCTGCTACATCATATATGTTTTTGGAACTGTTTCTTTCTGTTGCTCCTGTGGTTAGTAAAATACCTTTATTTTTTGTTACATCTGTACCAGCAGTTGTATTAGCTGTACTCCATGCTGAATTACTATATAAACTTCCTCTATATATTTTGTATGTCTCTGAATTATAATAATTTCCCCAGTCTGTACTGTTTGTTACACTTTTTGTATCTTTTATGAAATCTAACATACTGTCCCAACATGCTCCGGTACATAACATGCTGGTTGCTCCATAATTGCTTGAATTATACAAACTGTTTGATAAAGCTACTGCTCCTACTTCTCCAATATTACTCATGCTTTCTCCCCATTTTACATAATTGTATGGGAACATGTCTTGTTTTATGCCTATTGGTGTGACTTCAGTTGTTGAACTTGTTCTTGGAGTTTCACTTCCTGCCTCGTATCTGCCTATATAGAATCCTCCATATTTATATATACTCTTTGTTAAATTTTCGATTTGACTTGCTATTCCTGTTTTATCATTTGTGTCATTTGTTGTATTTGGTTCTGTATAGTCTGTAGAAAGTTCTGTTGTCCTTGCGTTACTTGACCATTCTGACCTATATAAGCTTGCTATGCTAGTTTCGGTGTCTTTTGGTTCTGTGGTTTTATTTACTTCTACCGGTATCCATACAAATTGATTATATTTTGTTTTTTCTGTTCCATCCCATTTTACATTTCCTAATTCATTCTCTGGTATATCGTATATTACGAGTCCTCCATCTATTGTTGTTTCACCATTTATTCCTGACACGGTAAAACCTGCTGGAATCCATGCTGTTTTAGTACCATCCGTATATTCCTTTGTTTCGCTAAACCTTTTACCGGCTCCTTCTGGTAATGGTTTTGTATCCTCTATATACTCTTCTATGCTTGAATAAGTTTTATCCCCTATTTTAATTTCAGACCCAACATTTGCTTCTGCATCTTGAGCTGATTTCCAGTTTTTTGTGGCATCTCCTGCTGATTTGAATAGCCCTGTGTTTAGTGCTACGCTTATGCTGACTGCTACTAGGATTAACATTACAATTATCGTAATAATCAAGGCGATTAATGTTATTCCAGATTTGTTTTTAAATTTAAAATTCATTTTCTGTTTTCCTCCTTAAAAATTTTTTTAAGTTTTTACTTTGGTTGTTTGTTTGCTTTTTTATAAACTTTTTTTAAAAAATTTTACATTTATAGTTTATCTTATTTAATTCTTAATGTCAATACTTTTCCTGTAAATTTTAAAAGGTCCACTTTTCATGGCTTATGTTCAAAAATTGGGGAAGGACATTTTCAAAAATCGTTGACAGATGAAATGAAACAAAAAAATCCGCTGGATGCGGATTTTTTTGTTTTAAAACTCGTAAGAAGATAGTAACCATCCTCCCATGTATACTTGCATTAATGGCACAAGTACTACTAATACTACGAATATTAAAACAATTCCAACAAATATTGCAACTATTTGTGGCAGAATTTTTATGATTTTTTGAATTATGTTGTCAATATCAATTTGCATATAATCATTTAATTTTTCCATCATTTCTGTTAAGTCAGTTTGCATACCTATTTTTAACATTTCTGTTATCATTGGTGTTGATAAACCTGATTGTTCAAATGGTTCAATCCAGCTTTGTCCTATTAATATATTGTTTATTGCTGATTCTATAAGTGATAGCATTACTAGGTTGTTCGATATGTTTCTACTTGTTTCAAGTGCCTCTTGAATTCTTACTCCATTTTTTAGGTTAAGTACTATTGATTGAACTAACCTTGAAAAGTCTATTGCATATATTAATTTTCCAAATATAGGCATTTTATATTTAAAATAATGGTAATTATATTTTCCTCTAGGTGTTCTAACATATAATACAACTGCTACTATTATTGCTGCTATTATTGCTGTTGGTATATACCATATTTTTGTGAACCAATTTAGAAAATTTGAAAATGCAACTGTAAGTGGTGGTAGTTGTTCTTTTGAACCAAAACTATCAAAAACATTTTGTATCATTGGTACTGAAATAAGTGTACCTACAACTGCAAGTACCATTAAGCCAACAAATTGGACTAAGTTTGGTATTAATATTTCTCTTAGTTTTTTATTCATCGCTTCTGTGTCTTCTAGGTAGTGAACAGCTTGCTCTAAAGCATTTGTTAGGGAACCTGATAGTTCTCCAACCTTTATCATATTTATATAGATTGGTGGAAACACTGAGCCGTAATATTCCATTGTTGTATACATATTTTCACCTGCTTCTACTCCTAGCAAAATATCTTCAATTATTGCTTTTAACGTTGGATTTTCTACTGTTTCTATAACTGTTGATAAAGCATGTATATTGTTAAAATCTGCTTTTTTAAGTAAATACAAATTTTGAGTAAATACAACTATATCTCTTTTTTTGATTTTTTGGTTTCTACGTAAAGCTTCATCCATTCTTTTAAACCAGCTGTCATGTTTAGACATGTTTTTTTCTATTTGCTCTGCTCTAACTTGTTTTAATACACTGTGGCTTGTTTCAATGTTTCTTCTTTGTTTTTTTACCTTTTTATCTGATTTAATGTTAAAAGATGTTATTGATATTGGATATAAACCATTATTTTTAAGTTTTCTTAGTAGTATGTATTTATTTGGTGCATCTGTCTTATATTCTACAATATCCCCTGTACGTGTTGCCGCTCTATATTTGTATAAAGGCATCTTAGGCTTCCTCCGTTCTATTTTAAATTTACATCATCTTCATTTTCATTTGCATTATTGTTCTATTTAATACCTCTAGGTTCTTTTCTTCTAGCTGTGCTTTTGCTTGGTCTAAAGTTATTTTATTGTTAACATATAGTTCTGCAAGGGCATTAATAAGGCTTACATTTCCCTTTCCCAAACTGCTTTGGATTGCATCCTCAAGTTCTGATACGCTGAATTTTTCTTTTCTAATACATCCTGCAACTACGTTGTCTACTACCATAACTTCTGGTACCAAAACAAGTTTATCTTCATTTCCTCTTATTAACCTTTGAGAAATTATTAATTTTAAAAGTGATGATAATAGATATTTTACTGAAGCTTGATCTCTAATTTCATAAAAGTTGATTATTCTGTCAATTGTTTCAGCACATGATTTTGTATGTAATGTACCTAATACTAAGTGTCCTGATTCAGCCATATCTATAGCTGCTTCCATTGTTTCTTTATCTCTAATCTCTCCTATTATTAGGATATCACAGTCTTCTCTTAATGCATTTTTTACACCATCTCTATATGTTAATACGTCTTTTCCTTCTCCAACTTCTTTTTGAACTATTAATGATTTTTGAGATGTATGTTTATACTCAATTGGTTTTTCTAGTGAAAGTATTTTTTTATTTTCTGTTTGGTTTATTTCGTTTATTAATGCATTTAATGTTGTTGTTTTTCCTGAGTTTGTTTTACCAGTTACAAGGATTAATCCTTGTGGTTGGTACATCATCCTTCTTACAACATCTGGTACTCCTAAGTCTCCAAATCTTGGTAATTCGCTTTTTATTAATCTTAGTGTTGCAACTGGAACTCCATCTGAAGATGATATATTACCTCTAAATCTTACATCATCATACACATAAGAAAAGTCTATTTTTCTTGTTGTTCTATATTCTTCATCTAAATTGATGTTTCCATGTACGAAATAATCATATATTTCATACATATCATCATTTTTTAAAATTTCTTCACTTTCAATTTCTTTTAATATTCTAGATACCCTGATTAGTGGTTTTTTTCCTACTACTAAATGAATATCTGATGCATTTTCTTTTATTGCAGCTGTAAATATGTTATCAATATTTATCATACTCTTCTCCTCATCTGTAATTAATATATTATTACTTTTTTATTTATTTCTTCTAATGTTGTTATTCCTCTTAAAACTTTGTTCATTCCGTCTACTGCTAATGGCTTGTATCCCTCTTGTATAGCGGTTTGTCTTATTTCTAAGCTTGACTCACCCTTGATGATTTTTTCTTTTATTTCATCTGTTAATGTAAGTACTTCAAATATACCTATTCTATCATAAAATCCTGTATTGTTGCATTCCTTACATCCTACTGGCACATAAGTATATTTATTTGTAAAATCTACTGGCACATTGTACTTGTCCATTATTCCTTTGATTATTTCTTTTTCTTTTTCCGTAAATTCTCTTTGTTTTGCACATTTAGGGCATACTTTTCTTACCAATCTTTGTGATATTACAGTTGCAATTGTACTTGAAATATCATAATCAGAAATTCCCATTTTTCTAAGCCTTGTAATAACTTCTAGGCTGTCTATTGTATGTATTGTTGATAAAACATAGTGTCCTGTTTGTCCTGCTTGCATTGCAATTTCAGCAGTTTCTGTATCTCTTATTTCTCCTACTAAAACTATATCAGGGTCTTGTCTTAATACTGTTCTTAATGAATCTGAGAATCTTAATTTTTCTGTTACCTCTATTTGGTTTAATCCAGGAATACGAATTTCAACTGGGTCTTCAATTGTTGTAATATTTATGCTTGGATTATTTAAATAGTCTATTATACTATAAAGTGTTGTTGTTTTACCTTCACCTGTTGGAGCTGCAATTATTGTAATACTGTTTCTTTTATTTAGTTTTTTTCTTACTTCGTCTTCTGTTTGCTCAAATCCAAGTTCTGCTAATCCTCTAATATTCATGTTCTTCTTTAATAGTCTTAAAACAAATTTTTCTCCAAAAATATTTTTTTGTGAAGAAACACGGATGTTATAATCTGGATATAAAACAATTCTACCATCTTGTGATTCTTGTTTTTCTTGGAACATGTTTGATATTGCTTTTAATCTTCCTATAATTTGATTTTGTTTTTCTTTCTTTATTTCAGTTGCCTTAACCAGTTCTCCATCTATTCTGTATCTTACCCTTACAGAGTCTTCTAATGGTTCTATATGAATATCACTAGCTCTTTTTCTCATTGCTGTTTTTATAATACTATCTACTAATGTTGTTGCATCATCACCTGTATTAATATTGTCTGAGTCTGTTCCTTCTAAAGAGTTTAACACAGATTTAATATTCCTCTCAAATGTAACATATTTTTCCATCACAAGCCCTTTATTTAAAAGGATTAATCTTACAGCTTCTACTGCTGACTCGCTACTGCTATCTGAAAAACAAACCTTTATTTTTTCGCCATTAATTTCAAACGGAATTGCTAGATATTTTTGGGCCATATCTAGTGATATATATTTTTTTACATCAATTTTTAAATTTCCATAACCAAAAAGCATTGTTTTTTCGTTTAAAACTTCTGCTAATACTTGTAATAATACATATTGGTCGCATAAATTAAGCGTGTCTATTATTTCTATAATTTTCTTTCCTGGGTTTCTTCTTTGATATTCTAACACCTTATCAATATCTGCTTGTGTTAAAATTCCTCTCCTTACTAGCTCTATTCCTATTGGTCCTCTTTTTTTTGAATCCATTTTAAGCTCCTTTCATTTGTTATTATAATATTATTATATTATATTTTACCTATTTTTTAAATACATTTTTTGATATTACATAAAATTTCCTTTTTAGCTTAACAAATCATCTACTTCTGCTTCTGTTCTCTTTTTTAATGTTGATACTTCTGTTTTATATTGTTCATCTGATGATGTGTTTTCAATTGATATTGTTATAATTTTTATCAAATCTAGTTTTCCATCATCTTTACCATATTGTTCAACCTTTATTGCAACTTTACATGGTGTTGTTAAATCATCTGTTGAGTTTCCAAAAGAAATATAATCAGTGTCATTGCTGTATTTTTTATTTAAGTAGTTTATAATTCTTTCATCAGTTGTTTGTTCATAGCTTAGTTTTTGAACATATTCAAAAACTTCTGTTTCAAGTTCTATATGTGTGCTATTAAATTTAACTTTAGTTGTTTCATTTACTATTGTAGAAATAATGGTTACTATTAATCCACCAAATAGCAAAATAAGCAAAACTGATACTAATGCATCTGCTACCACTATTCCTTTATCACCTTTTAATCTTTTGGTTTGCATACCTTTCCCCTTTACGTTTAAATTAAAACCATTGCAATTTCGCTTATTCCAATCACTGTGAAAATTATAAAAGCAATAATTTTAACATTCTCGTTTTTTAAATTATTTGCAATTATGGCAAAAATCAAAAGTGCCAAATATATAATATATCTATATATATTTGTATTCAAATTAAATATGTATAGATATACCATATAGATAATCTCTACTATAATACCAAAATTGAATACTGATTTCTGTATTTTTTTATATTCTTTAAATATTCCAATTATGATAAATACTGCACTAAAAAATAGCATTCCAAAGAATAGTGTTACTATTTTCTTAGTTTCAATATTTACAAAATCAATTTTTAATAGCATTGTAAATGCCAAAAAAACTAAGCCTGATAAAACCTCTAAAATAAGGTATCGTGGTCTAATTTTGTTTTTACAATATCTACATTTGCCACCTAGAACAATATAGCTTAGTATTGGAATTAAGTCAAAGAAATTCAACTTATGATTACATTTTGGGCAATAAGACCTTGTGTGTGTTATGTCCTGTTTTAATGGAATTCTATAAACAGCCAATGTGTAAAAACTTCCTAAAGTCGCCCCAATGGCAAACATGAAAAAATATATAATAGTATTCATTTTGTTCCTTTCCTATTTTAGCAAAAAAGGTATATACAGGTTATGCATATACCTTTTTTAGAACAGCCCCAAATTAATCTGTTGTGTATGCGTTTACGATATTTTGAAGTCCTGTTACAGAGCTTCCGTTAACTGTTGTATTAACTTTGCTATCAACATCAGCTTCGTTTGTTTGAGCTTCGTTCCAATTCTTTGTTGCATCACTTGCAGATTTGAATAAACCTGTTTGGATTGCTATTGTGATTGAAACAGAAACTAATATTAACATAACAATGATTGTTATAATTAAAGCTATTAAAGTTATACCTTTTTGATTCTTCATAAGTAAATTCACCCCCTCCTTTTTATGTCTTTTTTGTATATATTTAACTTAATAAATATTACCTAAAATTATTTTACAGTATTGAAATATCCGCCACCGTTTGTTCCATTACTGCTTGTATTTTCATTTCGGTTTGAGTTAGTGTTATTTGTAGTTCCTTCAGATATTCTTCCGAAAGGGTTAACTTTACCTGTATCGTATTCGTTTGTTCTTTTATAATAATCCAAATCTCTTCCTTCAACTCTATATGTTTTTATAATATTTTGAGATTCAGCTGTTTTTATTGTTTCATCTAATTCTGTTTGTACTTCTGTTGGTAAAATATAGGCTGATACTTCACTTGGAACTTTTTTGTTTGTTGGTCTATAATCGTAAAACAATATTCCTAGTACTAATGTTATTGCAACAATCAATAATATAATGATTAATATTTCTTTTATAATTGATTTAACCATAGTTTACTCCTTAATCAAAATCTATACCTACATTTTCTATTTTAAATGTAGCTTTTAAGTTTGTTACATCGACACTTGTTGTTGTAGTTGATGTTCCGCTTGATGTGCTTCCAGATACATAGTTGCTAATATCGGCTTTATCTCCTGTATCTCTATCTGTGATATTTTTGCTTTGGTTGTTTGTATTACTTGTGCTAGTACTTGTTGTAGTAGTACTACTGCTACTTGTTGTTTCTGTAGATGGTGTTAATTTAAATCCTACAATTTTAAATCCTAGTGTATCGTCTTTCTCGATGTCATATAAGAAATCTGTTATTCCTATATATTCTCCAAATAATGTAATGTTTAAATCATACATTCCTTCTTTTGTGGCACTTGTTATATCCAATTGTAAAGTTACGCCTTCTTTTTTAGCATAATTTCCTAAAGCTATCCATAATCTTTCAATTTTATATTTTTTAACACTTACCGTTCCTAATTCAACATTTTCGCCTTCAATATAGCTTGCTTTTGTTTCATATCTTTGTTTCGTTTTTTGTAAACTCTCTATTGATTCTTCTACTTTAGCAATTGCTTCTGGGAATTTCTGATTATTTAAAGTTTTAGCTTCATCAATATCTAAGTCTAGTTCTTCGTTTAGATTTTTAATATCTTTTACGCTTTTGCTTCTCCATTTTGCAATAGATATATTTTTAAATCCAACAAAGTACACCGCTATAATGAGCAACACAACTAAAATTGATATTAATACCTTTTTCATAGCTTGTTTGTCTCCTTTATTTTAATATGGTAATTCACCAGTTATTGTAACGCTTATTAGTTCACCTTGTTTTACACCTTTTGTTGTTGTGATATTTGTTAATATTCCTAATTCATCTAGTGCTGCTTTAAAATATCCAAGTTGATCATACTTTCTTGCTTGTGCTGTTATTGTAATATTTTTGCCACTAGTGTTTTCAACTGATAATAGTTGTACTCCTTTTGGTATATTAAACATTACTTTTGTAAGTAAGTTTGGTATAGCATTTTTGCTTGAATAATTTTCGCTTATTTCAGAGTTTGCTTGGTCAATTGCATCAATCAATTTTTGATATTCATTTGTTCTTGTTGTTATTAAAGTATCGTATTCATTTACTTTAGCAATTTTTGCATTTGTATCCTCTATTGTTTTTTCTGCTGTTGAAATTTTATTTAATAAGTCTCCACTTAGAGTTTCTGTAATTGCAATATATATAACAACTACCAATGTGAGCATTGTTGCTGTTCTAAGTAGGATTTTGTCTCCAGTATCAATCTCACCATGCATTATCTCTTTAATGCTTTTCTTTTCTTTTGTTTTAGCTATTTTCTTTCCAAAATTAACATTTGTTGTTAATAGTTCTCTTAATTTTTCTAAGTTATTTCCTTTGTTGCTAAAATTATTGTTTTGTTTTTTTGTTTCTAATCCATTCATTGCAAGCGCAATAGCTGAATTGACTTCTAGATAATCTTTAATATTTATTTTCACATTTGTTTTCTCTACAAAATATGGTACTAATATTTCGCATTTTTTATCCATAAAGCTTTCTTGGAATAGAAGGTCTATATTATTTATTATAAGTCCTGTTCCTGTTATATAGACATTATTTATTTCGATTCCATTTGTTATAATTGTATTTTTAACTTGGTCTATTATATCTAATAGGATTGTTATAATTTCATCTAAATATTCATTTCCATCAATTTTTAAATTTTGACTTGATTTTGTATATACTGTTGTATTTTTACAAACCTCATAAGCTTTAGAAAAAGAGTTTTCCTTTAAACTTATATTTTCTAATATATCCTTCATACCTTTTTCTAACTTATCTATTTTGTAAACTTGGCCATTAACAATTGTTGTAAGTTCTGTTGTTTCTTCAAGGTTTATAATAATGCTATTATCTTGAATTGCTGATGTATTAAGTAGTGGTATAGATGTAGAAATTGGTGAAATTGTATGAACTTTGTATTTGTCAAACAATTGTATTCTTTCTACTAAACTTGCTTTATCAACAAATGTGTATATAATTCTTGCCTTATCTCTATCTTGTAAGTTTACTGCTTTTAAGCTTCTGTATTCCAATGTGTTTTTATTTTTGTTGTTATTGTTGCAATAAAATTCGAATTCGGTATTAACTGCTTTTTCGAAATCCTGTGGTTTAAGTAAATTAAAGACATCAGAATAAACATATTGTTCATGGTCTAAATTGACGCTTATTGGAACTTGATAGCTAAATGTTTCTTTCACTATTTGCTCTATTGTTTTTTCTAGGTCATCCTCATAAAATTTCACACCATAAGCTTCAATTTTAAGGTTGTTTCGTTCTTTAGTAACTTTTGCATATTTAATTAAATTATTTTGAATATGGATTCCTAAACAACTTTGCATTTTATCTCCTTAGTTTTAATATTCTATATCTATATTTTAAACTATTTTTATGCATAGTCAATACTTGTGTCGAAAATGTAATATAATTGTAATATTTTTGTAACATTTGTAATATTTTTAGTTTTTTGCAATAAAAAAAATACAAATCACATTTTCTTTTATGATTTGTATTTTTTGAATTTTTAGTCTATAAATTTTAATAGTTTTAAAATTTCTAATCCTATTTTTTCTCCTTTTCCTTCATAAGGCCATTCATTTATTCCAATTCCTGGATTGTCATTCACTTCAACTATTGAATATTTATGTTTATTCATATCATCAATTAATATATCTACTCCGCATATTTTTGCACCAAATGCTTTTGTTGCTTTAATAGCAATTTTCTTGAAGTAATCTGGCATTATTTCGGTAACATCAATGCTTTCTCCTCCTGTACAACAGTTTGAATTTTTTCTTAAAAATACTCTTTCTCCTTCTTTTGGTATTGAATTCAAGCTTAAATTTTGCCCTTTTAGATATATTTTAAGTGGTTCATCAATTTGAATTTGTCTTTTTAAAATTTCATGCCATGGTTCTTTATTTTTTTCTATAATAAGTTCATGTATTGTTTTTTTACCATTTCCTACAACACTTGCATTTCTTCTATGTACAACGCTTATGCACTTATTATTAATTATCACAAATCTGTATTCTTTGCCTTCTGCGTATTCTTCAATTAAAACATTGTCATCAAATTTAAATGCATATTTTACTGCATTTTTTATTTCACTTTCTGATGCTTTATCTTTAAATACAGTTATTCCAACTCCACAGTTGGTTGTTCTAGGTTTAATTACAACTGGTTTTCCTGCATATTTTAAAATTTCATGATTTATATCTTTTGCTAGCATGTCTTTTTCAATCACTATGCCATCAGGTACATTTAATTTTTTTGTTCTTAATAGCTGCTTTGTAAATTCTTTATCATTAACCAAGTATGGGAACACATAAGTATCTCTACTTGTTTTTGTAGCTTGTACTACATATTCTGTTCTCTTGCCCATAGATAGTTTTACAAAGCAATGTTCTTCATCAATAATCTCATAATTAATGCCTTGTCTTTCGGCTTCTTTTAATAGTGCAACTGTTGAACCTTCTAGTTTTGGGTAATCTTCAAATAAACAATTTTTTTTCATTTCTTCAGAATTCATATTTTTCTCCTTATTATTAAAAACCTAACATTTGTAAAATCTGTAGTCCTATTTTTGCTTCTTTGCCTTCATACGGCCACTCGTTTAAGTCATATCCAGGATCTTCGTTTATTTCAATTATTCCATATTTTGCCCTACTTAAATCCTTAATAATCATATCTATTCCACAAACTTTTGCATTGAAAATTCTTGCTGTTTTTTCTGCAATTTTTTTAAGTTTTTCTGGTATTTGATCTGTAACATTTATGCTTTCTCCACCTGTTGAGCAATTTGAGTTTTCTCTTAAAAACACTCTTTCTCCATCTTTAGGAATTGAATCCAGTGTTAAGTTTTGAGAAAGTAAAAAATATTTTAATGGTTCATCTATTACCATTCTGCAGTTTAAGAAATAATGCCAAGGTTCTTTGTCTTTGATTTCCATTAATTCTTTAATTGTTTTCTTTCCGTCTCCCACAACGCTTGCACTCCTTCTTAGTACTGCACTTGTGCATTTTCCATCTATAACTACTAATCTATATTCATTTCCTTGTAGATAATTTTCAACTATTACATTATCATCAAATTTAAATGCATATTGTATTGCTTTTTTTAATATTTGTTTTGAAACTGGTGTACTAAATACTGTAATTCCAGTTCCGCCATTTGTTGTTCTTGGTTTTACAACACATGTTTTATTATAAAACTTCGAATATAAGTTTTCTTGGTCTTTTATACTCTTTTTGTTTGTTAGTAATATTCCATCTGGAACAACTATTTTATTTTTTCTCATTAAATCTTTGGCAAAATATTTATCATTTGTCAAGTATGGAAAAATATAGGTATCTTTCCTTGTTCTAGTTCCACCATGTATATATTCTATATGGTCTCCTTTTATAAAGGCTACAAAACTATCAAATGGTCTTCCCTCTATTACTTTATAATTAATTCCAGCTGATAATGCATCCTTTATAATTGCTGCAGTTACTGAACATATTGTTTTATTTTTATCTTTAACTGAATAAAGGTGTGTATATGCATCTTCACTATATTTGCTTGCAAGTTTTATTAGCCCATCTACATATCCATTTTCATTAATAAATTTTTCTACTTTCAATGCATAATTTTTGTTTTCTTCAAAATCTTTTTCAACTTCTTTAATTGATTTTGTTAATCCTAATTCGAATTTATTATTTACTAATTCTATCTTTTTTATTTCTTTTTTGATTGCTAAATAATCCTCATCTGATATTCCTTGTTCTGCAACTGCTCTGTAATCTTTGTATTCCATATCTTCATCAACTAAGCAATTAAACATAAATGCTATAATAAATCCCATTTGTGCTTTAGATATTCCACATTTATCAAATGGATTCAAATCAAATATTCTAGCTTCAATGTGGTTAATTCCATTTTTTTCAAGTTCTTCCAATTCAAAATCATGTGCATTAGCTCTTGAAGCGATTTTAGCCCTCATTGGAATATATAATTCTCTAGTTGATGCAATATATCCTGCTTTTATGTTTTCCTTTATGCTATTTATGTATGTTTGCTTGTTTGTTAAATCAATATCTAGTAGCTTTGAATTCTTAAACCCTTGCTTGTAACTATTTCTTATAGAATGTTTGCATCTATAACTATTCTCACCAAATTGCACTGGAGCTGCTCCAAATAAATACGTCAAAATCCAAGCTTTTTTAACAAATGCATTCATTATCTTTATGTAAGCATCATCCAAATTTTCCGGCAATTTTTTATCTATTTTCTTCATTTCTTTATAAAAAGATTTATCAATTGAAAAGTTTACATGTATGCCAGACATATAAAACATTTCTTTACTATACTTTTTAAATAAAGCAGCATCATATTCTTCTTCTTCTTTTGTCTTATATAAAATTTTATCATCTTCTGGTATTACACATGGCATAGAATATGGCCAAATCATTTCGCCATTTTTTCTAATTTCATTTATAGCCATATCAGTAATATTTTCCAATTTATCATAACATTCTGTAACGTTCTCACACACTGGAGTTCTAAATTCAAGTTGAGCCTCACCAAAATCTGTTCCCATAAAAGAATTTTTTCCAACATCCTCAAACAACTTAGAATTTTCAGTGTTAGCCAAACACCCATCTTTCGTACACTTCAAGCCTTCCCTTTCAATCCCAATATAGTACTTGTTTTTAAACATATTGTACACCCTTTTCTTAAACTAAAATTAGTATTTATGAATTATACCATAATTTTTTAAAAAAGTACAATTTTTGCAAATAAAATTGTATTTTTTCCCATTTTTGAAATATTCATTTTGAATTTATGAATATTTTCCCCAATTTTGTGCAAAATAATTTTATGTTTTGTACTACATATTGGGGAGGTGATTTTTTGAAATCTATTAATACAAATAAAGAATATCAAGAATATGTTAAGCAAAAATCTCCTAACTCTCCTATTTTAAAGAATTGCTTTAATAGTTTTTGGGTTGGTGGATTAATTTGTGCTGTTGGTCAGATTATTATGGAGGCGTGTAAGTATAATGAACTTGATGCTGAAATGAGTGGGACTGTTGTGTCTATTTCTTTAATATTTTTAAGTGCTTTTTTAACTTCTATCAATGTTTTTAATAAAATAGGTAAATTTGCTGGAGCTGGTTCTTTAGTTCCTATTACTGGTTTTGCAAACTCAATTGTTTCACCAGCTATGGAATATAAATCTGAAGGCTATGTAATGGGAGTTGGTGCAAAAATGTTTACAGTTGCTGGCCCTGTTCTAGTTTATGGGATTTCAACTTCTGTTGTTGTTGGAATTTGCTATTTACTTTTTATGTGTTAATTTTGAAAGGAATGTGATTAAATTTGAAAAGATTAGGAATTCAAACCCTTAAATTTGATAATCCAGTAACAATTTTAGAAACTGCCTCTATTGTAGGTCCAAAAGAAGCTGAAGGACCTATGGCCGACTATTTTGATAAATGCTTAGAAGATGAATTCTGGCAAGAAAAAACTTGGGAAAAAGCAGAAAGTAAAATAATAAAAGAAACTGTTTTAATGAATTTGATGAAATCTGGACTTTCTTCAACAGATATTAATTACTCATTTTCCGGAGACCTTCTTAATCAATGTATTTCTTCAAGCTTTGGTCTAAGGGAACTACGGAATCCCCCTATATGGAATATTTGGGGCATGTTCAACATTTGTTGAAGGAATGCAACTTGCATCAATTTTTATAGACGGTGGAGCTGCAGACAAGTGCATAGCATCTGCTTCAAGCCACTTCTGTAGCGCAGAAAAGCAGTTTAGATTTCCACTAGAACTTGGAAATCAAAGACCACCTACATCTCAATGGACTGTTACAGGTGCAGGTTCTGCAATTCTTTCTAAAACTGGATCTCGGTCCTTACGTAACTTATATTACAACAGGAAAAGTAATTGATATGGGTATAAAAGATGCCAATAATATGGGAGCTGCTATGGCCCCTGCTGCACTAGATACACTAATTACTCACTTTAAAGACACCGGAAGAAAACCATCCTATTATGATGTGATTTTAACAGGAGACCTTGGCCACATTGGAAAAGACATTCTTTCCGAAATGGCTCTTACAAAAGGTTATAATATCAAATCAAATTACAATGATTGTGGAGTTTTAATGTTTGATAAAAACACCCAAGACACACACTCAGGAGGCAGTGGTTGTGCATGCTGTGCAACTGTTTTCTCTGGATACTTTTTTAATAAATTAAAGCAAAAAGAATTAAATAAAATATTATTAATAGCAACAGGAGCCCTAACAAATGCCACAACCTCTCAGCAAGGTGAAAGCATACCAGGGATTGCTCATGCAATTGCTATTGAAAATAACATTTAAGGAGGGAAAAATGCAAAATTTTATAAATAACCTAAATTGGATGATGCTTTTAAAAGCATTTGTTGTAGGTGGTGCAATTTGTATTGTAGGTCAAATTTTAATTGACAAAACCAAACTTACACCTGCAAGAATCCTAGTAACATTTGTAACACTAGGCGCAATTTTAGGAGGCCTTGGAATATACCAAAAACTAGTAGACTTCGCCGGTGCAGGAGCAACAGTGCCACTAACAGGCTTTGGCAACCTACTTGCAAAAGGAGCCATAAAAATGGCCAAAACAAATGGTCTAATTGGAGCCTTTACAGGAGGCACAGCTGCAGCCGCAGGCGGAATTTCAGCAGCAATATTTTTCGGATATATAGCTTCACTTGTAGCTAAACCTAAAATGAAAAAGCAATAAATTACCTATTCTTGACTTGTTTTCAAATTTGCGGTATAATACCGTGTAGCTAAACATATTGTTTAAAAGGAGTAATTAATGAAAAATAAGAAAAGTATTAAAAAATTTGAAAATGTTAAAGATATTGTTTATAATTCTGCAAAAGCTTTTGCAGATAATATTGCCTTCACTACTAAAGTAAAAAAAGGTAGTGAAGTTACTTATATTAACCACACTTATTCTGATTTATTAAAAGATATTAATTCTTTTGGAACATCTTTATATAAATTAGGTTTACAGGATAGCAGAATAGCTGTTGTTGGAGCTAACAGCTATGAGTGGGCTGTTGCTCATCTTAGCAACTTGCTTCGGAGGCATCGTCTCTGTTCCGTTAGATAAGGGATTGCAACTAGGTGAGCTTGAAAACTCTTTGGTTAGAAGCGAAGCTGAAGCTGTTGTTTTTGATTTAAAATTAAAAGAAATTATGGAAAAAATTAAGGAGAATAACAAAACAAAGATTAAATATTTTATTTGCACCTCTCAAATTCCAGATTTTCTTTACTTCTATGATTTATTAGAACAAGGGGAAAAAGCTCTTGATTCTGGATTTAAAAAATTTGTTAATTGCAAAATTGATTCAAAAAAATTAAGTATTTTGCTATTTACTTCTGGAACAACATCCAAATCAAAAGCAGTTATGCTTAATCAACACGGAATTGCAGCAAATGTTAATGATATGCTTTTAGTTGAATCATTCTATAGTAATGATGTAAACATAGCATTTTTACCATATCACCATATTTTTGGTTCAACAGGTATGCTTGTTATGATATCATCAGGAGTAAAGACTGTTTTCCCAGATGGTTTAAAATACATTCAAAAAAACCTTGTAGAATATAAAGTGTCTGTGTTTGTTGGAGTACCTGTACTTATTGATAAAATGCATTCAACAATAATGAAAGAAGTTCAAAAGCAAGGTAAAACAAAGCTTATAACTGCAATGATTAAAATTAGCAATATTCTTATGAAACTACATATTGATATTAGAAGAAAACTATTTAAACCTTTAATTAAAGCCCTTGGTGGAAATATGCGCTTTATTATATCTGGTGGAGCACCATTAGATAAAAAAGTAGCTAAATGGTTTAATGATATAGGAATCCACCTAGTTCAAGGTTACGGCCTAACAGAAACATCACCTGTTATTGCCGCAGAAGATGATAATTGCATTAGATATGGCTCAGTTGGAAAAAAGATGAAAAGCGTAAATATTGAAATTAGAAACAAAGACTCTGAAGGAATGGGAGAAATCGTTGTAAAAGGCCCTAATGTTATGCTTGGATATTATAACGAACCAGAACTTACTAAAGAGGTTCTAAAAGATGGCTGGTTCCACACAGGAGACCTAGGATACATTGATTCTGATGGATTCTTATTCATAACTGGCCGAAAAAAAGACTTAATAGTTCTAAAAAATGGAAAAAAAGTCTTCCCTGAGGAACTTGAAATTTTAATTAATAGACTGGATGAAGTTGAAGAATCCTTTGTATATGGGCTACCTGGCGAAAAAGACAAAAACGATGTAAAAGTAGCAGTAGAAATTGTATGCAACGAAAATGCAATAAATACAAAATATCCGGGAATTTCTGAAAAAGAAATGTATGATATTATTTGGAATGAAATAAAAGAAATTAACAAAACTCTTCCAATGTACAAATACATAAAACACTTAAGCTTAAGCAAAGAACCTTTGATTAAAACAACAACTAATAAGATTAAAAGAAAAGAAGAATTGAAAAAAGTTTTAGGAGAGCAATAATGCTCTCCCTATTTTTTTTAAACACCTCTAAAGTCTTGATAAGTCGTTTTCATAAAGACTAGCCCTGCTAGTCCAAAAAAAATTGAAAATATAGGACATACTCTGCCATTAATATTCAAAAAATATTCTGTATAATCCCACCATCTTAAATTAAAGATAATCTCTAAAAATAATGATGCTAAATATTCTAATACAGTTGCAATTACTGTTACAATGCAAAAAATTGTAAAATTACTCCGTATATTTTCTTTATTTAAAACTTGCAAGAATCGTGTTTAATTGTTCATCAGCTGTTGTTGTTACAATTATTGTTATTATATAATCGCCTTCAGCTTTTACATAATAATTTTGTCCAACTGTAACATCTGAAACTGTTGCTTTCGCACTTAATACTGAATAATTTTCACTTCCTATTTTAGTAGTTGATGCTTCGCCAATTTCATATTTGATGCTACTTACTAATTGTAGTTGACTTTTTAAAGTTTCTAAATAGGTATCTGTTGTGATTTTTACTGCTGGTTTTTCTAAAAGAACGCTTACATTTTCACCTGTTGTTGGATTGTTTACTACCATTCCATAAACAGTTGTCTGTTTGGCAAGTTTTGCTAATTCTTTTTGGTCTTGATTTAATTGTTCTGCACCAATTTCCATAATTTTAGCAATCTCTTCATCTGATGCTTTTTCCCAGCCGGTTGGTAATGAAAATTTAATCTTTGCAAAGTTATTTACATATTGATTACCATTCCATTCCCCTCTTGAAAAGCTTTCATCTGTAGATACCTGAGTATTATTGTCTTGGCTACTTTGAGTACCATTTTTATTAGCCTTATTTTCGCTCTCCTCTTTCTTTCCACATGCAGATAAACTAAATGCTACAGCTACCAAAACTACTGCAACTAAAACTATTTTTAAAGTTTTCTTCATAATACACCTCCAATGCAAATTATTTTACCATACCCGCTTGACATTATCAAGTATTATTATTAAATCGTAGGAACTTTATTTTGCTTAAAAAATCTCAGCAAAATATTCTACTCCCCTTATTGCTTCTTCTATTGTATTACAATTTTCTCCAACCTCAATTAATATTGCATTTTCCACAATATCTTGATTATATGTGCTTTCTCGAATAATAATTGGTTTGAAAAGTCCTGGATATTTTCTATCTGCTCTTTTTTGAATATCTATTGCAAGTTTTAAGTGGTTCATCCAATCTGTGTCATCTAAATTAATTCCAATTACAAACCTTAACTGTGCAACATCTTCCCCATTAATTTTTACCGTTGTTGCCTCGTGTTCTGTATTTGAAATTGCATCTCTATGAACATCTATAATGGTATTTATATCCTCCATTAATAATTTTTCAACTGCTATTTTAGATTTTCCATAAGCTCCTTCTGTAGTTGGTAAGTCAAAATATTGAGTATCATGAATAACCTCATATCCTTTTTGAGTTAAATTTTCTGATAACCTATTTCCTATTTTTATAACATTATAGTTTGAGTCTGTTGTTCTATAAAACTTATACATCTCATACTTTTGGCTGGATTTATAGCTTTCTGTACCATGAGTTTGATATACAATAATTTTCTTACTTACATTAGGCTCAATTTGCCCTAATTTTTCTTCGTCTATTATTATATCTGTTTGGTTTATCACCCTTGCTCCTAATATATATAACTGTTTTATTGTTTTTGAATAGTCATAAATTTCCTCTAGATTTTTTTCATCCTCTGACTCTATTTTTTCATATTCATTTATTATTAAGTTTATAAAATTATATTTTACATCATAAAATTCAGAACTATCATACTGGCCAAGCCTTTTAACAATATTTCCTACTACAAGTATTTTTTCTTCTCTGCATTTTTCAGGATTTTTGCTCTCATACTTTAATATTTTATCATAATAATTCTCCATAATATCAGCTTTATTTTCACAATTTGAATTTAAATAATAATTTACTATTTTCTCATAAATTGATAAATAATTGTACCTTTCAGTAAGCAAGATTTTCTCGTATTGGTTGGCTATTTGTTTATTAATTTCTAAATATTCATTTGATGTTTTTCTTAAACCATTGCGAGACCTTAGTAAATCTGCTATTTTTTCATACACATCATATTTTTGCAATGTATATACTTGGAAAATGCCAAAAGCTATTATCAGAACGATTAAAATATCTACTAAATATGTTAGGACTGATGTTTTTTCTGCCTTTTTCATATTCTTAGAAATTACGCCCATTGTTCCAAAGGTATATATTAAAATATGCGTGTATTCCATATCTGTATCTATTACACTGTGAAGCATTAAAATTAGCACCGCAAAAGTAATTGATGTTATCTTTCTATTCCTAATAGCCTCAATTATAATTATTATAAATATTGCCAAATATGCAATTATTCCTATAGTTCCATATTCCAAAAATACTTTAGCTGGATAACTATGTATCTTTCTGGCTGTATAGTTATACTTTTGTACATCTTTATACTCATATTGCCATCCATTTCCACCTATTCCTGTTAATGGATTTTCCTTTGCCAATTCCAAAGCATTTGCTATCATTTCTTTTCTTTCCTGCAAAGTTTTGTACTTAAAGTTTATGCTTTTAATTTTTTCTACTAATTTAGTAGGTAAATACTTATATTTTAATGCAACTGTCTTTCCATTAATTTTCCAATTGTTCACAACTAATTTTTTATCTGTACATTTTTCATCAACCGTAAATTCTATTCTAAACTCTGTTGTTTCCTGTTTTGTATTAATTTCTATATTTTTAATGCCATTAAAACTTCCAAAGTTCAACTCAGTACTACATAGTTCTTGATTCTTAACATTTTTTTGAATTATTTTTATAGTGTATGGTTCAGTTTCATCATTTTCTGCTACCGCTTCTATATCAAATTCCAATAAATAATTAGTATTTCCTTCAATATTATTAATAATCTTCACTTTATAATTTGATGAAACCTTATTTGTAAAAACTGTATATTTATCAACAACATTTAATCCAATTACCACATATAACAATATAACTACCAAAATTGTTATAAATGCTATCCAAAACCTTTTAGTACTTTTATTTTCAATTAATTCGTTTATTTTTTCTAGCATTATATTTACTATAAATGATGTGATTATTAAAATTCCAAAAACCACCCATAAAAGTATAAAATTTCCAACATTAAATAATGAATCAAAAGCATTTAAAAATATTACACTAAAAACAGATGCAGCAATTATATTTTCAATAATTTCAATTCTTTTTTTGTTGTTTTTTAGTAAAGCAATATATAGTAGAATAGCAAATGCAAGTACTACAAAAACGCCCTTGCTATATGTTAATATAATTCCAATTAACAAGATAAAAGTTATTGTTTTATATATAGACTTTACCAGCAATTTTGAATTTTCTAACATCTCGTCAAAATTCAAAAACATAACACTTGCTATGTAAGCTCCCAAAGCTGTAGCACATCCAAATGTTGAAACTAACCTGCTATCACCATTTTCACTTATGACTATTCCTATTTTTTCTAATGCTTTTTCTAAAGAATTAAATGTAATTCCATCTAATCCCACAAAAATCAAGCAAACAGAAGAAAAAATAAGCACACTAGTAATAATTTTCCCAAAGCCACTCACATTTCTTGTAATTTCTCGAATTAAAACATACACACACCACACATACAAATACTGCAAAATAGCTTGAACAGTGCCATACAAGCTAACATAAGTATTACAAATTAAAGGAACCGTTGTTGATAAAACCAATAACAAAACAAAAACATCCAATTTATTTCCTATAATCTTTACTGGTTCCTTTTTCATTAATCTATAAACACAATATAAAATAAAAACTACAAATACAGAAATTTGAATATAACCGTGGTTAATTCCAGTATCCATTGCAAACACACTAGACATCACCAAAAGCACTGCCATAAACACATTTAAAGCTACTTCAACCTTACCCCTCATACAATTTCCTTCTCTTTTAAATCTCTTAAAAAATAATCCAACTAAGTTTTATTCCTTAGTTGGAATATAAATTACTGCTCAACACCCTCAACAATAACCTTACTTGCACCCCATTTATCTTCTGGGATTGTTAAATTTTCATTAATTCCATTTGGGAAATTCAATGTTACACTCCTGCTAGATGTTAGACTGCCAAATTCTTTTAGTGATTTTGGTAAATTTATCGTAAGCGGTTCAGATGATTCACTTGTAGCTAATAGACCTCCAATTTTTTCTACTCCTTCTGGAATTGTAAGTTCTTTTACTAAGTCACAACCATGAAAAACATCATTTCCAATGGTTTTTGGTATTCCCTCAAAAACTATATTCTTTAAACTTTCTAGTTTATAGAAAGCATATACTCCAATATTTTCTACATTCTTTGGTATTGTTAGAGTTTCAACCTTTTTCAAATATGCCATGGAAGGCTGAGTCCAAACATGGGCTGACAATATTTCTTTTAGTCCACTTGGTAAATGTAAATTTTCTACATCCTCAAATGAAATGGTTTGTCCGCCTATTGTCTCTATTGAATCTGCAAATATAATACTTTTTACTCCAGATATTGTAAACCAACCATCATCTGATTCTAGCATTCCATCATATATATTTTCTATAAATGAAACTTTTGCAACTTTTTTTCCATCTATTTCACCTGGAATTGCTAAGGTATCATTGGCTAAATTTAATGTTATTGCTCCATACTCTTGTCCAGCTTCTTGATTAATTATGGTTCTTTTTTCACTTTTTTTACCTCTCAAGTCTAGCCCTGTAATTTCAACAGTTCCATCTCCATTATCAACATATACCCATTTTACAACATCTTGAGATGTTCCATTATTTTTTGCTATATAGTCTTCTACAGAGTCGTATTCAACTCCGCCTACTGTGATTTTGCTAAGGTTGCTTTCGTTCTCCTGTTCTCCTCTATATTTTTTTGTAGCATTTCCTGCTTGCTCAAATAATCCTGTTTTTATTGCTATATTTATACTTACTGACACTAGTATTAGCATTACTATTATTGTAATAATTAACGCAATTAGCGTGATTCCTTTTGTGTTTTTCATTATTTTTTCCTCCTTTATATAACCATTGGTTATAAATATATTTTTTAAAATTAATCTAATTATACTTTATACGCCTATTCCATAAATACTTTGTACATTAGATTAATTTTTATTTTTTTATATTTAATATATAGTTTTTCTTTTATAATATTATCGATATATATATATATATATATAGGGCCCCAAGGCTTTCAGCGATTTTCATTAATTATTTTCTCCTTGTTTTTCGTTTCTTTTAGCTCAAACTTTTGTTACTATTTTTTTATAAAATCAGTATATACTATTAATATTTTCCTGTCAATAATTTTTTTAAAATTCCTGCGTTTTTTTGATGTATTTAATAACCTCAATATTACTATTTTTACTCCTATTTACCATACACTCATATACCCTATCTCTTAACTCTTTTTTTCTCTCCTGAAGTATCAACTTTTCATCTCCATAAAAAGGGCCATCTATATAGCTTACAATTTGCACCTTGTTATTTTTATATTTCTGGTAAGTATTTGTTATACAAAATATTGGTACATTGTATTCTATTGGATATTTGAATGATACCTCTTTAAATGGTCTAATTTTGGTATAATATGGCCATATATGGGCTTCTGGATAAATGGTTATTGAATGTTTTTGGTGTATTTTTTTTTCAATTATGTGTAAGAAATTCTTCATTGCTTTTTTATTAGCAGGGATTGGTATTGCACCTAGCATTGGTGCTAGTGTTTTTAATCCTTTCATTGATACATTTTCTGGATTTACTATGAAGAAATTTCTTTTAGGGAAGTTTGCAAGGCTTGGTATAAATGTATCTGCAAATGGTTGTGTATGGTTTGCATATATAAAATACCCTGTGTTTTTATATTGTTTTAATTTTTCTTTCCCTACAAATTTTATTCTAAATTTTAATTTTGCATATAATACTTTAATTGGCATACTTAATATATTTTGAGTAACAAAAGAGCATAAATTCCATAGTTGGTTTTTATACTCATATTTGTAGTGTTCATCAATTTTTATTGGAATAATTTTTGCCGTAGAAAATTCATCATTTAATTCATCTTCATAATAAATTATCTTTTCTTTCATCTATTTGCTCTCCTAATTTGCTAAAACTTCTTCCTGGTCGCACTTATATTCTAGTGGTATTTGGTAAAAATCCTCGTAGATTTTTTTCCAAACTTCATAATTTTTATCTTTCATCATAACTGTATTTTCTTTTTCAGATTTTTCTGGGTCTGGATAAATTGGTTTTTCTATATTTACTGTGTATTCCTGAATTGGAAAGCCATCTTCTCCAATTATATCGCTATCTTCCATTGTAATAAAAATTGGAATAACTGGCACATTGCTTCTTGTTGCCATTTTAAATGCTCCATCTTTTAATGGCTTTGGTTTTCTGTAATTCCACCACATACTTTGCTCTGGATAAATTAATATGAAATCTCCTTTTTGCAAAATCACATCAACTGCCTTCATAAAATTCACCATTGTTCTTTTATTTGAACTTAGTGGCAATGTATCTGCATTTCTAAATAGAAAGCCATAAAACCCTGGGAAATTTGTGTAGTTTCCTTCTCTTATTACTTTATATAATTTTTTACTTCTATGCTGTTTTGTAATTCTAAAAACTTTTTCTATTGTAAAAGAATCGAATGGGTTAAAATGGTTACAGGTTATCATTGCTCCTGTTTTAACACTTTTCAAATTCTCAATTCCTCTTATTTCTTTTATTATTAATTTGTTTTTCTTAATCATTTTCTTTAGAAATTTTTTTCCTATTTTATTCGCAACTTTTCTTTTAATTTTACTTGTCCCGCTTCTTCTTAAGTAATCTACATTATCAGGTGTTAACTCAATTGTTGGAGGGTCGTTTTCAACATCTATATCAAACTTTCCTTCTCTTTCAAGTTTATCTATTTTTTCTAAAACTTCTAATCGTTCCTTAGATTTTTCAATATTTCGCTTTTTCATCTTTATCTCCTATACTTTCTATCATCGCCTACACAGTCACATTCTTTTTGTGCAAGTTCTCTAAGTTTTCTATCAGACTCTCTGTTTTCAAATCTTTCTTCTTCTGTGTAGTTTTCTTTTATTTCCATTATTGTATCAAAAAATTCAGTGTTTTCAGCATATTGCCAAAAATATTCTTTGTATAATATATCCTCAAAATGCCATGGTTTAAATGCTAAATTATAGTGTATTAAGTTTAGTTTTTCTTTTTCCTCGCTATCTCCTGCGATTGGCATTTTGTTCCATGTTGTTTCAAATAGCTTTACTCTGCCTTTACATAGTCTGTTCAAATAGTCTTGGTCTTGTGCTACTGAAAATTTTACTGTACTTAAAAGGTACATGAATTTTTCCTGGAACCCAAATTTTCTTAATTCATCTAGATTCATAACTAGTATTCCTGCATTGAAATAATTGTGGTAATCTGCAACTCCAACAACTTTTTCCGCATATTCTTGAAATACTTCTATGGTTTGTATTACATCATCTGGTGCAGCTGCAACTAAGTTATTTTCTAAATCTATGTTATATAAATTTGCTATGTCTGATAGTATTACTATATCGCAATCTAAATAAATTGCTTTGTTATATTGTGGATATAGCTCTGGTATAAATAGCCTAAAATATGTTGTTTTAGAATAGTAATCTCTTGTATAAAGCTTGTCTTTTATTTTATTAATATAATAATTTAAGTCCACAAATTCTATGTTTACATTTTCTCTTTCATATTTACTAATTTTCTTTTTGTTTTCTTCTGTTATGTCTGTATATAATATTTTTATTAAGTAATAGTATTTTTCTGTTGAATTTTCAATTAATGATTGAATTGCTACTGCTAAAAATGGTATATATTTATCATCAACTGTAAAAAATATAGGTATAACTTCTTTTCCTTGTTCCATAATTTCTCCTAACTAATTTTTGTGTTTATTGGTATATTCTTTTTTCCATTTTTCATACTCTTTTAAGTCTTCATCAAAAGCATGGCATTTTAGAATTTTATGAACTTCTTCAACATTCCATTGTTTATAATTTTCAGTATGTGGATATGGTAACCATAACATTCTTTTGCTGAAGTGACAAATTACTGTTGTTTTTCTATTGAAGAAAGCTTGCTCATTATATTTTCTCGAAACCAGCTTCTTTTTTGTAGTTGACCAAAATATTGCATCTTGGTCTGCAAACAATAATTTTTTTGTTCTGATTAAATTTCTAGCTTTCTCTAAAAGCTTAGTTTCTCTTATTTTAACCATGTTAAGTAATAACATACCTGCATTAATATAATCCGGCCTAATTATTTTAGAACCATATTTTTCCCTTACAGCAGCATATTCATAATCGCAAATATCTATATTGTAAAGCTCAGATATATCTTTATTTGCCATCATATCAATATCTAAATATAAAATTTTATCAGGCATATTTGGCACTAGGTCTATAAGCAGCCTAAGCAGTGTATATGGTGTGCAATAAGCATCTTCATTTTTGCAATTTCCAAATTTATTTTCATATATCTCGGTCACATCAATCTTTGTAACAACATTTTCCGGATTTTTAGATTTAACCACCTCATTCAAAAACTCAACTTGGTCATCACAAATTGCCACATAATTGGGGTTAACTCTAGTAAGTGTCATTGTCAATATATAACAATTAATAGGCTCCCTTGTTTTATTCGCAATAGAAATAAGCTCCGACAAAGCCCCATCAAAAACCCCACTATTCCCGCTTAACAGTAAATTAATCATACTCACCCCTGATTCACAAAAATAATACCTTACTATTATAACTTAAAAAACGATAAATTTCAACATTTTTATTATACCATTCATAACCTGTACCTATCAACCTCAAAAAAAGCGCCTTCCGGCGCCTTTAACCACTAAGAACACTTAGCTTTCTAGCAGTCTTACCATAAAACTACCATCATTTATTCAATTACCAAATCACTTGCAAGCTTACAGTTTTACATAAAGTGCTGGGCGAAAACCGAAGTGGTTGTTGCAGTTGGTCGGCAAGATAGAGTGGCGATTACTGGCAGAAGTATAACCGACCTCTGCAAACGCGATTGTAAGCATCAGACTCCGTAGTCCATTCAAATAGATTACCTGCTATATCATATATGTTTTTTGAACTGTTTCTTTCTGTTGCTCCTGTTGTTAGTAAAATCAATTGACCTTTTTCTTTTGAGTATTCATTAACTACATCCTGAAAATCTCCTAGTGTATAGTCTGAGGTATTAATCACTGCATATTTTCCCCTATTTATTTTATATTCTTCTGACTCCTCATAGTTTCCCCAAGCTAGAGCAGTTGTGCTATTATCTGCTACACTATGTTTCGAGTCTTTTATGAAATCTAGTATACTATCCCAACTAGCTCCACTACATAACATACTTGTTGCTCCATAATTTGCATTTGTTTTACTATACAAGTTATTACACAAATATACTGCTCCTTCACTTACATCAAACATACTTGTTCCCCATTCTACATAGTTGTATGGATATTTATCTTGTTGTACTACAAATTCTTCTTTTTGAAATGAACTACTTGTTCTTGGTGTTGAAGTTCCATCTTCTGCTGGCTTTACCCCCGCTTCATATCTCCCTATATAAAAACCTCCATATCTATATATACTTTTTGTTAGTTCTGTTATTTGTCCTGCTATTCCTGTTTTACCTGTTTTATCAAAAGTTGAATTCGGTTCTGTATAAGTATTACCTAACCCTGTTGTTCTTTCTCCTCCTGTTTCTGCATTATCTGCCCATTTTGACCTATAAAAACTTTCTATACTATTTTCAGTATCTGTTGATTTTACTTTTACTGGTATCCATACAAATTGATTATATTTTGTTTTTTCTGTTCCATCCCATTTTACATTTTCTAATTCATTCTCTGGTATATCGTATATTACGAGTCCTCCATCTATGGTTGTTTCACTTCTTATTTCTGATACTGTAAATCCTGCTGGAATCCATGCTGTTTTTGTGCCATCCGTATATTCCTTTGTTTTGCTAAATCTTTTACCTGCTCCTTCTGGTAATGGTTTTGTGTCCTCAATATACTCTTCTATGCTCGAATAAGTTTTATCCCCTATTTTAATTGCAGACCCAACATTTGCTTCTGCATCTTGAGCTGATTTCCAGTTTTTTGTAGCATCTCCTGCTGATTTAAATAGCCCTGTGTTTAGTGCTACGCTTATGCTTACTGCTACTAGGATTAACATTACAATTATTGTAATTATTAACGCTATGAGCGTTATTCCTTTTGTATTCTTCATTGATTTTTCCTCCTTAAATTCTATTTTATATAACCTTTTGTTATATCTATATATTTTTAAAATTAACCTAATTGTACTCATGGTGGACACGGTTGTCTTACCATATATATTTTGTACATTAGATTAATTCTTAGTCTTTTATATTTTATATATAGTTTGTTTTTTATAAAATTATCGATATATATATATATATATATAGGGCCCCAAGGCTTTTAGCGATTTTGTCCATTTGGTTTTGTCTCCTTTGTTTTTCTTTTCTCTATTTTGATAGTTTCATTTTATAATAAAAAAATTTATTTTTCAATACATTTTTTAAAACATTTTTTAATTTTATGCTTTTTTCTTTTTCACAGAAAATCCAAATGTCCCCACTTGTTTCCCCATTTCAAAATATCTCCCATTTGCATACGCAATTAAATCACATTTTGTTATGTCAAATGTTCCTTTTTCATCAATATATTTCTCATCTGCATCTATTGATAACACATCTGCTATGAACATGTGATGTGAGCCTAGTGGGCGTATTTCTTTTACTTTGCATTCTATTGTTACTGGGCTTTCAGCTATTCCTGGGCAGTTTATGTGGTTTAGTTTTTGTTTGGTTAAGTGCATCTCCTTAAATTTGTCTACATTTCTGCCTGATTTTACTCCGGCACCAGTCTGTTGCAAATGCTAATGCTGAATTTGTTAAGTTTATAGCAAATTCACCTGTTTTCTTTATAATATCATATGAAAATCTTTCTGGCCTTACTGATATATACACTTGTGCTGGATTTGTGTTTAAAATGCCTGTCCATGCTACAGTTAAAATATTTGAATTTTCCATATCTCCAGAACTTACCATTACTGCTGGAATTGGATATATAAATGTTCCTGATTTCCATTCTACTTTACTCATAATTACCTCCTATTTGTTTACCTTTTTAGTTTGATTTGCATATACCACTTTCATTGATAATTTATCTGGCGTAATTTTGCTGAAAAACCTACATAGTTTTGGAATAATTCCCGGAACTATAATAAGTTTACCCTTCAAAGCTTTATCAATTCCATATTTTGCAACATATTCACTTGGCAGAGCCTTGATGCTAAATTTAACGTTTGCAACATTATTAAAATTAGTATCAACTGGTCCTGGGCATAGTGCACTTATTGTAACATTTGATTTTTTCTTTTTTACTTCCTCATATACACTCTCTGTAAGCCTCAATACATAAGCTTTTGAAGCATAATATGCGCCCATAAGTGGCCCTGGTGCAAATCCTGCAATTGAGGCAACATTTAAAATTTTACCCTTATTCTCTCTTAGCATATCTTTTAAAAATAATTTTGTAAGTATATGAACTGCAGTTATATTTGTATTAATAAGTGAAATTTCTTTTTCTAAGTCTGTATCAGCAAACTCTCCAAACACACCAAAACCAGCATTGTTTACAACTAAGTCTATGCTTTCTATTTTTAGCTCTTCATATAAACTAATTACATTTTCTTTTACACTTAAATCCTTTATTACTACTTGAATTTTATCACCTAATTCATTTTTTAAACTCAAAAGTTTTCTTTCATCTCTTCCTACTGCATACACTGTATAGCCTAAACTTGCAAGATATCTTGCCATATCTCTGCCTATTCCTGATGACGCTCCTGTAACTAATGCTTTCATTTTATACCTCCTTCAAAATCTGGAACATATTCTTCTTCATGTTCTCCAAGTTCTTGAATATATCCATTATCCAAATCTAATGAATATAGATAATTCTCAATCTCTTTGTACTCATCCATTGTGAGTTTTCGATTAATTTCTGGAAACTCTTTTGCCTTGTGAGTTGGAAAATACTGTGCCATTACACTTACAAAAACATTTTTATCCATATTATCATTTATCCATTTTAAAACATTTTTTGAGTTCTGTATATTACTTGGTAATACAAGATGCCTGATAATTAGCCCTTTTTTTATCATACCATTCTCATCTAAAACAGGACTTCCTACTTGTTTATACATTTCTTGAATAGACGCTGTTGCATTTTCAAAATAGTTCTTAATACCTGAATACTTAAATGCTAAATCATCATCAAAATACTTTAAATCTGGCAAATATACATCAATGTAGCCATTAAGTTCCTTTATTGTTTCAACATTTTCGTATCCATTAGAGTTGTACACTATTGGAATTTTAAGACCTTTATTCCTTGCAATTTTAATTGCTTCAATTATATGGTACACATACATTGTAGGTGTTACTAAATTGATATTTTCAGCGTTTTTGTTTTGCTCATCTATAAAAACATCAGCAAGCTCCTCTATTGTAATTTTCCTTCCTAATCCCTCTTGGCTTATTTTATAGTTTTGACAAAAAACACATTTTAAATTACAATTCGAAAAAAATACCGTACCTGAGCCATTTTCTCCACTAATACAAGGTTCCTCAAAATTATGTATTGATGCCATTGCAAGCCTGATTTCGCCAGTTGCCTTGCATCTTCCGAACTTTTCCCTCTAATCTATTAATACCACAATTGTGTGGGCAAATGTTACATTTTTTTAGTTCTTGCATATTCCATCTCCTAATAATTATTCTTTATATTTTATATCATAAATTTATATGAAAGTAAATAAAAATCAAAAAACTCCTTCCTAATATCTCTATCAAGAAGGAGCTATTTATTTAGCAAGGTCGATTATTTTTTCTGTTTTTGCAAATAATTAGGATTATTGTTAATACAAAAAGTATGCCAAGAATTATTGCTAAAACAATTATTGCAGCAATTGCCGCTAAAATTGTTGTTGCAAGTTCTGCACCAATTATTATGCCAATTGTTAATGCAAAAAGTACACCAAGTATTTCAGCAATTAATCTAAAACAGTTATTCTTCTTTGCCTTTGGTTTTTGCTCACAACAATAACCATATTCCATAGAATCCATATACCTCAACTCCATATAACACTAAATTTAGTGTTATAGTATAGTATATGAATTTTAGTTGTTTTTGTTACAAGAAGTATTTTGAATAGAAAAAATATTTACCTTTCAATTTCTTTATTTTGCCTTTTAATAAATTGTATAATATTCTTTATTTGTGTATTAATAAATTCACATGTGTTTGCACCATCAATAATGTAATTTACATCATCATGTATTTGGTATAAACCACATGTCCCTTTTATAAAATCTGACGCCTTTGTATGTATATATGCCTGCTCTCTTGTTTTATAACCTTATCCGAAAACATTTCATTCTTTCTTAGTAATGTAAAAAATTTTTCATCTATAATTGAAAATAAACCTTCCTCTTTTAATTTAAAATTTATAGATTCTGTGGAATCAAATAGTATAAATTTATTACTAGTAACTTGTTCATATCCAGAGAAACTAAATTTCATTTTGGCAATATCATAACAAATATCAAATTTACTAAAATCTCCTCTAGGGTCTATATAGTTTGTATTACCATTATTATAAAGTATGTTTGATGACACTAAATCGCCATGAAAACAAAATGATACTTCATTACTTCTTAATCTTTTTTGAATTTCATCTTTATATAAATACTCATGTGCTATCCTGGCATTTTTATATTTTTTATTATTTATAGTTATTTCTTTTGGCTGAATCAAACTTGAAATTTTCTTATTGCTTAATAGGTTACTAATAACATTTTTAGTTTTATCTATATAAGCTCTATACATTAAACTGTTTTCATTATAGGAGGTAGTCTTTTGAATATCTGAAAATAAGCATAAATCATCCAAAACTTTATTGCAGCAATCAAAAGCTTCTTCTTTCTTATTATCTTTTAGCAATTCCTGTAAAGTTTTTCCTTCTAGAAATGCCATATCATAATAAACATATAAATTATTAACCCCATAGTTATATATTTGAGGATATATAATTTCAGATTTAGTATTATGGAAGTATTCTAAAAAATTTATTTCTTTTTTTAACTTATTCTTGCCATTTTTATTTATACCTTCTACATCAGAGATTTTCCTTACAATTCTATTTCCTTTATTATTAATTAATATAAATACTCTGGCTGAAGAACCTCCTATTATTTCTTTTTCGATATAAAACCCCTTAGGCAATACTTTTTTATAATTATACATTTTTCATAAATTCCTCTATTTTTTGTAATATAATATGTGTATAAAAATGCTTTGCAAATGTAATTTCCGTATTTGGAAGAGAGAGCATTTTTTTCAATTTCTCTAAACTAACATATAGTAATTCACTTACTTCAGATTTTTGCATAGTAAGCTGCTTTAAGTTTTTATCTGTTTTTAAAATATATACATATTTATAATGGTAATTATTTTTATTTTCTGCTTTAAACGTATCTAAATAGATAAAATCCTTTTCTTTTACATTTTTTATTCCTACCTCCTCAGAAACTTCTCTTAATACAGCTTGTATTGGACTTTCATTCATTTCAATGTGTCCTGCAGTTATTGATAACATATTGGGTTGTTGTTTTTTGTTTGCACTCCTTCGCTGCAAAAGAATTTCATTATTATCGTTAATAATCCAACATGCAACCTCCCTATGCCACAAATTATAATAATGTACAACGTTCCTCTCAGCAATACCCAATTTTGTTTGATTATCCTCAGTATATACATCTAATAATTCTACTTCTTGACTATCGTTCATTCTTTACTCCTTCTATATGATATAAATTCATTATAAAAAATTACTAATTTTAATAATTATACACCAGTAAATAGTAAATATCAACTAATAAATATTTATTCAATATTTATTAGTTAAATTACAGTAGTAAATTCAAATTGCATAAAAAAAGTAGCAACTAATAAATTGCTACTTTAACATCTATTGGCTCCCCGTGTTGGACTTGAACCAACGACCTATCGGTTAACAGCCGAGCGCTCTACCAACTGAGCTAACGGGGAATATATTAAAATCTGGCGACTACTTATCTTCCCAGCAAGGTAACTCGCAAGTATTTTCAGCATTAATGAGCTTAACTTCTGTGTTCGGTATGGGAACAGGTGTATCCTCATTGTCATTATCACC
>CAKPLZ010000008.1 GCA_934167835.1 uncultured Clostridia bacterium | reverse complement strand
GACACGGCAACAGGAATAGCAAGCCAAATAGAAAATTTAACAAAAAGTATCTATAAATATGGAGGATTCTATATAGGCAGATATGAGGCAGGAAGTGAAACTCCAAGAACAAGTGAAACAACTGAAAGAACACCAATAGGCATAAAACAAGACATGTACCCATATAACTATGTAAAATGGGGAGAAAGCATGAGTAATATTGGAGAAGTAGGAGCAGTAGCTTTATCAAACAGTTTATATAATTCAGGTAATTATGGAGCAACTAGTATGCTATGCACCGGAGCTTGTTGGGACAGTATGCTAGATTTCATAAAAGATGAAGAACATAATGTGACAAATAGTACAAGCTGGGGAAATTATTATAATTCAGAGACATATAAAATATATAGAGGAAGTTTATATAGTAATTCAGCATGGAGTACAGCTAATACAACTGCTGGTACAGATGTAACAAAAAATAAAGGTATTTTACTAACCACAGGAGCAGCAACAGAAAGAAACTCAGCCAAAAACATATATGATGTAGCAGGAAACTGTTATGAATGGACTACAGAGTCTCGCTCTTCAGATTTTCGAGTTCGCAGGGGCCGGCTATTACGGCGACGATGGCTCTAACAATCCAGCTTGCTACCGCAGCAACGGCAGTCCGGCCAGCAGCGACAGCGGCGTTTCCTTCCGTCCTTCACTTTATGTAAAGTTGTAAGCTTGCAGGCGAATTGGTAATTGAGTAAATGATGGTAGTTTTAGGGTAGACTACTAGAAGTTGGATAGGAGCCTTTAAGGGGCTCCTTTATTGACAAAAAGATATAAGGTTAACTAAAGCTAATAACGATTTAATTGATATTTATAATTATATTTCAAAAGACACAGTATATTATGCTATAAAAACGGTTAACGAAATAATTGAAAAACAGAAATGTTATATAAATTTCCATATATGGGCAAAATAGTTACCGATTTTCTCTATAGCAAATATAGAGAGCTAATATACAAGTCATATAGAATTATTTATGAAATTGATTCTCAAGTAATTTATATCATAAGAATCTGGCATTCCGCCAGAAAAATCAGCAATTTATTTTTAAAGTAATTAAAGAGTATGTTTTAATATCTTTATATACAGACTCCTTTAAAATTTTATATAAAATGTATTGACAATGATGAACAAATAGGATAAAATTTAAATGTAATTTTTTTAGAAACAAAAGCACGAAGAAAAACAAAAAAAGAAGGAGAAACTAACCAATGAAAAACGCTGAAAGCCTTGGGGCCCTATATATATATATATATATATATATCGATAATTTTATAAAAAACAAACTATATATAAAATATAAAAGACTAAGAATTAATCTAATGTACAAAATATATATGGTAAGACAATCATGTCCACCATGAGTACAATTAGGTTAATTTTAAAAATATACAGATATAACAAAAGGTTATATAAAATAAAATTTAAGGAGGATTTAAACCATGAAAAACACAAAAGGAATAACGCTAATAGCGTTAATAATCACAATTATTGTAATGCTAATTCTAGTAGCAGTAAGCATAAGTGTAGCACTAAACACAGGACTATTTAAGTCAGCAGGAGATGCTACAAAAAACTGGAAATCAGCTCAAGATGCAGAAGCAAATGTTGGGTCTGAAATTAAAATAGGGGATAAAACTTATTCAAGCATAGAAGAGTATATAGAGGATACAAAACCATTACCAGAAGGAGCCGGTAAAAGGTTTAGCGAAACAAAGGAATATACGGATGGTACTAAAACAGCATGGATTCCAGCAGGTTTTACCGTGTCAGGAATAAATGGTGAAACAACAATAGATGGAGGACTCGTAATATACGATATACCAGAGAATGAATTAGGAAATGTAAAATGGGATGGAACAGAAAAAACAAAATATAATCAATTTGTATGGATACCGGTAGAAGTAAATAAAACTACAGAACCAAAAGATACAGAAACTAGCATAGCAAACTTTTATAGATCAGATTGGTCAAATAATGCAAGAACAACAGAACTTAATGCTAGATTTATAGAACCATATACAGATTCTAGCGGCAATGATTATGATTCGAGCACAGGAATTAAAAAACAAATAGAAAATTTAACAAAGAGCATATATAAATATGGAGGATTCTATATAGGCAGATATGAGGCAGGAAGTAAGACAGAAAGAACTAAAGAATCAGCAAATACAGTTACTACATTAGGCATAAAACAAGATATGTACCCATATAACTATGTAAAATGGGGAGAAAGCATGAGTAATATTGGAGAAGTAGGAGCAGTAGCTTTATCAAACAGTTTATATAATTCAAGCAATTATGGAGCAACCAGTATGCTATGTCCAGGAGCTTGTTGGGATAGTATGCTAGATTTTATAAAAGATACAAAAAATGTAACAAATAGTACAGACTGGGGAAATTATTATGATTCTGAATTTGACATAACCAGAGGACAGTATGCTGAGTTAGTAAGTGGCACTTTAGGGAGTTTTACTCCAGTAGATGGAACATATACAAAAAAACTACATTCTGTGTTAAAAAAATATATTTTACTAACCACAGGAGCAACAGAAAGAAACTCAGCCAAAAACATATATGATGTAGCAGGAAACTGTTGGGAATGGACTACAGAGTCCGACTCTTCAGGTCGTCGAATTGACAGGGGCCGGCAGTTGCAACAGTGTCAACATCAGTGGTTCTGACTGTCCAGCTAGCGAACGCGGCGTCGCCGATGCTCACGGCGGCTTCGACAACATTTCCTTCCGCCCTTCACTTTATGTAAATCTGTAACCTTGCAGGCAAATTATTAATTGAATAAATTCCCCCAGGTCAACAATTAGACATCCAGATGTCTATTGTTGACCTCTTTCCTATATCTTTTCCCCAAAAAATATGTTATAATACCTAAAGAGGTAATTTATGAAATCGATTTTAATTGTTGAAGATAATGAAGCCATTATTAAGGGCTTGAAATATTTGTTAGAACAGGAGCAATTTCATGTTATAGCTTGCAAAAATATTGAAGAAACTATGAATGTTATAGGGAAGCAAGATATAGATTTGGCTGTGTTGGATATTACTTTGCCGGATGGTAGTGGGTTTGAGATGTGTGAGTATATTAAGAAATATACGAATATTCCTATAATTTTTTTGACTGCAAGGGATGAGGAGCAGGATGTTGTGAAGGGGCTTGATATGGGGGCTGAGGATTATATTGTTAAGCCGTTTAGGAATAGGGAGTTGTTGTCTAGGATTAATAATGTTTTAAGAAGATTTAACACTGAAAGTAATAAGATTATGTATAATAATATTCAAATTAACTTAGATGAAAAGAGCGTTTTAGTGGATGGTAATGATATTGGTTTAACTGCGTTGGAGTATAAAATTTTGAGCTTGCTGTTTATGAATATTGGCAAAACTGTAACTCGTGAGCAGATTTTAGAGAAGATATGGGATGTTGCAGGAAATTTTGTTAATGATAATACTCTTACTGTGTATATAAAAAGAATTAGAAATAAACTTGGGGAAGCGGATTGTATTAAAACAATAAAGGGAATAGGATACCAAATACCAGGAGGGAAGAATAGTTGAATATATTTAAGAACAGGAGTTTTAGAAGGACCATAGTATTAGGCGTACTTCTGATAATTGTTACAACTTTTATATTTGGAATTATAAATAGCTTGCAATATAAAAAGTATTTAAAAACTGTAAATAGTAAAGTTAATATTATAATAAATGAAGTAATTGAAAAATATCCAGAAGTTACTGAAGATGATATTATGGAGATTTTGAGAAGTGAAGAAACTCCGCAAAATAATCTTTTAGAAAAATATGGATATGATTCAGATATTGCGTATATTAAGCAATTAGATGAATTAATTGAAACAAATAAAAAGCAAAATATAATATATATTGTAGTAGTAGAGCTTATTGCGCTTGAAATTTACCTTGTGTATGTTATAAGCCAAGAGAAAAAAATTAAAGAAATAAATGACTATATTAATGGAATAAACAATAAAAACTATACATTAAAAATAGAAGAAAACAACAATAGCGAACTTTCAAGGCTTAGAAATGAACTATATAAAACCACAGTGCTTTTAAAAGAAACTGCAGAATTAAATGTAAAGGAAAAAGAAAACTTAAGCACAGCAATTGCAGATATTTCTCATCAATTAAAAACACCACTTACATCAATTAGAATAATGCTAGATAATATTCAAGATGACCCTGATATGGAAAAAGAAGTAAGAGAAGATTTTTTAATGGAAATAAGCAAACAAATAGACTGGATAAGCTCCCTTGTTATTTCTCTTCTTAAAATTGCAAAATTTGATGCAGGAACTATTAAGATGGAAAATGAAGAAATACATGTTCAAAAGCTAATTGATGCAGTAATTGGAAATCTAGCTATTTTAATTGAACTCAAAGAGATTGAAATAATTACGAAAATAGATGAAAAAGCTGTGTTTCTTGCAGACTATAAATGGCAACAAGAAGCATTAACAAATATATTGAAAAATGCAATTGAACATAGTAATCAAAAATCTAAAATCTACATAGAGGTTGAGAACACAAGTGTGTTTTTAAAAATCAAAATAAGAGATGAAGGACAGGGAATAAGTAAAGTTGACCAGAAACATATATTTGAAAGGTTTTACAAGGCAAAAAACAGTAGCGAAAATAGCATTGGAATAGGGCTTGCTCTTGCTAAAACAATAATTGAGAAAAATAATGGATATGTAAAGGTAGATTCAGAAGTTGGAAAAGGAACAACTTTTGAGATAAAATATTTAAAGTAAATGGGAGGAATGTAATAAATGTCGTTTTCAACAGATGTTAGAGATGAATTATTGGGACTTAAAATGTGGGATGTAAATAGCAGTTTGAAACAGGAAGAGCAATTAGCAAGGCTATCTATAAGGGAAGCTTTTATTAAATCTGGTTCTATTACAGACCCTAATAAAGAGTATCATTTGGAAGTGCTGTTTAAAACTAAGAAAAAGGCAGCAGAGTACAAAAGTATTTTAGAAAATTTTGAGATTGAGGCTAAGATTATTAAAAAGGGAAGCGGATATATTACTTATATAAAGGATAGTGAGGATATAGTAAATTTCCTTGCACTAGTAGGTGCAAACAATGGGGTTTTAAGGTTTGAGGAAATACGAGTTTTAAAGGATGCAAGAAACAGTGTAAATAGAATTGTAAATTGCGAAACAGCAAATTTGAATAAAACACTAAGCGCTTCTGAAAATCAAATAAAGGCTATAAAGTTTTTAAAGCAAAAACGAAAATTTAATTCTTTGCCAGAGGAATTAAAAGAGGTTGCAGAAATTAGGCAAAAAAATCCGGAAGCTTCATATCAAGAAATCGGGCAGATGCTTGAAAAGAATTTGAGCAAATCAGGTGTAAGCCATAGATTAAGTAGTATAGTAAAAATAGCAAAGGAATTAGAAAATGGATAAAGAAAAAAATATAGGTTTGTATATACATATACCTTTTTGTGCACATAAATGCGATTATTGCGATTTTATCTCTTTTGAAAATATTGGTGGTAAGATAAGCCAGTATATAGAGGCACTTATAAAGGAATTAGAACACGAAAAATTAGATAGGTATAATATAGAAACAATTTATATAGGAGGGGGAACTCCTTCATTTATAGAAAGTAAATATATTGTGCAAATACTTAGCAGAATTAATAAGGAGAATGCAAAAGAAATAACAATAGAAGTAAATCCAGGAACTGTTACAGAGGAAAAGCTAAAAGATTATATTAAGGCAGGAGTAAATAGAATAAGCATAGGGCTACAAAGTACTGATGATGCAATTTTAAAGCAAATAGGAAGAATACATAATTTTGAACAATTTTTAGAAACATATAAGTTGGCAAGAAAAGTTGGGTTTAAAAATATAAATGTTGATTTGATGATAGGTTTGCCAAATCAGAGTTTAAAAATAGTAGAAGATTCATTAGAAAAAGTTATAGAATTAAATCCAGAGCATATATCAGTATATTCCTTAATAGTTGAAGAAAATACTAAGATTGAAAGCAAGATAAGCAGGGGAGTGTTAGCTCTTCCAAGCGAAGAGTTGGAAAGAAAAATGTATTGGCTTGTTAAAAATAGGCTAGAAGAAGCGGGATACAAACATTATGAAATATCAAACTTTGCAAAACCTGGGTTTGAATCTAAACATAATGCGGACTGTTGGGAACAAAAGGAATACATTGGAATAGGCTTAGCAGCACATTCTTATATGAACAAAACAAGGTATTCAAATTCAAACGTTTTAAATGAATACTGCGAAAACCAAACGGAAAATAGAATAGTACATGAACACCAAACCGAAGAAACTCAGGCAAAAGAATATATGCTTTTAGGTTTAAGGAAAATAGATGGAGTAAATATACAAAAATTCAAAAACAAATTTGTACAAAACCCAATATACCTATACCGCAAGGAATTAAGCAAATTAGTAGATGAGAATTTAATTGAAATAGAAGAAAATGCCATTAAATTATCAACGAAAGGAATAGATTTAGCAAATTTGGTTTGGGAGGAGTTTGTTTAAAAATATATAAAATACGGCAAAATTTAAGGAAAAATATTGACAAGTGTGGTTTTTTCCTATATAATATTATAAGTTATGGAAAAAATCCCAAATGAATGCAAATCGAGGGGAGGGAATATAAATGGCAGAAATAAAAGTAAATAATGGAAATATAGAAGATGCATTAAAAAGATTTAAAAGACAATGTGTAAGAAATGGTGTATTACAAGAGGTTAGAAAAAGAGAACATTATGAAAAACCTAGCGTTAAGAGAAAGAAAAAATCAGAAGCAGCTAGAAAAAGAAAATTTTAAATACATAGAAAGACAGAGGTTTGAATAGTTTTAGACCTCTGTTTTTTGAATAATTTTTAAAAATTTTGCTAAAAATAAACAAAAAGGAGAATGAAAAATATGTCATGTAAATGTGAAGAGATTAAAAAAGGTGTTAAGGTTCATGTTATTGAAACAAATAAATTTAAAACAAATTTGTTTACTATATTTTTAAGCGTGCCAATAGAAAGGAAAAGTGTTACCGCAAATGCACTAATACCGGCAGTGCTAAGACGTGGAACACAAAAACTACCAACTCAAGAATCTATAAGTATTGAGCTTGAAAATATGTATGGAGCAACCTTAGATGGTGGTATAGATAAAATAGGAGATAACCAGGTAATTAAATTCTATTTAGAGACATTGAATGATAGTTTCCTTCCAACACAAGAAAACCTAACTAAAAAAGCAATAGAACTATTAATAGATATTATATTAAACCCACTTGTAGAAAACAATGGATTTAAAAAGGAATATGTTGTTTCAGAAAAAAATACAATAAAGAGATTAATTGAGGGAAGAATTGATAATAAAGATATGTATGCATATACAAAGTGTATTGAAGCAATGTACCAAAACGAACCTTATGGCCTATATAAATATGGATATATTGAAGATTTAGAAAATATAAATGAAAAAAATCTATATGAAACATACCTTGATTTAATTTCAAAATGTAAAATTGATATTTTCTTATCAGGAGATTTAGAAGAACAAAACACTATTGAGTTAATTAAAAATAACGAAAACATTAAAAAATTACAACCAAGAGAAGATATACACATTATAAATAGCGAAGAAAACCAAATTAAACAGGAGGTTGAAGTAAAAACAATACAAGAATCAAAAGATGTAACTCAAGGAAAGCTTGTAATTGGGCTAGATGTTAATTGTAATAAGCCAGATTCAAGATACAGTACATGCCTATATAATGTAATTTTAGGAGAAAGTGCAACATCTAAAATGTTCCAAAATGTTAGGGAAAAAGCAGGTTTGGCATACTCAGCAAGATCAACATATTTAAGACAAAAAAATAATATTTTCATAAGAGCTGGAATTGAAATAGAAAATTATGAAAAAGCATTAAAAATAATAGAAGAACAGCTAGACGATATGAAAAAAGGAAAGTTTACAGATGAAGATATTCAAAATGCTAAAAAATATATGATTTCAGGAATAAAAACAGTTCAAGATGAACAAGATTCAGAAATAACCTATTATTTAGGACAGGAAATATCAGGTAAACAAGTAAGCTTTGAAGAATATATGGATAAAATAAATTGGGTTTCAAGAGATGAAATTGAAAATATAGCAAATAGTATAAAGATAAATACAATTTATTTCTTGAGAAATTAAGGGGGAAAGATTTTATGCAAATTATAGAAAATTCAAAGGTTAAAGAAAAATTATATGTAGAAAAGCTTGAAAATGGCTTAACTGTAATGATTATGCCTAAGAAAAATATTCAAAAAAAATATATGATTTGGGCTACAAATTTTGGTTCAATTGATAATAAATTTATAGCACCAAATGAACAAGAAGAAACAAGCATACCTGATGGAGTTGCCCATTTTCTTGAACATAAAATGTTTGAACAACAAAATGGAACAAATAGTTTAGATACATTAACAGCACTAGGAGTTAATGCAAATGCATATACAACAACAGACCATACATGCTATCTATTTGAAGCTACAGACAATTTCTATCCAGCAATGGATGAACTTATGGATTATGTTCAAAATCCATATTTTACAGACCAAAATGTTGAAAAAGAGAAAGGCATAATTGGTCAAGAAATAAAAATGTATGACGATTATCCAAGCTGGGCTGTTTATATGAATGCAATGAAATGTATGTACAAAAACAACCCTGTAAGACTAGATATAGCAGGTTCAATAGAATCAATTTCTAAAATTGATAAAGAAGTATTATATAAATGTTATAATACTTTCTATCATCCATCAAATATGGTAATGTGCTTTGCAGGAGATTTTAAGCCAGAGGATTTAATCCGGAGAAGTAAAAAAACGCTTACAACCAAGAGAAAAACATGGAGAAATAAAAAGAATTTATCCAGAAGAACCTGAACAAATTGTAAAGAATGAATCTTTAGCAAAAATGGAAGTAAGCATGCCTATATTTGTTATAGGAATAAAAGATAAGGTTCAAAAAGACACAAAAAATAGTGATGCCATAGTAAAAAAACATATAGCAATAGAAATTTTACTAAATATGTTGATTGGAAAGAGTTCAAAATTATATAAAGAATTATATGAAGAAGAGTTACTTACTGGTGAGCCATATTTGGAATATGAATTTGCGAAAAAATATGCACACATAGCAATAACAGGACAATCAAAAAATCCAAAAGAAGTATTAAAAAGGCTACAACAGGAAATTACTAAAATGAAAGAAAACGAGCTAGACTTAGCACACTTCCAAAGAATAAAAAACATGATTTACGGTAACTATGTAAAAGAATATGACGATGTAGCCGAAATATGTAGAATGTTTGTTGGAGACTACATGAAAGGAATAAACAGTTTTGAATATCTAGAAAACTACACTCAAGTAACACCAGAATATGCAAAACAAGTATTAGAAGAGGTGTTTGATGAGAGCAAGACTGTATTATCAATAGTAGAAGCTAAATAAATTATGTTACCTTGACAAATTAATATTTTTACAATAAAATATACCTATAAATTTTAAGGAGGTAATTTTATGCCACTAGTTACAACAAAAAGTATGTTTGAAAAATCAATGAAAGAAGGATTTGCTATTGGAGCTTTTAACATTAACAATATGGAAATTATCCAAGGTATTGTTGATGCTGCAAGTGAAAATAATTCACCTGTAATTTTACAAGTTTCTTCAAGTGCTATTAAATATGCAAGAATGCCATATTTAATGAAGATGGTAGAGGCTGCAGTTGAAACAACCAATATTCCAATTGCATTACATTTAGACCATGGTCCAGATTTTGAAACTTGCAAGGAATGTGTTGATGCAGGTTTTACATCTGTTATGATAGATGGTTCAAAATATAGTTTTGAAGAAAATGTTGCTTTAACAAAGAAAGTTGTTGACTATGCTCACTCAAAAGGAGTTGTAGTTGAGGCTGAACTTGGTAAACTTGCAGGAATTGAAGATGATGTAAATGTTGCTGCAACAGATGCAATGTATACAGACCCAGACCAAGCAAAAGAATTTGTAGAAAGAACTGGATGTGATTCTTTAGCAATAGCAATTGGTACAAGCCATGGTGCTTATAAGTTTAAAGGAGAAGCAAGATTAAGATTTGATATTTTAGCAGAAGTTAAAAAAAGAATACCAAATACACCGATAGTTCTACATGGTGCATCAACAGTAATTCCAGAATTAGTTGAGATGTGCAATGAATTTGGTGGAGATATACCAGGAGCAAAAGGTGTGCCAAATGAAATATTAAAACAAGCAGGAGAATCAGGTGTATCAAAGATAAATGTTGATACAGATTTAAGGTTAGCAATGACAGCCAATATAAGAAAAGTATTTGGTGAAAAACCAGCAGAATTTGACCCAAGAAAATATTTAGGACCAGCAAGAGAAGCAGTAAAAGACATAGTAAGTTATAAAATTGCTAATGTATTTTGCTCAAAAGATAAAGCGTAAAATAAATAAAAGCGGAAATTTTAAAAATTTCCGCTTTTAAAAATTTAATAATTATTTGCCATTTGCTTACGCATTCTAAGTTCAGCATCTTTTTTTGCAATATCTTCACGTTTATCATAAAGCTTTTTGCCTTTTCCAATGCCAAGTTCAACTTTCACAAAATTACCCTTAAAATATAAACTCATTGGAACTAAAGAATAACCTTTTTGTTTAATTTGCCCGAACAAGCTTATTTATTTCATTTTTTGTTACTAAAAGCTTTCTATCTCTTAAAGGGTCTTTATTATAAATATTCCCAAATTCATAAGGGCTTATATGCATATTATAGATAAAAAGCTCGCCATTTCTAATTCCTGCATAACTATCTTTTAAATTCACCTTCCCATTTCTAATAGATTTTATTTCAGTTCCGGATAAAACAATTCCGGTTTGAATAGTGTCTATAATATCATAATTGTGCTTAGCAGTTGGATTTTTAGCTATTAGTTTTGACATAATTTTCTCCATTTCTAAGTACAAACTAATGCAATTGCATTATGTACTTTTCTTAAATAAATATGATATATTATACCATATTTATAAAGAAAAGTGAACACTATTCATCATGATGTGTATTGTTCTGGCTACCATAGTACCAAACAAGGCCAACAATAACTATTGCAGCAATTGCTACTATAATCCAAATCCATAGTGTTTGAGTATTGTTAGTAGTTACATCAGCAGTAGTTCTAGTAGCTGTATAATCTATACCACTTCTAACATCATTGCCTAAAGCTTTAACACCATTAGCTGCTGTATTTACTGCATCAGAAACACCATTTTTTATGTCGTTATTTGCAGAAACAATACCTGTAAAAATGGATAAAACAAAAAGAAATACAGATAATATTAACAGACATTTTTTATACATTTTTTTTACCTCCTATTTTGATTTTTCAATAATATTATTTATTTTTATAAAAAATTTTATTCATAAAAAAAATGCCTTTTTAGACATAAAAAGGCAAAATAAAAATTAAATTTATCTTAGTTTTATTAAAATAGCAATAGCAAGAAAGATTAAAACAACTCCAACTGATATTAAAATAATATCAATAATATCAGAAATACTTAAATGAAAATCTTCACTAGTTTCAGAAGTTGAAACCTTTGAAATACCAGAGTTCAAGCTATTTGAATTTGCAACATTTGCGGTAACATTACTTTGAGCAGTATTTCCGAGTAGTATTAGTATTTGATAAATTCATATCAATATCTAAAGCATAAACAGGAGAAAGAATTACTGCAAAACAGCAAAATAAACTCAACAAAAACTTATAAAATTTTTTCATTTGAATAATCAGTCCTTTCAAAACATTATATATATAATACACAAAAAAAATAAATTTGTCTAGATAAAATAAGATTATTTTATAAAATTTTTAAAAAATATTGTATAAAAATTACTTATAGTATATAATAACCATAACTAGAAAACGAGAATTTGAAGATAGATAGAAAATGTAGTACAAAGGAGCTTTTTATGGAAAAGTTAGATATACAAGTTTTTAGAAATCTAAAACAAGAAATGGCAGAATCTATGGCTAAAATTGTAGAAACATTGGAAAAAGGAGAAGAACTTGCTGAAGAAGAAGAGCAGCAATTCTATGCAAGATATGATGAAATTATAGGAATTTTATCTGAACATGATTTAAGCGATATAGATTTTGAAGAGTGGAGAGGAATGCCGTTGTTTTCCGATGAAGAGCATCAATTAGACTTTTCAAAAAGCAAGGCCAATATAGATTTTTCAATTATTGAATATTTTGACCAAAAAGGAGCAATTCCTAATTTTAAAGGCTGCAAAATAAAAAACTTTGATTTTAAAAAATACTATTATTCACCAGAAACGTTTGATGCAGAATACATAAAAGAGAATGAAAATATGTTTTTAAGTGAAAATATATCAAAAGAGGTAGCAGATAGATTTTATAATGGAGAAACCACTTTAACAGATATACAAAATAATCCTGAGCTAATGAAAAAAGTTGAAGAAAAAAATATGAACTACTACTTGGCAGGTATCTATAAAGTTATTGGGAGAGAAAAACTTTATAAATTAGATGCACAATTTATCGACGGAATGGCAGAGAGTCAGTATTCAATGCTAAGAGTACTTAGAGATAACCCAGAGCTAACAACAGCAGAAAAAATAATGCCTGCATTGTATCAATTTGCTAGAGAAAAAATAATTGGATATTCAAGAATAAATATGGGCGGTCTTTCTTTGAGACAAGATACTCTTGGAGAAAATTTTAGAAAACAAAATCCAGATTTATTTTTGGATGAAAACGCACCAGAAAGCGTTAAAGAAGATTATTACAGTGATATGCTATCACTAGAAGAGTTTAGCCAAAATTTAAAGCTTTTTGAGGGAAAAAAAGTATTACAAGCATTTGAGAATAGAGATAGGATAGACAAAAATATTATAAATTTATATGGAGAAAAAGTATATCAATTATTTTCTGATTATAAACCAATAATGGATACGCTATTACTGGACTACGATGCAATGAACAATGTTAATGTTCCTGAAGGACCAATAACAGATGAAAAAAGAAAAGAAATAATAGGCCAAGCGCTTGAAATGCATATTGCAATTAATGGGCTAAAAACAATTCAAAACTGGGACGAATTTAAAATGATTTTGGATTTTGTGCCTTTGGAAGATTTTAACTTTTCACCTAATACAACAAGACTTATAAAAAAATATGGGATAGAAACAATTGAAAAATCAGGGCTAGATGTACAATGCTTTCTTCAAGTTAAAGAATTAACTAATTTAGATGAAATGACTAATTTAAAAGGAATTGAATCTTCAGATATACAAAGACTTATTTCTGATGATAACAGAGAAATAATAAACGAATATGGTATAGAGAAACTCCTAGAATTTGGAATAAAGGATTTAGCAGAATTATCTGAGACTGTAAATGATTTAAAACAAGTAAGAGAATTGCTTAAGAAAATGCCTATTGATCTTATTAATATGGGAGAAAATGGACATTATAAGAAAGAATTTATATATAAATATGGCATTGATAATATTATTGCATTAGATGAGGAAACGAATGGAATGTTTTCACATCCAATATGGTCAGATGATATATATTTAACTTTATTTGCAATGGCGGAACATGATATAATAAAACAAGAGAATGACAAACAAATTACATACAAACAATTTCGAGATAAAATGTATGAAATCTTATTGCATGCAAGAGATGAAAAAGGAATACTAACTTTTGGAGACTTTCCGGATTATGGCTTTATAAAAGGAGAATTTAGAGAGGAACACCCAGAAATTTTTATAGATGATGATGTTCCTGAAACAGTAAAAAAAGCTTTTTATACAAGAAGAATGACAGCAGAAATGGTAAGGCAAAATCCAAAACTTGTCAAATTGCTAGAAGGAAAAGAGTTAAGCAGAGCCTTTGGTAAACGTATAAATGTTGAAGAAAACTTGGCACAGCAAGATGAAGGAGAAAATACACTTAGAAGATTTTCGAATACTGTAAACATGGCTCAATTTCTTTCAGAAAAATTAGGGCAAGAAAGCTTCTTGAAATTATGTGTGGACTATGGCAAGTGTTTAGATCAAGTAGACATATTAATGAAAAATGAAGTCACTCTTGAAATGGCAAAAAAAACGATAGATGAAGCTATATATAAAGCAATAAAAGAAACTAGGAAATATTTAAACAGAGCATCTTCAAAAAAATACATGGAACTATTCAAAAGATTTGATGATGAAACTTTAATGAAAATAGGAGTAAAATATGCAGAAACAATTGAAAAGATGGTGGAAAATCATAAGGAGGATACATTACAAAATTGGTATAAAGCTACAGGGGGAAAATTTGTGCCACATCATGTTGTTATGCTTAATTATCCGGAGGGAGAAATTGATAGTTTCCTTGCTAATGGCAAAAGATGGTCACAGTTAATGAAAATTGAGAACTACAATTTAAATGACGACGGAAAAACTGCTATTTTAAAAGCAGCATATTCTATGGGAGTATTTAGAAGTGATGATGATGGATTTAATAAAACAATGAAATTGTTTACTGATGTTCCTCAAGAATTAACTCAAGAAGAATATGACAAAGCCACAGGTACTTTAGAATCTTCAGAAGAAATAAAGAATTTATTTAAACAGGCATATACTTTAAATGATGATGGCAAGTATGTTTTTGGTATGGATAAACAAAAGAATAAAGATAGTGTTAAAACTATAAGAAAAATATTGGAAAACGCTCAAATACCAAGAATTTTAACACCAGAAAAAGCTCATCAAATGTTTGATTCATTCTTATTAGAATATAATCCTGATTTTGCGAAATTCTTTAATGACAATTTAAAAGAAATATTATCAAATCAAGAATATACAAAAGATATTGCAACAATACAAAGACAATTCAAAGATATTGTAAAGACAAATGCAGGGAGAAGATTAACTTTAGATGTAGCTCAAAACTATATTAAAAGCATTGCATATACTGACATTGAGGTTGGAAATGAAAAAGTTGCAGAACAAGCAAAAATAGCAGGATATTCACAAAAGGATTTTGAAACAATACAGCATTTGTATAATGAAGGAGAAACAAGAGAGTTTTCAAGTATTCCAAGAATATATGGAAGTGCCAAAGGGTATACGTATGAGATGCTTAGATGTGATGATCCACTAGGACTAACAATTGGAACATTAACAGATTGTTGCCAAGAAATTCATGGAGCTGGACAAACAAGTATGGAACATAGTGTTGTATCTCCAGACGGTAGAGTATTCTGCGTAAAAGATGCAGAAGGTAGATTAGTTGCGCAGAGCTGGTTTTGGAGGAATCAATATACAGGTTGCTTTGATAATATTGAAATACCACACAGAATATTTGATATATATAACAAAGAACACCCTGATTTAGGCAGAAAAGGATTAACTACAGATGTGCTTGAAGTATATAAAAAAGCTGCACAGGACTTAATGAAAGAAGATGCGAGAGTATATAAGGACTTGCTAGAAAATGGAACTATTACTCAAGAACAATATAACTCATTATTATTGGGAAAAGTAACAATTGGATTAGGATATAATGATATAGCAGATGCAATCAAAGAAGATAAAACAATACATGTTGAGACTGATAGCGTTCAAGTAAAAGGCACAGAAAGGTTACCACATCCATATACAGATGCAAATACACAATATACAATTGCAGAAAGGAAAAATATTCAAAAATCACACCATGAAAACTTATATGTTCATCAAGATGATGTACCAGTATTTGATGGAACAAATATGCCTAATACACTTTTGCTAACAATGCAGAGAATGGAACAAGCTACAGGGAAAACAAATTTACAGTATTTAAGAGAGAAAAAAGATGAAGAAGAATTACCAACATCACAAAGAATTATAAATAGCATAGCAAGAGAATATGGCTTAGATCCCAAAGATACACGAGTAATGGCTACAGCAAGGGTTGCCCTAATATACAGTAAAGATGAAAATAACAAAGTAAAAATTGGAAATGTATTATCTGCACCATTGAAACCAGGTCTAACAGAAGAACAAAAACAAAAAGCTGAAACACATATAATGAACCAAGTAAAAAAATCTTTAAAGCAAATTGGAATACAAGATTCTGAAGTTGATATATCATCATTAACAGAAGAACAACAGCAAATGTTACAGTCTGTAGTGAAAGAAATCAAAGAAGAAAATGCTAAAAGAGGTGAAAGATAATATGGAGAGTATAAGAGAAATATTAGGAAATTCAATAATGGCATATACTAATATGGATGCAAATATAGACGGAAAAAAAGTAGCGCAAGATGTATTTAATCTATTAAAGGAAAATAAAGAAAACATAGAAAAAGCAAATTCAATAGATATAAAAAACAATAATGGATTTAAAATTAACTTTGATATGTTTCAAAAATTAAATAAAGAAATAGATTCTGTTCAAGATGTTTATAGAAAAGTTATATCTATGAACAAGAATGAAAACAATTATATGGAAGGAACGCAAACAGATAATTTAGGAACAATATGTCTTGTATATGAAGGAAACACATACTGTTTACTAGAATTAGCTATAAAGGCAATAATAACACACAATAGTTTAATAATAACAAGCGAAGTTGACTACATGAAAGCTACTAATGAGCTAATAGTAATATTAATCCAAAGAGTCTTAGAAGCATACAATATAGACAAAAACTTGGTACAAATATTATATACAAGTAAAATAGAAGACTTGCTACAAAATAGTACAAGCATAAATAAAGTATTTGCTATTGGAAATAGAAACCTTCAAAATAAAATAAAAGATGCCTCAAAAGTTGAGGTGGTTTGCAAAGGATATAACTATTTTGATATATATATAGAAGATTTAACACATATTACATTCATAAAGAAATTAATAGAAGAAAATACAAATATAGATATATATGTAAAAAGAGGCTTAAACATTCCATTTGAAGACTATATTGAAGTTACAGATTTAGACGAAGCAATAGCACAAATAAACTTCAATACATCAGGCTACAGCAGCAGCATATTTACTGATAATAGCCAAAATGCATCAATGTTTTTAAGAGAAATTAAAACAGACAATATCTCTGTCAACAGTAGCCCACTAATTGAGAATAATATTGACATAGACATTAATTTACTCCTATCAAAAAAGAACATGTTCTATCCAAACCCATTAGCAGAAAGCACAGGAAAAAACAAAATAGAATTCCCAACAGCAAAAGCCATTCTTGAGCAAAACAAAACTAGAGAAGAAAATGTAAAAATTGAAGAAATACAACAATTACAAAAACAAACTAAAACTCAATTAGAACAAAAAGAAATGGAAGTAAATGACTTAAAAAGACAACTATATGAATCACAAAGCTTGGCTAATAAATATATGAATATATTTAGAAAATCATTTTTTAGTAGGTTGTTTGGCGGATTAAAGAAAGAAGATATTGAAAACGATACAAAAATGCTTTCTTAGGATATATGGTAAAAAACAAAAATGTGATAAAAACACCCAAAAACCTTGCAAAAGTGTGATAAAAACACCAAAAAACCTTGCAAAAGTGTGATAAAACATCTAAAAAATTTTAAAAATTTTTAATAGCTGATAATAATGAAAGGAGAAAAACGCTAATGAAGAAAAAAATACAAAGACAAACAGGAATAACACTTATAGCCTTAATAATTACAATAATCATCATGTTAATCCTAGTAGCAGTCAGCATAAGTGTAGCACTAAACACAGGCTTATTTAAATCAGCAGGTGATGCAACAAAAAACTGGAAAACAGCGCAGGATGCAGAAAGTAAAATGAAGATTGAAATAGATGGAAAAACCTATAACTCGGCCGAAGATTATCTAGCTGGGATTCCAGAAATTCATAATTGGGTAAGAACAGGAGATAAATTGACATGTAAGCATTGTGATAAGTCTTATACAATAGGCCAACAGGTAAGCTATACTGCAAGAGGCAATGAAACCACTACGATAGCAGGAGAAAAGAGCGGTGTAAGTCAGGGAATTGAAAGAGGACATTTAAAGGCAGAAAATTTTGGCGAAAATGGAGAACAAACTATAAGTAAAGACACTGAAACAACATGGGTGGTTTTAGGTATAGAAAATTCAAATGGAAATGACGACACAAACGAAACGCTACTGTTAACAACACAAACTCCAACAACAGGAGTTATAAGAATGTATGGAGAAGGAGCATACAATAACTGTGTAGAAGAAATAAACAGAATGTGCAAAGAGCTTTATGGTGAAGATGCAAGGGGAATGACAATTGAAGACATAAACGAATGTGTAAATTATAAAAATCCAAAAGCAATGTACTATGCAAATAGCAAATGGTATGAGGCAGAAAATAAAACAACAAAACTAAAGGAATTAGGAGAAGACTATGCTAACTTGTGGAATGCAATAACTAATTTTAATATGCAAAAAAGAGCTGGAAAATTTTATGAACCAAGGCACCCTACAGGAATAGAAGATAATGGAGCATCATTAGGAGAGTATGAATTAAATGGATATTATTATTCTTTATCAGATGACGGAACATATTTAGTAAGTAAAGCAAATATCGAAGATACAAGTAAAACAATAACACCTGTAGAAAGAGATTTAATATTTGGAGAGTCAAAAACATATAAATACTGGTTAGCTTCTCGAGGTGTTACTGCTTACTCTAATTATGCCTATTTTGGCTCTGGATTAGTAATTGAAGATGACGCATTCTCTAACTATGGTTTATTCTATACTTCAGGTATATTGATGTCAACACAATTATCTTTGCGTTGCGTAGTTTCTATAAGAGCAGAGCTCCCAGCAATTGTAGAGCAAAATGGGTAAGAAGAAAATACAAACCAGAGTGGATTTATCAAAACCACTCTGGTTTTTTAATCAAAACCTATTGCAAACTCCCAAACTTTATTATATAATATTCAAGAAAAATTAGGTGTTTAAACACATAGGAGTGAGAAAAGAATGGTTAAGAAGGTTGCAATTATTACTAATGGTGGAGATTGTCCGGGGCTTAATGCGGTTATTAGGGCTATTGTTAAGACTGCGGAACATAATGGTGTTGAGTGTTATGGGTATATAGAGGGATATAAGGGCTTGTATGAGAATAATTATATTAAGCTTGATTCTAATGGTAGTGCTTCTGGGTTATTACATAGAGGTGGAACTATTATTGGAGCTTCTAATAGTACAAATTTATTTAATTTAAAAATTGAAGAAAATGGACAAACTGTTTACAGGGATGTTTCAGATGTTTGTATTGAAAATGTTAAAAGAGCTGGTTTTGATTGTATTTTTACTTTGGGTGGAGATGGAACTCAAAAATCAGCTAGAGATTTTTCTGTTAAAGGATTGAACATTATTGGTGTGCCTAAAACAATTGATAATGATGTCGCACATTGTGAAATGACTTTCGGATATAATACAGCTGTATCTGTTGCAACAGAAGCTTTAGACAGACTTCATTCAACAGCAGAGTCTCACCATAGAGTTATGGTTCTAGAAGTAATGGGACGTTATGCAGGTTGGATTGCTCTTGAATCTGCAATAGCAGGTGGAGCTGATGTTGCTTTAATTCCAGAAATACCTTATGACATCAATTGTGTTATAAATAAAATAAATGAAAGAAAAGCAGAAGGCAAAAAGTTTAGCATAGTAGTTGTATCTGAAGGAGCAAAACCTAAAGATGGTACAATGGTTGTTAAGAAAACCTTAGATGATGGAAAAGGTCTAGATAATATTAGACTTGGAGGAATTGGAGATAAAATAGCAGAAAATATTGAGAAATTAACAGGAATGGTTTCAAGAAATACAACTCTTGGATATGTTCAAAGAGGTGGAACCCCAACAGCATTTGATAGAGTTTTATCTACAAAATATGGATATAAAGCAATGGAACTTGCACTAGATGGAATATTTAATGTTTTAGTAACATTAAAAGACGGAAAACTTGGATATGTTTCACTTGAAGAAGTTGTAGGAAAAAATAAAGAAATTGGAGCACGTTCAGGAGGAACAGAAAGCACAAACATTAAAACAGTAAAAATGGATGATGATCTAGTAAAAGTAGCAAGAAATTTAGGAATATGTTTAGGTGATTAATAAAAATTAAACTGCTATTTATGGCAGTTTAATTTTAAAATGAAAGGAGAAATATTACAAAATGATTAATTTTAAAGAAAAAATAGCAAAAGCAATAGCAAAAGTAACAAATTTAGATGAAAAGGAATTAGTAACATACATAGAAATTCCACCCAATAGTGATTTAGGGGATTATGCATTCCCTTGCTTTAAACTTGCAAAAACACTAAGAAAAGCACCACCTGTAATAGCAACAGAAATAAAGAATAATATAGAAATAGATGAGAAAGTTATAGAAAAAATTGAAATCGTTGGTGGGTATTTAAACATATATATCAATAAGGAAACTTTAGCTCAAAATATATTAAATGAAATTGCAGAAAAAAGAGAAAACTATGGCTCAAGTAATATTGGACAAGGCAAAAATGTTGTAATAGATTATTCAGCACCAAACATAGCAAAACCATTTCACATTGGACATTTACGCTCAACAGTTATTGGAGGAGCCTTATACAAAATATATAATTTCCTAGGTTACAACAGTGTTGGTATAAACTATTTAGGAGACTGGGGATTGCAATTTGGAAAAGTAATGGCAGGATATGATATGTGGAAAGATGAATATGACTTTTCAAAAAGTGAAATTCAAGCCATACTAAAAATCTATGTAAGATTTTGCCAAGAAGAAAAAGAAAAACCAGAACTTACTGAAAAAGCAAGAGAATACTTCAAAAGATTAGAAGATGGAGAAGAAAAAGAAGTTGAAACTTGGAAATGGATAAGAAAAATAAGCTTAGAAAACTACCAAAAAACATACAATTTGCTAAACTCAAAATTTGATTCATATAATGGAGAATCATATTATAATGACAAAATGGAACCAGTAGTTGAAGAATTAAGAAACAAAGGTTTATTGAAAGAATCAGAAGGTGCACAAGTTGTAGATTTATCAGAATATGATATGCCACCATGTATAATAATTACATCAGCAGGAACAACGATATATGCAACAAGAGATTTAGCATCACTAAAAGATAGAATAAACAAATACAATTTTGATAAAGCAATATATGTAGTAGGAAACGAACAAAGATTACATTTTAAACAAGTGTTTAAGGTACTAGAATTAATGGGATATCCAGAGTATGCAGCAAGATGTGAACACGTGCCTTTTGGTCTTGTAGTTGATAAAACAGGTGAAAAAATAGGCTCAAGAAAAGGTAACTCAGTATTCCTAGAAGACATATTAAAAGAGGCTATTCAAAAGGTAGAGAAAATAATTGATGAAAAAAATCCAAATCTAGAAAACAAAGAAGAAGTTGCAAGAAAAGTTGGAGTTGGAGCTATAATATTCAATGATTTATCAAACAGTAGAATAAAAGATGAAATATTCGATTGGGATATGCTATTAAACTTCCAAGGAGAAACCGGACCATACATTCAATACATATATGTTAGAACAAGAAGTTTATTAGAAAAAGCAGGATATGTACCAAATTTGGAGAATATTAATTGTGGTAAACTTCAAGAAAAAGAAGCAATAGAAACACTAAAATTACTATATAATTTTAACGAAACAATACAAGTTGCAGCTGAAAAGAATGAACCTTCAATTATTGCAAGATACTTAATAAATGTAGCACAAAGCTTTAGCGCATTTTATAATGAACATAAAATCATAACAGAAGACAAAGCCCTTCAAGATGCACGTTTAGCATTAACGTATGCAGTAGGTACAGTTCTTGAAACGGGAGTAAAATTATTAGGTATGGAAATGCCTGAAAAAATGTAAGGAGGAATTTTAATGAAAGCAATCGAATTAAAACACCCACTAATTGAACACAAACTAGCAATACTTAGAGACAAAAAAACAGGAACAAAGGAATTTAGAGAAATTATTTCTGAATTAGGAGAATTACTTTGCTATGAAGCTCTAAAAGATGCTCAAATGTATGAAACAGAAATTGAAACACCAATGGAAAAAATGAAAACAAGAAAAATTAACGAAGACAACTATGCATTTGTACCAATTTTAAGAGCAGGAACAGGAATGTTAGATGGAATAATAAACATGGTTCCAAATGCTAAAATAGGCCATATAGGAATGTATAGAGATGAAGAAACATTCAAACCAAATGTATACTTCTTCAAAGTTCCAAAAGACATTGAAAAAAGAGAAGTTATAATTCTAGATCCAATGCTTGCAACAGGCGGCTCAGGCTTAGATGCAATAGAGCTATTAAAAGAAAAAGGAGTTAAAAAAATCAAATTCCTTTGCATAATAGCAGCACCAGAAGGAATTAAAATGATAGAAGAAAAACATCCAGATGTGCAAATATACTGTACATCAATAGACAGACAATTAAATGAGAAAGCTTACATTTTACCAGGATTAGGAGATGCAGGAGACAGAATTTTCGGAACAAAATAAAAAAATGCCAAAGGCAAACGCCTTTGGCATAAAATTTCTTAGAAACTATTGATAATTATTACAAAATAAGGTATAATATAACAGAAATAAAACAAAATTATTACAAACTCAAGAATTATTACAAGAATATTAAAATAATATTACATTTTTGTCAATACTCTTGACATATTCTAAAAATCGAATAGAATATATGTATATGCAGGAAAAGGAAGTTTATGAGGGTAATTAGTGGAAGTGCTAGAGGAAAAAAGTTAGTTGCCTTAGAGGGAATGAATACTAGGCCTACTCTAGATAGAGTTAAAGAAGCTTTATTTAATATAATTCAATTTGAAATTGCAGATAAAAAAGTTTTAGACTTATTTGCTGGAAGTGGCGCAATAGGTATTGAGGCAATAAGTAGAGGTGCCGAAAAAGCGGTTTTATGTGACAATTCAAAGGATGCAGTAAAGATTATTGAAGCAAATGTGAAGAATACCAGAACTGAAGGTAAGATAACTATATTAAATAAGGATTACAACCAGGCTTTAGAATATTTGGCAAACACTAATTATAAATTCGATATAATTTACTTAGATCCACCCTATAAAACTGAATTCGCAAATATTGCAATAGAGAAAATTATAACATTAGGTTTATTATCAAAAGAAGGAATTATTATTGTAGAAACAGATGATACAGAAAAAGAAAAGACAATCACAACAAAAGGAATTCAAATTTTTGATAAAAGAAAATATGGGCGAGCTATACTCATATTTATTCGAAAGGAGTAAAAACAATGGAGATTTTTACATTATTAGAAACATTAGAGGATATATTAGAAAAAAGTAAATCAGTTCCTTTTACAGAAAAGGCAATTGTAGATAAAGAAGAAGTTTTAGAGATAATAAAAGATATAAGATTAAAGCTTCCAGATGAATTAAAGCAAGCTAAATGGATAAAAGAAGAAAGAGCAAGAATTTTAGATGAAGCTCAAAAAGAAGCTGACGACATAGTTAGAGAAGCTGAAAATAGAATAATTTCAATGATTGATGAACATGAAATAACAAGAAAAGCTTATGAGCAAAAAGCAGAGATAATAGAAACAGCAAACGAAATGTCTAGGGAGATTACTAAAGGAACAAAAGACTATGCAGATGGAATACTTGAAAATTTAGAAAATGCAATACATAATATAAATGGTTCTATAACAGAAGCATTAAAGACAATAGAACAAAATCGTAATGAGCTTAAATAATTAATATCTGAAAGTCAGAAGAAACTAATTTTTCTGGCTTTTTATTAAATAGAGGAGAAAAATATGGGAAGAAGAAAAAAGAAAAAACAAAGAAATAATTTAGATATAGAAGTTGTATTATTATTTGTGGTAAGTATAGTTTTAGGTGTATTAATTTATGGAAAACCAGGAACTATAGGACAAAACCTAATTCCACAGTTAGAATATGCAATAGGATGGATTGAATATCTAATTCCAATTGCTATATTCGCAGCAGCTGTAAACTTAGCTTGTGAGCAAGACAAAAGAACCATAACTATTAAGCTATTACAATACCTAAGCCTAGTAATAGCAATAGCAGTTATAATAACTGTTCTTGGAGGAAACACAGGACTAGTTGGTACAACATTTACAAATTGGCTGATATGTTTAGTTGGAAAACTTAGCACAGTAGTTATTTCTGTAGGAGTAATTGTAATACTTTCTATATTCATGTATGGAATAAAGCCTGCTGAAAAGGTAAAAGAAATAGTTGAAGAAAGAAAAGAAAGAAACATAGAAAAACGAGAAGCAAGAGAAAAAGTAAGAACTAAAAAAGAAAATACAATTGTAGATAACGAAGATGATGAAGTAGTAGAACCAAAAATTTCAGGAATCAAAAATAGTGTTGAAAAACTAAAAGAAAAACAACGAAGCAAAAAAGAATTAAGAGAATTGGAAAGCAAAGAAGCAGAAGTTTTAGACAATCAAATTAATATCAAAATGGCAAGTGAAAATGGATTATTCAAAAAACAAGAAGAAACAAAGGAAGATAAATCAAAAGAAGTGCTAACACTAGAACACACATTAACAGTTGAAGACCAAAACTATGAATTTCCACCAATTGAATTCCTAAAAGAAGGAAAAGCAACTGCTAAGAACAGCAAAAAGGCAATTACTGATACAGCAAGTAAATTACAAAGAACATTACATAGCTTCGGAGTAGCAGCAAAAGTTGAAAATGTTTCAGTAGGACCAACTATTACAAGATATGAATTAAAACCCGCAGAAGGAGTAAGAGTAAGTAAAATTGCAAATTTAGCAGATGATATTGCTCTTAATTTAGCAGCAGAAAGTATAAGAATAGAAGCACCAATTCCAGGAAAACAAGCAGTTGGAATAGAAATTCCAAACAAAGAAAAAGATATGGTAGTTTTAAGAGATATAATTGCAGACCCTAAATTCCAAGAGGCAAAATCAAAACTTGCATTTGCAGTTGGCCGTGATGCAGCAGGAGAAACAATTGTTGCAGATATAGCAAAAATGCCACACGTTCTTATAGCAGGAAGTACAGGTTCTGGAAAGAGTGTATGTATAAACACATTAATTACAAGTATTATATACAAAGCAAAACCAAGTGAAGTAAAACTTGTAATGGTAGACCCAAAAGTAGTAGAACTATCAGTATATAATGGAATTCCACACTTATTAATACCAGTTGTAACAGACCCTAAAAAGGCTGCAGGTGCTTTACAATGGGCAGTTCAAGAAATGGTAAATAGATATCATTTATTTGCTGAAAAAAATGTAAGAGATATTACAGGCTATAACCAAGCACTAGAAGAAGAAGGCGTTGAGGAAAAATTACCTCAAATTGTAATCATAATAGATGAGCTTGCTGATTTAATGATGGTTGCAGCAAAAGATGTAGAAGATGCAATTTGTAGACTAGCGCAAATGGCCAGAGCTGCTGGAATGCACTTGGTTATTGCAACACAAAGACCATCAGTTGATGTTATCACAGGTGTCATTAAAGCTAACATTGCAAGTAGAATTGCATTTGCAGTAACATCAGGCGTAGACTCAAGAACAATAATAGATTCAATAGGTGCTGAAAAATTATTAGGAAAAGGAGATATGCTATTTTATCCATCAGGAACAATAAAACCACAAAGAGTTCAAGGCGCATTTATATCTGATAGTGAAGTTGAAAAAATAGTAACATTCCTAAAAAATAATGGTGGACCAACATACAGTGATGATATAATTGAAAAAATAGAAAAAGCAAACACAACTGACCAAGAACTAGATAATTCAGAAGATGATGATACAGATGAGCTTTTAATGGATGCAATTGATATGGCAGTTGATATGGGACAAATATCAGCATCAGGGTTACAAAGAAGATTTAAAATAGGATACACAAGAGCTGGCAGAATAATAGACCAAATGGAAGCAAGAGGAATAATTTCAGGATATGAAGGAAGCAAACCAAGAAAAACATTGATGCCAAAAGAAAGATGGGAAGAATTAAAAATGGCAAAACCACCAGTAGCAAGTGAAGAAACTACTGTTGGTAACAGTGAGGAGCAATAAAATGAAGAAAACAGTAGCTTTTTATACATTACGGTTGCAAAGTAAATCAATATGAAACAAATGCAATGGCACAAAAGTTTATAGAAAACGGGTATCAAAAACTAGAATTTGATGAAAAAGCTGATATATACATTATAAATACATGCACAGTAACAAACATGGCAGATAAAAAATCTAGGCAAATTATAAGGCAAGCAAAGGCACACAATCCAGATGCAATAGTAGTTGCAACACGGTTGCTATGCACAAGTTAATAAAGAAGAACTTGAAAAAATAGAAGAATTAGATATAATAGTTGGAAATTCAGATAAATCTAATATTGTTAAAATAGTAGAAAACTACTCAAATACAAAACAAGAAGAAGTAAATAAAATTGAGGAAGAAAAAGAATTTCAAGACTTTGGAACAGTTACATATACTGAAAAAACAAGAGCAGTAATAAAGGTTCAAGATGGATGTAACAACTTTTGCTCATACTGCATAATTCCGTATGCTAAAGGAAGAGTAAGAAGCAGAAAAACAGAGAGTGTAATAAAAGAAATACAAAACATTGTAAAAAATGGAATAAAAGAAGTTGTAATAACAGGAATACATGTAGCATCTTATGGGAAAGATTTTGAAGATGGAACAAGGCTAATTGATTTGTTAGAACAAATAAACAAAATAGAAGGCTTAAAAAGAATCCGCTTAGGTTCATTAGAACCAAATTTAATCACAGAGGAATTTGTAGAAAGATTAGGAAATGTAGACAAAATATGTGACCATTTCCACTTATCACTTCAAAGTGGCTGTGATGAAACATTAAAAAGAATGAATAGAAAATACACAATACAAGAATTTGAACACGGCGTAAACCTACTAAGAGCAAAATTTCCAAGTGTAGCACTTACAACAGACATAATAGTTGGTTTCCCAGGCGAAACAGAAAAGGAATTCAATACAACCTATGATTTTCTAAAGAGAATAAAATTTGCAAAAATGCACATATTCAAGTATTCACAAAGAAAAGGAACAGTAGCTGCTAAAATGAAAGACCAAATAGATCCTAAAATAAAAGATGCAAGAAGCAATAAATTAATAAAATTATCTGATGAAAACGAGGAAGAATTTTTAGATAGATTTATCGGAAAGAAACTAGAAGTATTATTTGAAACAACAGTACATGATGGTTATACAGAGGGACATACAACTAATTATATAATGGTTAAAACTAAAGGAGAAAACTTAGAAAATACCTTAGAAACAGTAAAAATTATAAAAAGAGAAGGACTAGAATTATTGGGCGAAAAAATATGACAAAATATTACAATTTTGTCATATTTTTGTAATGAAAATGTAAAGAAAATATTCAAAAAAAGTATTGATTATTAAAGGAAAATGTAGTATAAAATATATGTAGACATTAAAAGAGATAATTACTTTACAAAAGAAAAATCTCAAAAACTTTAAAAGGGGAGGAAAAATATGAAGGAAGTATCAAAATTTATTCCAATAGACGGAACTAATGGTGGAATGGAAAATGCTGGAGGAATAGGTGGCGTTGGAACTGAACATGCAGGTAATGTTGGAAGCCCAGTATCTGGTGGAAACTCTGCTTTTAGAGTTTGCAAAACTGGAACAAATTTACCAGCAAAACCATCTTTCTGGTCTAAGTTAAAAGGAATTTTAACTTATGAAATCAAAGTGGAACTTACACCTTATGAACAAAAGATTGAAGACGAAATAAATGAATTCTTACACCAAGAAATTACATGGCAAGGATTCAAAAATTTCTTATTCCAAGATATAACTTTTGGAAAGAAAAAAGTAAGCTAAAAAAATAGGGCATAACGCCTTATTTTTTTGTCAAAAAGAAACAGAAAATATTGACAATATCCGTAATTTCGTAGTATAATATAAAAGTACTCGGGGATGTATTTGGCTTTGACGATATTTTTGAAATGTAAATAGCAAGTAGTGGATGGTCGCTTTGGCCACTATAAAAAAGCGAATTAAAATTAAACGCTGATAATGAATTAGCATACGCTGCCTAGTTTGGCGCGTCGTCTTCTTATGAGGCCTACTGGCATAAAAAAGGCGTCGATTAAAGTAGGAAACAAAATTATTTCTTGCCAAGGAAATAATGGGTAACTATTTGGCTACCAAAAATCCAAGCGTGTTTATTTGCGAGGGTTTGAGGGAATGTTTATAATAAACTAAACTTGTAGAAGTTTATATGGATAGAATACTGGACGAGGGTTCGACTCCCTCCATCTCCACCAATATTCCTTAAAATGAAAAATATTAGTTTAATATATAAAAGATTATTTTTTTTCTCACTTAATATAGTGAGTTATTTTTTATATAAAAAATAAAACTGAAACAAAATGTTTCAGTTTTGGTAGCGAGAAGTGGATTCGAACCACCGACCTGTCGGGTATGAACCGAATGCTCTAGCCAACTGAGCTATCTCGCCAAGAACTATTCTATTATACATATTTTTTTTACAAATGTCAAGTGATTTTTAAAAAAATTAATTTTTCTTTTTCACTTCTGGAATAATTATACTTTTTTTGTCTTCTTTTGGTTTTGGTTTTGCAACAGTTAGATGTTCATAGACAGGTGAAATTTCAAGGGATTCACCATTATTTTCTATAACAACTTCAATATCATTATTTTTCTCTTCCATATACATCACCTAAAAAAATGATAGCATAATTGGTAACATTTGTCAAATATAATTAGGAGTAGACAAAATTAAAAAAACGTGATATATTAGTTAGGCAATTGTAAAAGGAGATGAAACTTTAATGGAAAAATTAGAACAAGCAAGAGAAATATTAAACAAATATAATCAAGAACATATAAAATTAGATAATCAAGAAATTATTAACCAAGTATTGAGTATAGATTTTGATGAATTAGAGCAATTGTATAAGATGGCTACAACTAAAACAAACATTAAGAACATTGAAAAAATTCAACCAGTTAAAGCCATTAATCCTGGAAAATTAGAAAAGTGTGAACTTGATGAATATAAAAAAATAGGGGACAGTGTAATTAAAAACGGTAAATATGCTGTTGCTATAATGGCTGGAGGCCAGGGAACAAGGCTTGGGCATACCGGACCTAAGGGAACTTTCCCAATAAACCTAAATTCTAAGGTGAAAACTCTTTTCGAAGTTAGTATTGAAAAATTAAAAAAAGCAAGAGAAAAATATGGAGTATATATCAATTGCTATATTATGACAAGCCCTGAAAACAACATTGAAACCATAAAAGCTTTTGAAAATGCGAGCTTTTGGGGATATCCTAAAGAATATATAAAATTTTTCAAACAAAATGAATTACCATTATTAGATAAAAATGGTAAATTAGTAATTGGAGAAGATGGACTAATAAAATTCGCTTCTGACGGAAATGGTGGAATTTTCAATTCAATGGCTCGAAATGAAATTATTGAGGATATGGAAGAAAAGCAAATAGAATGGATTTTCATTGGCTCAGTTGATAATATATTAGTACAATACGTAGACCCATTACTATTGGGAATAACAATAAAACAAGAAAAACAAATTGGAACAAAAACTATAATTAAAAATTGCCCAGAAGAGAAGGTTGGAGTACTTTGCAAAAACAATAATAGAATTGAGGTAATTGAATACACAGAAATATCAGAACAAATGCGCAATGCTTTAGATGAGCAAGGCGAGCTTCTATATGGAGAGGGACATATTATGTGCAATCTATATAGTATTGAAGCAATAAAAAAGCTAAGTAATAAAAAAATGAATTATCATGTGGCAACAAAAAAATCAAAGTATATTGATGAAAATGGCAATTTAGTTATTCCAAAAGAACCAAATTGTTATAAATTTGAACAATTTATTTTTGATAGCTTTAATGAGTTTGAAAATATAACAGTCGTTCGAGGAGTAAGAGAACAGTGCTTTGCGCCAATAAAAAACAAAGAAGGTGTAGATAGTCCAGAAACAGCAAAACAGTTATACGAGGGATTTGTAAGCAGTTTACAAGGTGAATGAAAAGAGGAAAAAAGTAAATAATAAATTTAGGAGTTTTAGTATGAAAAATAAAATAAAAAAAATTACTTTTCAAGATGTACAAGATTTTATAATGGATGTTTTAAAAATTATAATTGGTTGTGCAATAATGGCGGCAGGAATTGAGCTATTTTTAGTTCCAAATCAGTTGTCAACAGGTGGATTTTCTGGTATTGCTACTATTGGATATTATATGTTTGGTTTCCCAGTAGGAACAGTAATGCTGATAATTAATATACCATTATTTTGTTTTGCGTATTTTAGAGTTGGAAAAAAGTTTTTTGCAAAAGCTTTAATTGGTACAGCCGTTTTATCTTTGTTTTTAAATGTATTTGCAAATTTTGACCCAATAACATTAGACAGATTTTTGGCCTTTTTATATGGCTCTGTTGTAGTTGGAATAGGAACAGCAATAGTACTAAAGGCAAATGGTTCAACAGGAGGAACAGACCTTTTGGCAAATGTGATAAAAACATTTAATCCATATTTAAAAACAGGAACACTAATAGTAATTACTGATGTTTTAATAGTAGGCGCAAATGTCATATATTTTAAAGACATAGAAGTAGGTTTATATTCAGCACTAGCAATATATGTAATGGGAAAAACTTTGGATGTATTTTTCGAAGGAATAAATTTTGCAAAAAAATTGGTAATTATATCATCAAAGTGGGAAGAAATAGCAGACAGAATCGGCCAGGAAATACATAGAGGCGTAACTGCTATAGATGCAGAAGGAATGTATAAAAGAGAACCACGAAAAGTGCTGATGTGTGTAATGTCTAGAGTGGAAGTTAGAGAAGCCAGAAAAATAATAGAAGAAATAGATAAAAATGCTTTTATAGTTATTACAAATGCAAGAGAAGTGTATGGCGAGGGATTTAGGGATAAATAAAAATCAACCTGCAAGAAAAATGCAGGTGATTTTTTAAATAACATTACGAACAACTGTTTACAATTTCATAAATATATGTTATAATATTCCCAGTCTAAAAATAAAAGAAGGTGTTTTATACTTGAGCAATATATATTTGGTAATTGATTTAAAAACCTTTTTCGCATCTGTTGAATGTGCTGAAAGAGGGTTAGACCCATTTAGCACAAATTTGGTAGTGGCTGACCCAAGCAGGGGGAATGGCAGTGTGTGTTTAGCAATTACTCCTGCAATGAAAAATTTGGGGATTAGGAATAGGTGTAGAGTATATGAAATTCCGAAGAATGTGAATTATATTATGGCTGTTCCTAGAATGAGCAAGTATATGGAATATTCGGCAAATATTTATGGGATATATTTAAAATATATTTCAAAAGATGATATTTATCCATATTCAATAGATGAATGTTTTATTGATGTAACTCATTATTTAAAACTCTATAAAATGAATGCAATGGAACTTGCAAAAGTTATGATGAAGGATATTTTAGATACATATAAAATTACAGCAACTTGTGGAATTGGAAATAATATGTATTTGGCAAAAGTTGCATTAGATATTTTATCAAAACATAGTCCTACAAATATTGCATGGCTTAATGAGGAAAAATATATAAAAACACTAGGAAACCATAAACCATTAACTGATTTTTGGGGAGTCGGCAAAGGGACTGCGGAAAGACTTAAGAAAATGGGAATTTTCACAATGAATGAAGTTGCAAGATGTGATGAAAAAAGGCTGTATAAGGAATTTGGAATAAATGCACGCTTTTTGATAGACCATTCTAAAGGCTTAGAAACATGCACAATTGCGGATATTAAAGATTATAAACCAAAAACAACATCATATAGCAATAGTCAAATTTTATTTAAAGATTATAACTATGAAAATGCAAGGCTAATAGTTAAAGAAATGGTAGAATTATTATCTCAAAAACTAATAGAAAATAATAAAAAAGCAGGAGTGGTTAGATTATATATTGGCTATTCAAAAGATGCCATAAAGTCAACTGGAGGAAGTAGAAAACTAGCAAACCCTAGCAATTTATATACAAACCTAGTTTTTGAGTTCATGAAGCTATTTGACCAAACAACAGATAAAGAAATTCCAATAAGAAAAGTACGGAATAAGTTTTGATAATTTACAGGAAGATGATAACCAGCAAATAAATTTATTCGACAGCTTAGAAAATCAAGACAAACATAAGAAACTAGAAAAAACAATAATAGAACTAAAAGCAAAAATGGGCAAAAACATAATTCTAAAAGGAATGAATTTAGAAGAAAATGCAACAACACAAATTAGAAATAAATTAATAGGAGGTCACAATGGATACTGATAAACAAGACAGAGCCAAACAATTCATGGCATTTGAGGCACTAACAGGATTTAAAGAAGTATTAGAAGAAAAAGAGCAGGAATGTGAGGAAAAAGAAAATAAAGAAGAATAAAATCATCTTGACTTGCATATAATAATATGGTACAATATTAAGTACAAGAAACGGTACAAAAAAAGAGGTGATTTTTATGCTAGCTGTTAATTATTCAACAATTAGAAGCAATTTAAAAGATTACTGTGATAAAGCAACAGATAATAATGAAACAGTAATAGTTACAAGGAAAGATGAAAAAAATGTTGTGTTAATGAGCTTAGAGCAATATAATGAGTTGATGAAAGCACTAAGAAATACACAATATTTAAGCAAAATAGACAAATCTATTGAACAAATAGAAAAAGGCAAAGTTGTAACAAAAACAATAGAAGAATTAGAGGCGATGGAAAGTGAATAATATTAGTTCCCCATTAAATGGGGAACTATAGTTATTCTACAACAGGAGGTATAAAGCTTTCAATTGCTTCTCTTAATTTAGGATGATGAATTACAAAGTGAATAGAAGGGCTATTCTCTTTGGAAATCATTACCCAATTTTTCTCGCATATTGTAATTTGAATATTTCTAAAGGTATTATTTGTTTTAAAGTTGATTTTGTAGTTTTGATGAGTCTTTTCAAATTTCTTGGTTTCTGCAAGGTGCTCTAAATACTCTTCATAGTTATAGCAAACCTTATGTTCAAAAAAGTTAGATGAAAGAGAAACTGAAAGAGGGTGCTCTTCAAACTCAGACTGTGTCATTACATAAATTTCATCTTGAACTATATTTTCTTTCAAAGTTTTACTAAATATTTTCTTTTGCTCTTTTAAAGATTCTAATAACTCTTGTGTATTTTCATCTGAAATTTTGTTATGCTCTAATATTTTTAAAAACAAATTTTCAGAAAGTGTGTGAAATGGAAGTGATGATAAAACTCTTCTGTAATTACAACTTTTTTGGTTAGCAGAGCTAATAAATGTATTGAAAGCATTTTTGTTTTCATATCTGTAAATCTCCATAAGAGGCCTTGCTTTACTAAGCATGTTCTGAGCTTTTTGTTTGTAATACTCTAGTTCAGGTTTTGAGCTTGTTAATGAGTATTTACCATTTTTATGGTATCCATTTATACATTCTCCGTTAAGTGCAACAGCACCTGAAACATAGTTTAAATGGCAGTAAACAGAAGTATCTACATTCTTTAAATAAAAAGGAGAAACCTGTCCTGTCATATAAATTGGAATCCAACTTTCTAGTCCAAGCATCATTTCATTAAATGGCCTGTTTAGATTGTGAATAATATTTAGGTGCAAGCCTTTCTTTAAAGTCATTGCTATGGCAAACATCCATTTTTTGCCGAAATCAACATCTTTTGCCATATCTTCCATAGGCATATCGCTACACATAAAAACAGGTTCAACAGATTTTGAAAGAACAGTAGCTTTAAAGAAATCTAATTCACCTTTTTTCATTTCTTCTAATCCATAATAGTTTCTGGAACCAGATTTATAAAATGGAACAAAAGGAACCTTCATTTCATCAAAATGAATTGCTTTTATATATTCATTTAAATCAAAACTATCTAAGTTATTTAAAAAGTCGTTAATATAATTATGGCTAGGCCTAGAATTAGTAGAAAGCCAATTTTCAAGCTTTTGATAATAGTTAGACTTATCTTCCAAATCATCAAGATTACAGCCAATAAGTGTAGAAATAGCCTTTTTGTCGCTATCAGACCTGTATTTTGATACAACATAACTACAAACACCTTCAATAAAACTTTTTGGCTTAGCAGGAGTTCTGCTACCATTTCTAATTTTAGAAACAAAGGAAGCATCATAACTAATAAACTTAGATAAATCTGCAATATTTATGTTTAATGTTGAAGCAAGCTCATTAAAATTTTTACTTAGCTGCTCAAAATCAATAACAATATCACTTAATGTAAGCATCAAACCATTGTAAATATCTTCTTTAGATATTTCAATATTTCTATTAATCCCAATTTTGTATAAACCGTAAGCTAAATGCTCAATTTGTTTGCCTTTGATATTAGGCGTTCTTTCACCATTACGATATCTACTAATAACAGCAGAAGAAAGACCAGATGTAGATACCAAATCACTAGAAGAACATTTTAGAATTTTCATGTATTCATTTAGTTGCTCTGAAAATGTCATAATAATCACCCATTTAAAAATTTTTAACATATTATACTATAACACAAAATTATGTAAAAAACAATTACCAAATTGGCACGGAAAAATTGGTAAAAACTATACAATAATTAGATTAATATGTTAAAATACCATTAATAAAAATAAATTAAGAAAAGGAGAATAATTATTATGGATGAGAAAAAATACACAAAAATTGGTATAATTGTTACAGTTATAATTGTGGCTATAGTTTTAGGAATAGGAGGATTGATTTATTCAAAAGTGAAAAATAATGATACAGGTAATGATATTCAAAAAATAGCCAAAAAGGAGAATGTAAAAATAAGAGAAAATGAAGTAAGACAATTAACATTAGAAGATTATAGCACAGATGTATTTTCAATGAAAAAACCAAAAGGCTGGACAGTAGAAGGTGCTGGAATAGGTGTATTTTATGCAATTAGAGCTTATGACCCACAAAATACAAACAACCAAGTATTTTTAATGGTAAAAGTTCAACCATTGTTAAAAAGTTCAGGTGCAAAAAACTTTTGGCAGAATTATTATAATTTAAGTGGTGGAAATTCACAATACAAAGTGTTTGCTGATGCGGTAGTTTTAGATAACCCAACAACGGAAGGATTTTATAAAAAATTTGGAGAAATAACTTCATATGCAGGTTCAATAGAACCAACACTAAGCTCTTTTAAATTTCCAACATTTAATAACTTTACAAAACAAGAAGAATTTGAATCTACAGCTTCTATGAAAAGCTTAGCACTTGATAGCAAAGTGTTAAGAGCAACCTTCCAAGGTGCTAACGCAAAAGAAGGAGAAGGCTTATTCTTGGCATCAGTTGTCAATTTTGGGAACCAATACCAAGGCGGAGTAGATATGTTATATTACATGGTTTATGATATAATGGCAGTAACATCTGAAAAGGATAAATTCATTGATTACAAGGATATTTTACTACAAACAGTAAATTCAATAAAATTCTCAGATAGTTATGTAAAAACAACAATTGATAATAGCAATGCTCAAACACAAAAGGCACTTGAGTTAAGTGCATCAATACAAAGAGCTTTCGATTCATACATGAGTGCATGGGAGAGAAGAAGTAAATCTTATGATATAATGAGCCAAAAACAAAGTGATGCAATATTAGGCTATGAAAGAGTGTACGATACAGAAAATGGGGATATCTACAAAGCATATAATGGATTCACAGATGATTATGATGGAGAAAGATATAAATCAATATCAGATAATATGTACACAGAGCCAACTTATGGATATATAGATAAATAGTTTTGAGGAAAGCAGGTAATTTTGAAATTATCTGCTTTAATGCTATAATAAAAAATATCTAAATTTTGCAACTTTTGAAATTTCAAAATAGTATTAAAATCAAGAGAGGAAAAAGGGTGAATATATGAAAAAGTTAAGTATAATTGTTTTATCAATAATAATTGTAGCTGCAATAATTTTAGGAGTAATTTATGTAACTAATATAAATAAAAAGCTAGAAGAAGATATTCCGAGTAAAACAAAAATTGAAGTAAAAGAAGATAAAATAGTATTTAATGATAATGGAGGGCAAGTGGCTTGCATTGAGTATGATTGCAAAGCAAAAGAATTTAGTACAAATCAGGAAATAATAGAAAAATTTAGTGTTCCAGAGGGCATGAAAGTGCAAAGAGTATTTGGAGTATATGTTCCAAACAGAGATGTAGATACACATAAATATAATATTTTGCATGATATATCAGTCTCTTTTGCAAATGAAAATAAAGCAATAACAATGTTTGCAGCAATAAACGAAGAACCATTAACAGATTATGCAAAACTTTCAGGAGGTCCAGTTTATGAAAAGTCTGTTATAAATGGAATAGAAGCGGAATTGTTTCGTGTAGATGCAACAAAAACAATAAACAAAGCTATGTATCAAAATGCAATATTTGAGTATAATGATGTACATTTTGTAGTTGAAACTAAAAATATAACAGAAGAAGAGTTTTTAACATTTGTAAAAAGTATATTTAAAATTGATATGAAATCATTTATTGAGAAAAAGGCACAAGAACAACAATTTATAGGAACAGTATTAGAGGAAACAACAAAATATATGGTAGTAGAACCAAATGAGGATGAAGAAGAAAGAAAATCAGCAGATAAAATAATGGTAAGCTTTGGAACAGACCATAAGGATTATCTATTTGGAATAGGAAGAAAAGTATTAATAACATATAACGGAGAAATAAGAGAAACATATCCAGCCCAAATTAGTTCAGATGAAATATCAACAGAAGGCTACCCAGGTTTTTACCTATATTCAGATGAAAAACAACAAACACCTAAGAGAACTAAAGTCTTAAACAATCAAGATATTTATGAAAATAACTCAAATTATGACCTTTATTATTATGGTTTTGAAAATATATATGTAAATATAAACAATGAAGAAGACCTAAAACTAGAAGATGCCCTAAAACAAGGCAAAGTTACGTTAGATGCAATAATTGCAAAAGCAAATAAAGATTTAGACAACAGAGTAATTGAAGGCAATATGTATGATGATGGAGGCACAACAATTTATAAATATCCAAAACTAACAATAATAAAAAGCCATACATTAGAAGGAGACCGAGATGTTTATATAGGAATTCCAGAAATGACAATGGAAGTTAGAAACAAATAGTTGTAACCTTTTTCAAAAACTTGTTACTATATGTATGAAAGTTAACTTGAAACACAAAAGGAGTTTAGATCTAAATTGAAAGAAAAAATATTGAATGATTATTTACTAAAACAACAAAAAATTGATATAGAAAAAGTGATGGATGATTTTTATAGCTATGTGTACATTATTGCAAGAAATTCGGTAAGTACGTGTATAACCGAAGAAGATATAGAAGAAATTGTTTCAGATGTATTTGTGGGTATCTGGAAAAATTCAAGTCAATTGCTTCCAACTACTCCGGTAAAACCATATCTTGCAGGTATAACAAGGAATGTTGTGAGAAACAAATATAGAAAATCAGAAAAAAACTTTTCCATATCAGACTATGAAGAAAGCCTAACTGACAACAATAACCTAGAAGAATATGTTGAAGAAAGTGAGCAAAATAAGGTAATAAGAGAAACCTTGAAAACCCTAAAAGAAGAAGAATATAAGATATTTATGATGTTTTACTATGAGGCAAAGCCAATAAAGGACATCGCAAAAATATTAGAACTTTCAGTAAGCAAGGTCAAAGTTGTTCTTCATAGAGTTAGAAAAATAATCAAATTAAATTTAGAAAATGGAGGGTATGGCTATGGAAAATAACGATTTAGAAGATAAAATAAGAAAAATGGTAAAAGAAAAAATAGCTGTATCAAACATTAAGGAGGAGTTTAAAATGAAAGAAAATAAAAATAGAAAAACAATTTATTTCGTGACTTCAGTTTGTGCAGTATTTGTATTAGGAATAGGAATTTTAGGTGGAATGGCTAAAAATTCTCCACAGAAAAATTACCAACTAGGAGAGGCAAACAATCAAAAACTTGTATTAAAAATTAACCATGTTAACGGAATTGGAGCAGCTACGCTAGATGCACAGCAAGAGATAATTGATACCGAATTACCATCAAAATTTGACTTCATCAAAAATATAAAAGTACCAGCAGAATATAAAGAAACAACAAAATATACTTTATCTACTAGAAGTGATATGGACAGCACAGAATACGATATATTACACGATTATGTATTTACTTACACAAAAAATGCAACAGATAGTATAAGAATAGCAGTATCAGAAATAGAAACACCATTAAGAGATTACTTTATGGAAGAAAAAGACCAAGTTTCTAAAATTGGAGATACTGAATTAGTAGTAGGACAATATAATAATATGTATATGGCAACATTTAAATATAACAACATGTATTTTGATATTGAAACAGAAGGACTAACAGAAAGCGAGTTAATTAGCTTATTATCTTCTATAATAAAATAAAAATGTGAAAACACCTATAAAACAACCCCTAGAGCAAAAGCTCTAGGGAAATTTTTTATATTTTTCAAAAAAAGTTCTTGACAAATCAAAAACAAAATAGTATTATTGTATTATGCAAGTAATACAATAAAGAAAGGATAAAGATTGTGGATTACATATTTAATGATGATAGACCAATTTACATTCAATTAGTTGAAATGTTAAGGTTTCAAATTGTTTCTGGAAAATTAAAAATGGGTGAAAGGATTCCATCTGTAAGGGAGCTAGCGCTTACGGCTAAGGTGAATCCTAATACCATGCAGAAGGCTTTGGCTGAGCTTGAGAGTGAAGGGTTGCTTTTTACTGAGCGCACGAATGGGAAGTTTGTTACAGGTGATGTAGAGCTAATTGAAAAGGTGAAGAGAAACTTAGCAAGGGAAAAGGTGAAAAGCTATCTTGAAGGAATGAGCGATATTGGAATTGAAAAATCTGAAGCTATTAAGTACTTGCAAGAATTAGGAGGAGAAAAATAATGGAATTATTGGAATGTAAGCATTTGTGGAAGAGTTATGATGATACTCCAGTTTTAAAAGACATTAACCTAAAAATTGAAAGAGGGAAAATAATAGGTCTTTTAGGCAAAAATGGTGTTGGAAAATCAACTCTTATTAAAATAATTAATGACCTGCTTGTGCCAACAGAAGGTGAAGTTTATATAAATGGAGAAAACCCAGGGGTTAATTCTAAGAAAACAATAGCGTATTTGCCAGAAAGAACATACCTAGATAAAGAAATGAAAATATCAGAAGTGTTTCACTACTTTGAAGAATTTTACGATAACTTCAATATAGAAAAAGCAAAAAGACTATTGAAAGATTTAAACCTAGATATTAACAAAAAAATATCTAAAATGTCTAAAGGTATGCAAGAAAAATTACAATTGGTTTTAGTTATGAGTAGAGATGCAGATCTATACATATTAGATGAACCACTAGGAGGAGTAGACCCAGCAACCAGAGATTATATACTAGATACAATATTATCAAACTTTAAAGAAGGAGCAAGTATGATAATATCAACACACCTTATTTCAGATATAGAACGAATTTTAGATGAAGTAATATTCATGAACAATGGAGAAATTATTCTTACTTCACCAGCAGATGAATTAAGGGAAAAAGAAAAAGGCTCAATAGATGAAATATTTAGGAGGTATTTTAAATGTTAGGAAAAGTAATGAAATATGATTTAAAATGGATTAGTAAGCCACTATTTATATTTTACATATTAGGGCTTGCTTTTTCAGGAACAGCAAGACTTTTGAGCAATATCGAAAACTCAATAGTGTTTACAATTATAACACAAATATGCTATGGAGCAGCAATTTCAATGATGGTAAGCATATTAATTAATTCACTTATGAGATGTTGGGTAAGGTTTATAAGGAATATTTATAAAGATGAATCCTATTTAACACATACATTGCCAGTAAAAAATGAAACAGTATTTTTATCAAAAGTACTATCAGGAGCAATTCTTATGCTAATTTCATTTGCCATAATTTTTGCGTGCCTTACAATAGGGTATGGAACAAAAGAAAATATAGAACTCATAAAAGGTACACTTAATCCTATAGCAGAATTGCTTGAAATGAAGGTAGGAGTAATAATTGCTGAAATATTATTAATACTAATTTTAGAATTTATATTTATACTAATATGTGGATATTTAGGCATAATTTTAGGGCACAAATCAAACAACGGAAGAATAATAAAATCAGTAATATATGGCTTAGTACTATTTATTGCAATGACTATAACAACTGTGTTAATTCTATATATTGCAGGTTTATTTAACAAAAATATTATGAATTTATTTAACACAGTAGAAGCTCCAAATAAAGAAACTATGCAACTTTTAATGATTGGAGGCATAATTTTATACTTGATATATATTATAATTTATTATATAATTGGAAACAGCCAAATTAAAAAAGGTGTAAATGTTGAATAAAGGAAGGAAGAAAAATGGGGTTAGAAATTAAAGATGTGTGCAAAAATTTTGGCACAAAAGAGGCGGTAAAACACTTAAATCTCTCTATAGATAAACCTGGAGTTTATGGCCTTCTAGGAACAAATGGAGCAGGAAAAACAACTACAATAAGAATGATTTTAGGAATTATTAAAAAAACATCAGGAACTATCACTTGGAATGGAAAAGAAGTAAAAAGAGAAAATGTGAACTTTGGATACATGCCAGAAGAAAGAGGATTATATCCAAAAACTGAGATATTTAATCAACTAATGTATTTTGCAAAATTAAAAGGAATGAAAGTAAAAGAGGCGACAGAATCAATTGATTATTGGTTAAAAAGACTAGATATGGTAGAATACAAAAACATGCTTGCTGAAAAACTTTCAAAAGGAAATCAACAAAAAATTCAATTTATAATAGCAGTAATGAATAATCCAGAATTAATAGTGCTAGATGAGCCATTTAGTGGACTTGACCCAGTAAATACAGAAATGTTAAGTGAGGTTATGAAAGAATTAATTACACAAGGAAAATACATAATAATGTCTAGTCATCAAATGAATTCAATAGAGGAATTCTGCACTAATTTAACAATTCTAAATAGAGGAAATACAGTATTGCAAGGCAATTTGGAGGAAATAAAACAAAGTTATCCATCAGAAAAAATTGAAATAATATGCAGTGAAAATATTGATAAACTATTACAAGAACAACAAATAGAAGTTCTACAAAACAATGGAAAACATTATATAATTAAAATTAAAGCAGAAAATCAAGGGTACGAATTATTCAAAAAGTTGGCAGATAGCAATATTAATGTAACAAAATTCGAATTTAAAAAGCCTACTTTAAATGAAATATTCATAGAAAAGGTAGGTGCTATGTAACATGAAAAATTTAAAAACAGTAACAGCTTTTACAATAAGCGAAATGGTAAGAAGAAAATCATTTATAATATCAACATTGGTTATATTAATCATAATCGCATTGGCATTCAACATACCAAATATAATGAAAAAACTTGGGAATGATGGCTCTGGCGAAAAAGTGTTGATAATAGATCCGGAAAATCTTTTTGAAGGAATGGCAAACAATCTAAACGAAGCAGGTTTAGGCTACGAATTCCAAACAACAACAGAAGAATTAAACTTAGAAGAAATTAAAGAAAAAATAAAAAATGATGTAGATGCGTGTATCAAATTTTCAAAACAAGAAAATACAGTAAAAATGGAATACATAGTTGAAAGTGCTGCAGTAAATTATGGAGAAGTTCCACAAACATTAGTTGCAACATTTACAAATTTATACAGCAACTTGCAAGTAAAAAAATTAAACCTAAGCCCAGAAGAACTATCAAGCCTAGAACCTGAATTTGATGTAACACTTACAGAAACAGATGAAAATGCAGCAAAGGGTAATATATTTATAATGATGATGATATCAATAGTGTTATTCTACGCAGTGTTTTTCTGCGCAGGCCAAGTATCAACTGCAATAACAACTGAAAAAACATCAAAAATAATAGAAACACTAGTTACATCAACAGATAGTAAAACAATAGTACTTGGAAAAACATTAGGAATAGGAATTGTAGGGTTAATACAAGTAATATTAATGATGATTGTTGCCATAATATCAGCAAAATTCTGTATGGACCCAGAAATATTAAGCTCAATATTTGATGTATCAACAATTACTCCAACACTATTTATTATAACACTAATATACTTCTGCTTAGGATATGGACTATATTCACTATTCTTTGCATTAACAGGAGCAACAGTAAGCAAACCGGAGGATGTGCAGTCAGCAAATGGACCAGTAAGCTTTGTAGCAGTAATAGGATTTTACTTAGCATATTTTTCAATGATGAATCCAAGTAGCAGTGTAAACAAATTAGCTGGAATCGTTCCAATATCATCACCATTCTGTATGCCACTTAGAGTAATGATGGGAACAGCAACAACTGGAGAGGTTATAACTTCAGTATTAGTATTAATAGCAACAACAGCACTTGTAGCAATGCTTGCAATAAAAGTATATTCATCAACAATACTAAATACAGGTGCAAGATTAAGCCTAAAAGATGCAATAAAAATGGCAAGGGAAAATAAGGAGTAAAAATGAAGGATTTTATAAAGAAATACTTAAAGTGGTTAATATTATTTCTATGTTTGATAGGTTTTTTAGCATTAGCTGAAGATGTTTTTAATAAAGAAATAATGCAAGGTGACATTTTAGGATATGAACTAGTATCAAAATTTTTAATAGGAGAAACTGCAACACCGGTTGCAAAAGTTATTACAGAGCTTGGAGGAGCAATTTTTCTAATAACTCTTACAATATTACTAGTATTATGCATAAAAGATAAACGAATAGGAATATCAATATGCGCAAACTTAGCCATAATTACACTATTAAACCAAATACTCAAACGAATATTACAAAGACCACGTCCAACTGAATTTAGAATAATCGAAGAGACAGGATACAGCTTCCCATCAGGGCACTCAATGGTTGGAATGGCATTTTATGGGTATTTGATATATTTAAGCTATAAGTATATCAAAAATAAATATATAAAATGGGGTCTAACTGTTTTATTAGGATTGCTTATAGGAACAATAGGAATAAGCAGAATTTACTTAGGAGTACATTACACCAGTGATGTTATAGGAGGCTTTTTAATATCGGTTTCATATTTAATAATATACATAATGGCTGTTAATAAACTCATGATGAAGGAAAATGAGAAAAAAACAGCTTTAAGAAAGAAAAGAGAACTTAAGGTGAAAACAAAGAAGATAGCAAATAGTTTCAAATATGCATGGCAAGGAATTATATCAGCATTCAAAACAGAAAGAAACATGAAGATACATGCAATAATAATGTGTTTAGTAATATTTGCAGGAATAATCTTTAAATTAAATGTATATGAATGGATAATATGCATAATTTGCTTTATGGCAGTTATAGGTGGAGAACTAATAAACACTTCAATAGAAACAACAGTAGATATAGCAATGCCAGAAAAAAATGAAAAAGCAAAACTTGCAAAAGACGTAGCAGCAGGAGCTGTATTGATTTTAGCAATTGGTGCTGCAATAATTGGTTTGATAATTTTTATACCAAAATACACAGGAACAATAAATAGCGAAAACACAGCAAAATCAATAACACTAAAACTAGATAGCAGCTCAAAGATAACTTTAACAGGAGACAGCTATATAACAGCACTTGAAACATCGAATACAAGTTATAGCAACATAAACTTCAACGGTTACAAATTATATGTAAATGGTGTAGCAATAAACTAATTAAATATTAAATCCAATAAGGAGAATAGCTATTGTAAGTTATTCTTCTTTATGATATAATTCAATCAAAATTTGTCGAATAATGGGGGATATTGTGATGAATAAGATATTGAATTTTGGAATTGATTTTACAAACAAAAAGAAAATTGAAATATTAAGGGATATTTTCATTTTCTTTTTAGTTTTTTCTGTATGTGGTTGGGTATATGAAGAATTGGTTTTTGCAATAGAGGAAAAAATGATTGTAAATAGAGGAGCCTTATGGGGCCCATGGCTTACAATATATGGCTTTGGCGGGATAATTATAATGATACTGCTTTTTAGAACGAAGGAAAAGAAAATTCTTTTAGGAAAAATAAATATAAGGCCAATAGTTATATTCCTTGAAACTATAGTAATATCAACTATTGTGGAGCTTGTATGTTCATACATAATAGACTGGACTTGGGGAGATTTTAAGACACTTTGGGATTATTCAGGAGAATTTATGAACTTTGATGGTAGAATTGCATTAATACCAGATATTAAATTCGGTTTTGTATCATTACTTGGAGTTTACTTAGTTCAGCCAATTTTAAAAAAATTCATATCAGGAAATCAAAAGGTCGTTAATATAACTACAATATGTGTTTTTACGCTATTTATGATAGATGTTATTTCAAGAATATGGTTAGGAAACAATTATGCTGGGTAAACTATATGCCAAGGAGGAAAAGTTTTGAAAAGAGTAATTTTGAAAATTGATGGAATGACCTGTTCTGCATGCTCTTCAGGCCTTGAAAAATATTTGAATAAACAGGAGCGGAATAAAGGAAGCTTCTGTAAATCTTGTAATGAACAATGCAAACATAGAGTATGATGAGAATAAATTAAACTTAGAGCAAATTGAGAAATTTGTTGAAAAAGCAGGCTTTAAGAGTTTGGGAATAGATACTTTTCAAAAAGAGGAGAAGAAAAAATCTAATGAGAAGTATAAACTAATTGGAATTACTGTAATTTCAATACTAATATTATATATATCAATGTCTCACATGGTAAGTTTGCCAGTAATTCCATTTTTAAATATGACAACTCACCCAGTAAATTATGCAATTTCTCTTTTTGTTCTTACAGTAATTGTAATGATATTTGGAAGAGATATCTTGAAAAATGGATATAAAAACTTAATCCATAAAACACCTAATATGGATACACTGGTTATGATAGGAGTTTTAGCAAGCTTTGCATATAGCATTTATGGAACTGCAAAGATTTTAACAGGAAATACAAATTATGTAGAAAACTTATATTTTGAATCAGCTGCTATTGTAATTTTCTTTATAAAGATAGGAAAATTTATAGAAAACAAAAATAAAAACAAAACAAAAGAAGCTTTGCAAGCTCTTATGAGTATAACTCCAAATAATGCTGTAATTATTAGAGATGGAAATGAAATTAAAGTTACAATAGATGAAATACAAAAAGGGGACATAGTAATTTGTAAACCAGGAGAAAAAATTGCAGTAGATGGAGAAGTAGTGGAAGGCACAACACATATAAATGAAGCTTTTATTACAGGAGAAAGCACTCCAGTAAAAAAGGAAGCTGGAGCAAAAGTTATTGCAGGAAGTATAAATTTTGAAGGAACAATTAAATATAGAGCAGAAAAAATAGGAAGAGAATCTACTGTTTCAGAAATAGTAAGACTTGTTGCAAATGCCACATCAACAAAGGCTCCAATTGCAAAGGTTGCAGATAAAATAAGTGGAGTGTTTGTTCCAACAATTCTTGTAATAGCAGGAATTGCTTTTATTGTATGGTATATTATATCAAAAGACATTGCATTTGCAATAAATATTTTTGTAAGCATATTAGTGGTTGCATGTCCATGTAGTTTAGGACTTGCAACACCACTTGCAATAGTTATTGCATCAGGCAATGCAAGTAAAAAAGGAATACTTATAAAACAAAGTGAAGCATTAGAAAATTCACACAAAGTAAAAACTATATGTTTTGATAAAACAGGCACATTAACAAAGGGAGTTTTAAGTGTTTCAAAAATGTATAACTATACAAATTTAAGTGATGCAGAGCTTTTGAAGGACATTGCAAGTATTGAGAAAAAATCAGAACACCCAATAGCAATGGCTATTGTAAATAAAGCGATAGAGGAAAAAATTGAATTAGGAGATGTAAAAAGTTTCAAAGCAATACCAGGTTTTGGACTAGAGGCTTCAATTAATGACAATAAATACTTAATAGGAAACAGAAAATTAATGGAGCAAAATAATATTGCAATAAGTTCTGCGCAGGATGAAGAAAACTTAATAAATGATGAAAACAGCATATTATTCGTAGCAAAAAATGAAAAAATAGTAGCTCTAATTGGAGTTAAAGATATTTTAAAAGATAATGTTGTAGAAGTAATTAAAAAACTTAAGAAACAAAACATAGAAGTTGTAATGCTTACAGGAGATAACGAAAAAACAGCACGGAATAATTGCAAAACAAATCGGTATAGATAATGTAATTAGCAATGTTACACCAAAAGAGAAAGCAGAAAAAATAAAAGAACTAAAAAAACATGGAATAGTAATGATGTGTGGAGATGGAATAAATGATAGTGTAAGCTTAGTTACAGCAGATATAGGAGTTTCAGTATCTACTGGTACAGATATAGCAATGGATTCAGCAGGTATTGTAATTATGAGTGATAACCTAAATAGAATAAATGACTTAATAGAAATAAGCCATAAAACAATAAGAAACATAAAACAAAACCTATTTTGGGCATTCTTCTATAACATTTGTATGATTCCAATTGCATGTGGAATATTTGTAAAATTTGGAATCGCATTAAACCCAATGATTGCAGCACTTGCAATGACTGTAAGTAGCTTAACTGTAGTATTAAACGCATTAAGATTAAGAAGTTAATAATAAATTAGTTTTTTTGTGGTATAGGTATTGCATACTTAAATGAATTATGATATTATACATGCATAAACTAAAAGGAGGTTTTTATGAATAAAAAAATAATTTATATAATTATAGGAGTAATTGCAATTGTTGGCATTATAATAGGCTTTGCATTTGGCATGAAAAATAAAAATTCAAAAGGTTTAAAACTGGAAACAGCAGAAGAAATGAAAACAATGTTTGAAAAAATTTATAGTAAGTTAGGAGACACTTTACCATCATTAGAAACAGCTGAAATAGATGTCAACGATGCCTCTCTTGTTACAACATTTACAGGTCTAAAATCTAACAAAGATGTAGAAGTTTTAGTTGTATCAGAACCATTAATAAATGCTCAAAGCTATTCAGCAGTAGCTGTAAAGGTAAAAGATGGAGCAGATATTGAAACAATAAAAAAAGAAATGTTGGATAACATAGACACAAATAAATGGATTTGTGTTTCAGCTGAAAAAGTATATGTTACAAATAGTGGAAATATAATATTCCTAGTAATGTCAAGTGAAGATTGGGCAAAACCAGTATATGAAGGATTCAAAACTTATGCAAATAACGAAATTGGAAAAGAATTAGAAAGAACAGAAAGTTCTAGCGATGTGGAATTACCACCAGAAATGATAGTTATGCAATAAGAAAAAATAGCTCCCTCTGAAATGGGAGCTATAACTATAAAAAGGGGGAAACAATGCTATTTACGAGTATTAGCTTCTTATACTATTTTTTACCAATAGTATTAATTACATATTTTATTGTGCCAAAAAAAATAAAAAATACAATTCTATGTATAGCATCATTAATATTTTATTTTTATGGAGAACCCAAATACATTTTATTAATGCTTGCCGAAATACTTATATCTTACATCATTGCAATATTGATAGATAAACACAAAAACAAGTCAATATTGATATTTGGGATATTTATTCATGTGGGACTATTTTGCATATTCAAATATACAGATTTTATTTTGGAAAATGTAAATTGGATATTTAACACAAATATTCCGCTTTTAAGGCTTGCAATTCCTATTGGAATATCTTTTTACACTTTCCAAATATTAAGCTATGAAATAGATGTATATAGGGGAAATGTAGAAGTTCAAAAAAATCTTCTAAAACTTACAACTTATGTAACCTTATTCCCACAGCTAATAGCAGGACCAATTGTAAGATATGAAACAATAGAAAAGGAATTAGATGAAAGAAAGCAAACCAAGGAAGATTTAGCGTATGGAATAACTCGTTTTACAACAGGGTTAGCCAAAAAGGTATTAATTGCAAATATTCTTGGAGAACTATGTAAGATTTTTATAAATGGAACAGAAAAGAGTATTGCTTTTTATTGGATATATGGAATAGCATATATGCTTCAAATATATTTTGATTTTTCAGCATATTCAGATATGGCAATAGGTCTTGGCAGAATGTTTGGTTTCCATTTTCTTGAAAACTTTAATTATCCATATATATCAAAGAGTATTACAGAATTTTGGAGAAGATGGCACATTTCACTAAGTTCATGGTTTAAAGACTATGTGTATATTCCTCTCGGAGGAAATAGAGTAGGAAAAGCAAAGCATATAAGAAATATAGCTATTGTATGGCTACTTACAGGAATTTGGCATGGTGCAAGTTGGAACTTTGTTATATGGGGTGCAATGTTTGGGGTAATTCTACTAATAGAAAAATTCTTCCTAGGAAAATACTTAGAAAAAACACCTAATTTTATAAAAAGAATATATGTATTATTTATTGTAATGATAAGCTTTATAATCTTCAATGCAAATAATATGGGAGATGCAGTAACTAATATAGCAGGCTTATTTGGTGCAAATGGAGAAGTCTTTATAAATAAATTTACTATTTACAATTTGAGAAGTTATGCAATAATTTTAATAATTGGAATAATTGGAGCAACACCAATTCCAAAAAACTTTATTCAAAAATTACAACAAAAACCTAAAATAAAAAGAGCCATAAATCTACTAGAACCAGTATATATAGCAGTTTTACTAATAGTAGTTACAGCATATCTAGTAGATAATTCTTACAACCCATTTTTGTATTTTAGATTTTAAAGGAGAATAAAGATGAACGATAAATTAAAGAATATTATTGTAATAATTACATTTTTTATACTGATATTTGGAATGCTAATTATAAACATAGCAAAAGAAGATGAGCAAATATCCATCACAGAAAGGCGTAAATTAGCCACTATTCCAAGCTTTACAATAAAAGAACTAACAAGTCGGAAACTTTGCAACTAAATTTGATAACTATGCAATGGACAATTTTTATAAAAGAGAAACATTCAGAAAATTAAAGACATCAGTAGAGTTAAATGTCTTAAAAAAACAAGATGTAAATAAAATATATAAATATAATGATTTTTTAGTTGAACAAATTTATCCACTAGATGAAAAATCAGTTATCAATTTAACAAATAAGATAAACTATATAAAAGACAGTTATTTAAACGAAACAAACAAAATATATTACTCAATAATACCAGACAAAAACTACTATACAGACAATAACCATCTAAAATTAGATTACGATAAAATGAAGCAAATAATGCAAAACAACCTAAAAGATTTACAATATATAGACATATTCCAAGACCTGGGATTAGATAGTTATTACTATACAGATTCACACTGGAAACAAGAAAAACTGCAGAATGTGGCAAAAACAATAGCTCAGAATATGAACTTTAACATTTCCGAAAACTACAATGAGCAAAAAGTAGCAACATTCAAAGGAGTATATGCAGGTCAGTTACCAATAAACACAAAGGAAGATGAAATAAGAATACTAATAAATAATACAATAGGTTATGCCAATGTTTACAACTACGAGACAAAAGAACAAGGGGGAATATATAATTTGAAAAAACTAAATGGATATGACAAATACGACATATATCTATCAGGAGCAACTCCACTTATAGAGATAAGTAATTCAAACAACAAAACAAACAAAACATTAGTAATTTTTAGAGACTCTTACGCTTCAAGCCTAGCACCACTATTAACAGAAGGGTATTCTAAAATAACATTAGTAGATACAAGATATATTTCACCTAAAATATTGAACGAATATGTGGATTTTGAGAATGCAGATATATTATTTCTATATAGCACATTAGTAATAAATAACAGTATGGCATTGAAATAAAAATGGGTGAACTATATTTCACCCATTTTATTAATCTTTAATCCTAGAATACAACCCAATCGAAACAAGACCACTTAAACCTACTAATGTGTAGATAATTCTACTAAATGCACTCATTTCACCAAAAAGTGTTGCAACTAGATCAAAACTGAAGAGGCCGATTAATAGCCAGTTTAATGCGCCTATTATTACAAGCGTAAGGGCGATGTAATATAATGTTTTCATAAACTACCTCCATAATTATAGTATTACAAAATTTTTGAAAATATATTCAAAATTTTATGCATATTTTATTGCAAATACACAAAATTTATGATATTTTACTATAGATATAATAAAAAAAAGGTGATAAAATTGGCAGAAATAGTTTTGAATTTTTTAAAGAAAGCATTAGAAAATCAATATGAAAAACGTGATGTGGATTTGATTTTAGAGGGATTAAGTAAAAATAGAAAAACAACAGTCAGGGTAAATACTTTAAAATCATGTATGAGTGAAATAAAGAAAGTGTTTGAAAATGAGGGGATTTTGTTTAAAGATGTGGAGTGGAATGATTTTGCATTAATAATTGAAAATGCAGATGAGAGTAGAATACGCAAGTTGAAAGTCTATGAGAGTGGCAAGATATATATGCAAAGTTTGTCTTCTATGATTCCACCGGTAATACTAAATCCACAAGCAAATGAAAGCATACTAGATATGGCAGCAGCGCCAGGAGGCAAAACAACTGAAACAGCCTGCTTATCAAACAATCAAGCAATGATTACTGCTTGTGAGAAAAATAAGATAAGATGTGATAAACTTAAATACAATTTAGAAAAACAAGGAGCAAATAGAGTAACAATAATGCAAGAAGATGCAAGAAAATTGAGCGATTTCTTCATGTTCGATAAAATTATGCTAGATGCACCTTGCAGTGGTAGCGGAACAATAAATATAACAGATAGCAATTTGGAAAAATATTTTTCAAAAGAGCTGTGCACAAGAGCAGTAAAAACTCAAAAAGAACTATTAGAAAAAGCAGCAAAAATAGTAAAGATAGGTGGCGAAATAGTTTATTCAACTTGCTCAGTACTAAAAGATGAAAACGAAAAAGTTGTACAAACCATACTAAATAAAGGCAACTTTGAAATAGTACCAATAGATATGGATTTAACAGGAATTCCAGTTATACCAACAACTATAGAAGGTACACTGTGTGTATGCCCAACAGAACTATATGAAGGATTTTATGTGGCAAAACTAAAAAGAATTAAATAAAAAAGAGGTAATGTATTTTCGTATTTCTATCTAAAAGAAAAAATGAGCAGGAAAGCAATTATTGGATTTATAATGATAATTATTGGAACAATGTTGCTGTTAGTAAAATAACAAAAATAAACAGGAATATTAATAAAAATTATAAAAAGTATTGATTTTTATAACTATTATGATATAATTAATTATGACATTATGACAATAAAAGAGGAGGCGATTCAATTTGAAAAATAATAGATTTGAAGAAAAAACAAAGGACATTATAAAACTTGCTAAACAAAAAGGAGTTATAAAATCGTACGAAACTTTTTGCGAAGAAAATGATTCTAAAAGCTATAGCCTGTTGCAAGAAGACATTGAATACTATTCAAGACTACAAAAAATAGAAACTCCAAAATTTCAAACGGGTGACATTGTTTTTGTTTCAAAATATACTTATAAAAGTGGGTTAGATGGGCATAAACAAAAAGAGAAAACGCTACTTACTCTAAGCGTTTTCTCTTTTTGAACTATATCTACTATACCACAAAATCGCAAAAAAATCAAGACTGTTATTTCCCTAAAAAGTATGGTATATAAAATAATGGTGGTTAAAGTGGAGAATTCATATGTAGATATAATGGCAAATTTTGCTTCAAACTCTATGAATTTCAGTTGATAATTGCCTGCGTTTATGATATAAATAGAGTGAAATAGGAGAAAAATATATGGAAAAGAATAGATGCAAATGGTGCAACATGCACAATTCATTATATATAAAGTACCACGATGAAGAATGGTGCAAACCCCAATTTGATGATAAATATTTGCTAGAAATGTTAATACTAGAGTCCTTCCAAGCAGGGCTTTCTTGGGAATGTGTGTTAAACAAAAGGGAAGATTTTAGAAAAGCCTATGATGATTTTGATATTGATAAAATATGTAAGTTTGATGAGAACAAAATAAATGAACTCATATCAAATGAAAAAATAATAAGAAACAAACTAAAAATAAAAGCTAGCATAAACAATGCAAAAATTTTTAAAAACATACAAAACGAATATGGTACTTTTCACAATTATTTAAAAACATTTACTCAAGATAAAACAGTTTATGAAACAGATAAAACAACATCAAATCTTTCAGACAAAATCTCAAAAGACCTGCAACAAAAGGGAATGAAGTTTGTTGGCTCAACAATAATCTATTCATATTTGCAGGCAATAGGTGTAATATATTCACATGATGAAGAATGTTTTTTATATAAAAATAAGGAGGGCTAAAAAATGCAATATATAGCGTTATTAATTGGATTTGTGCGATAAAAAATAATAATTTTAAAAAACTATTGACTCTCCCTTTACAGTAGGTTGTATAAATAAAACAAGGAGGAAAAATATGTATAAAATAGGAGAATTTTCTAAGCTATCTAAAACTACAATAAAGGCACTAAGATATTATGAAAAAGAAGGATTGTTAAAACCTACTTTTATAGACCAATATACTAGTTACAGGTATTATGAAAGTAGCCAGTTATTAGATGTTTCAAAAATAGTATCGCTAAAACAGGCAGGGTTATCTATTAAGGATATTAAAAAGGTTTTAGATGGATATGACATGACAAAAATACTTGAAGCCAAGAAACGAGAATTAGAAAAAAATCTTATTAATTGCAATATTGAACTTTCTAAAATTAATTATTTATTGGAGGGAAAAAATATGAAGAATGAGATTTTTATTAAGGATATACCAGCATATATTGTTTATTACAAAGATGGAATAGTAGCTGATTTTAGCAAAATATCAGACTTTGTTTTGCAAGCAGGAAGTGAGTGTGCACAAACAAATCCTGAAATAAAATGTGTAACACCAGACTATTGTTACATAAGCTATTTTGATGGAGAATACAAAGAAAAGAACATTAAAATTAGATATGCTCAAGCAGTTGAAAAAGTTGGAAAAGAAACTGAAACACTTAAGTTTATGAAAACTAACCCAATTACAGCAATATGTATTTACCACAAAGGTGCCTATGCGAACTTAAGGGATTCATACAATACAATTTTAAAATATATTGAAGATAACGGATATGAAATAATAGACAATCCAAGAGAATGTTACATTGATGGTTGCTGGAATAAAGAAAATGAAAACGACTATTTAACAGAAATACAATTCCCAGTTAGAAAAAAATAGTATTAAATATAAAGCAGATAATTAGTTGATAATTATCTGCTTTTGTGATAATATAACTATGCACATAAATGAGATTTACAATAGTTATGAGTTAGATGAAAAATCAACTAGTAAGAAATTCTTACTAGTTCAAAATGAGGGAGATAGAGAAGTAAAAAGAAGATAGTATTGGAGATTATGAATTATTAGCATTACAATTTAAAGACAGCGAAACACCTAAATTTAATGATAGTGCAAGAAATATGAAAATAGACAATCAAGAATTCACTATTTACTATAGCAATGAATGTCCTTATGTTGAATATGAAGTGAATGAATTAACAGAATATTCACAAAAGAATAATATTAAAATTAACTTAATAAAAATAGATACATTAGAAAAAGCAAAAAATGCACCTTGTGTCTTTAACAATTGGGCTAATTTTTATAAAGGTGAATTTGTTTCAAATACAATATTAAATGCTAATTCATTTGAGAAATTGATTAAGCAAGGATATGGTGTGAAATGAAAGAAAAAGCAGTAATTTTCGAAAGAATAAAAACGTGCATATAAAGAAAAAATTTTAATTATATAAAACATAAAAAACTACTTGACAGGAAAATACAAAATGATATATATTAATACTGTAAATTATTCTAAGAAAATTAAAGCACATTGAAGAGTGAATAGAAAAGTAAAAAAGCAAAGTCTGTTTGCAAAAAGCTGTTATTCCAATGTGCAAAAAGAAAACAGAATAATTTGCAAGAGAACAAAGCAAAATAACAATAGGATAAAAACAAAAAAACTTAAGAAGGAGGAAAACAAGAAAATGCAAAATAGAAACAAAGGTATAACATTAATTGCCCTTATTATAACCATAATAATTCTTTTAATATTAGTAGGAGTAAGTATAAACCTAGCAATAAAAGGAGATTTGTTTGGCAGTGCTGAAAAAGCAGTAGAAGGAACAAATGATAAAACTGCTCAAGAACAAACAAGAGTAGATGAATTAATGGGCGAATTGGGAAGAGTTGAGGAACAGCAAAGACAGGATAATCTACCAGGAACAAGAGTAAAAGAAAACACAAAATATGTAAGTAATGGAAAAACAGCATGGATACCAGCTGGCTTTACAGTATCAAAAGCAAAAGGAGAGACAACAATAGATGGAGGACTAGTAATCTACTTAATAAATGATAAAACAGAAGAAGAAATAAAAAAATTAACGTGGACAGGCACAGAATTAGAAAATTTAAAAAAGACATATGACCAATTTGTATGGATACCAATATCACATGAGCAAATAAATAATATGTTCATATGCCAAGCAAAAACAGGAAGTAATGGAAATTGTAATATAGTAGCAGAAAATGGAACAGCTAAATGCACAAATCATAATTCAACCCAAATGGCAGGAAGATTATATGCAACAACTTATGGAGAAAGCTATAAAAAAGCATATACAGAAGTATATACAGCAAATTCAGGCCTTCGCGAGCCTGATGTAGTAACTGGAAACAATACTGGAGATGGAACAAGTAATGATGGAAGTTCAACTAACTTAGGATATATGTCAACTGTAACAGAAGACAATACAAGTTATGCAAGTACAGCAAAATTTAAAGAAACACTGCAAAACGAATATAATGAGATAGTAGCATCAGTTTATAATGCTGGAGGTTATTATGTAGGCAGATATGAAACAAGTAATATAACAACAACAAAAGGAACAGCAATAAACGTAGTAGCAGGAACAAATTTTGGAATATCAAATATAAATTGGTACTATATGTATGCACAGCAAAAGGCATATACTACAAATAAACAACTGAAATCAGTAAAAAGTAGTATGATGCTAGGTACATGTTATGACCAAATGTTAGAATTTGTAAATGTACCAGGAAAATATGATGTAACAAAAGCAGAAAATGTAGGGCATACATCATCAAAATTTACTACAAAACCATATCTAACAGGCGGTGTAGGATATAATGAAAATTATTCAGGATATGAAACAGAACCATATAAAGACTTATCAAAGAATATATACGATTTAGAAGGCAACGTATGTGAATGGACTACAGAGGCGTGCTACACCGACCATCGAGTTCTCAGGGGCCGGCTTTTACGGCTACAGTAGTTCTGCTAGTTATCGCTACGACCGCACTCCGTACAACAGCTACACGGACCTACGGTTCTAGAGCCACACTTTTTGTAGTGCTGTAAGCTTGCAGGCGATATATTAATTAAATATCTCGAAGTAGTTTTAGGGAAGCTACTTTGAGGTTTTTATGAGTTATAGCCGATGGTAGATATTTTAAGGATAGAAGAACTTGGGTATGCCTATTTAACATATAAAAAAGAATTAATAAATTATATGGATATGAAGTTAGAAAAATATCTATGAAAGAAAAGACAATAGATATAATAAAAATATAAAAAAAGAGATATGCGACCACATATCTCTTTTTGTGCAAATCTTAATGACATCCTACGATTTGCTAGCAAATGTTATAATAGCATCAATTTTAGTGTATGTCAAATGTTAATAAAAAATTCTTGAAAAAAATATTTTCCACAAAAGCTATTTACAATCATTACATAAAGTAATAAAATAATACTTGCAAATTTACAGATGAACAAATAGATAGTTTGTTATTAACAGAATATCAAGCATTAATGGCATTAGAAAACCACAAAAACTAAGGAGATAGAAAATGAATATACAAGATTACGGTTTTAAAAATAATATAAATACAGATAAAACTATAGCCAGAATTATTGCTACACATAAAGATAGATATGAAATTGTATACAATGAAGGGCAAGGGTTTGCACAAATAAAAAGAGGTTGCTATTACGATAACCCAGATAGCATTTACCCAACAACAGGAGATTTTGTTGCAATTCAATGGAACCCAACTGGAGATAGTATGATTTATGAAACACTAAAAAGAGAAAGCTCTTTTTCAAGAACGGCATCAACTAGCGATAGAAACCACAAACTACATAATCAGCATGAACAGCTAATCGCAGCAAATTTTGACTATGTGTTTATAATTCAATCATTAAATAATAACTTCAATTTACATAGAATAGAAAGATATTTAAGCTTAGCCTGGGAATCTGGTGGTATACCAGTTATAGTATTAACAAAGAGTGACTTGGTTCCAAATGTTAAAGAGTATATTGAACAAATTGAAAACATTGCATTTGGAGTTGAAATTTATGCAGTAAGTTGTGTGACAAAACAAGGCCTAGAAAACTTAGAAAAGTATTTCTCAAAAGGAAATACAATTGTATTTTTAGGCTCATCAGGGGTTGGAAAATCAACACTCGTGAATACTTTATATGGAAAAGAAGTAATGAAAACTTCTGAAATTCGTGAGGAAGATTCAAGAGGAAGGCATACAACTACATCAAGAAACCTAATAATGTTACCAAATGGCGCAATGATTATAGATACCCCAGGTATGAGAGAACTTGGAATGTGGGATGCAGAAAGTGGGATAAGTAAAACATTTCAGAATATAGAAAAATATTTAGGAATGTGCAAATATTCAAACTGTACACATACAAACGAGCCAGGCTGTAAAATTTTAGAAGCAATAGAAAAAGGTGAAATACAAAGAGAAAGATTTGAGGAGTATTTAAAGCTTCAAAAAGAATCAGAGTACAATACTAATTCTGATGAATATTTGAAAAATAAAAGAGAAAAATTTAGAGAGATATCAAAGATAAATAGGCACAATAAAAAACAATAGAAACCATTGAAAGTAAGTAGCTTTTGTGATATAAATATTCTATAAATTTTTTGGGGAGGTATTTTATGAAAGATTTTTTTAAGAACAATAAAACTAAAGTCGCTATAATAATTGGAGTTATAATATTAGCGATAGTAGTTTGCACTCTTGCATTTGGCAATAAAAATGAAAATAAAACAGAAAATTCAAAAAGACAGGAACCACAAAACTTAACTCAGGCAGTGGCTCAGAAGAATAACAAAAATGAAACAGATTATAAAAAAATAGCAACAGGAGCAGAGATACTAAACGAAGAATCAATGTTTACGGAATATACATTTACAACAAACAATAGCCTATACATATTTGATAAGGATAAGTTAGACGAAGGAATTTTTACATACCAAAAGGTATATGATATTCCAAGCAATATAAAGGTATTAAATATAATGCCAAACTATGGTGCTGATATAATGTTTGTTGACACAAATGATACTGTATATAAACTATATGATGAAAATGTTGATAATAAAAAAGCTGGAACTAGCTATGAAAGCTTTAAAATAGCACAATATAGATTTGAAAAAAGTTATATAGAATCATATTCAGAGCTATATATTGGCAAAAAAATGTCTTACGACTTTGTAGCAAATGAATTAATTGTAAATAATAATAAATTATATATGCACGATTATGAAAGACCAGTAAACATAACAGAAATTAAAGGCAATTATGAAGGAGAGAAAATAATTAGAATATATAACGAAAAAATACTAAAAACAGATAAAGGGTTTTATGAAATTTACAGTTATTACACAGGCAATGGACCAGATACAACAACAATGAAAATTGAACTTTTAAGTAAATATTATGATGAAGTGCTAACCTTCACATATAAATATGTAATACTAAAAGACTATACATTAATACCAATGAAAGACTTAATTCCGGATTACGGTGAAAACTATTACAAAACACCAAGGGGACAAAAGCCAGATTCATTTGTAATATAACATTTATAAAGGTGAACAAAAATGAGATATAAAATAACAAGAAAATTCTTAATATTCTGGTGCCTTTCATAATATTTCCAACTAACATACTTTCAATAACATACTTCGTAGTTGGCATAATTCAGCTAATAACAGGATATATGACTTATGTTTTCTATACTCAAGAACAATTCAAATTTGATCCAAAAGACTACAAAAATATAGGAAAAAACAAAGATATTCTAGTAGTATATTTTTCAAGAATGTGATACACAAAGAAAGTAGCTTACGAAGAAGCAGAAAAGCAAAAAGCTGACATTCTTGAACTTAAGGCAAAGGAGAAAACAGAGGATACATCAGGCTTTTGGTGGTGCGGAAGATACGGAATGCACAAATGGAGAATGCCAATTTATGATATAGATGTTGATTTGAAGGCATATAAAAAAGTAATAATAGTATCACCAATTTGGGTGTTTAGTGTTTCAGCACCAATTAGAGAATTTTGCTTTAAATATTCTGAAAGCATAAATTCAGTGGAATACATATTTGTACACTTTATGAACACAAAATTTGAAAATGTGGCAGATGAAGTGGATAGAATCTTAAATAAGAAAAGAGAAAAATTTACTTCTATATGCCTAAGGCTTGGAAAAATTAAAAAAAATTGGCAATAAAATATGTAAAAAAGCTGTCAATGATTTTTGAAAATGTCTTTCCAATTTTTAAATTTTACATGAAAAGTATTGACAGAAAAATATTAATATTATATACTAACTTTACAAAAAGAAAAAAACAAAAGCACGAAAAGAAACAAAAAAAAGAAGGAGAAATTAACTAATGAAAATCGCTGAAAGCCTTGGGGCCCTATATATATATATATATATATCGATAATTTTATAAAAAATAAGCTATATA
>CAKPLZ010000007.1 GCA_934167835.1 uncultured Clostridia bacterium | reverse complement strand
AAATAGCTTAAATACTAGTAATAGCAAGGAATTGCAAGATTTTGCGGGTAGGACCATATATGTATGGTTTTATATTTGTTCCTACTCTTTTTTGCACAAAACTTTGATTTTGTGCAATGTTTAAAATAGATAAATATACTTTTTGCCCTACCCTTACCCATAACATTCTATATAAATTATACAAAGTAATTTATTATAATTTTATTATTATATACACAAAAAAATTCCCAATATAGATTTCTATCTATTATTGGGAATTTTTTAAATTTAAGTTCTCTGCGTTATATATTCGTTGAAGACTTGGATTTTTTCCTTTCTCAGGAAAAGTTTTGCTTGAAAGTTTCGGCCATCTGGTGAATAGATGAATAAAACGTGTTCTTTTCCCTCATCCACTGGAATGAGTTCTACACAGTTCCGGTGGATTTGGTAGCTGATGCCTCGGGATGTTATGGTGAAAAATTCTGTGTCATGGTTGTAAATAATGCTGTATGTGACCGCTTTTCTCCCTTCCTTGTATGGGTCCTCCTCTTCTGCTTCGTATTCCTCATATAAAGTCGTGTTCAAATGCTTTTCTATGGTTCTGAAAAGCGAGATGGTCAGAAGGCTTACGCACACCGTAAGGACGATAATCCAAATCGGGTTAAGGTTATAAACCTTGGTGGATGCTAACGCGAGATATAAGTGCATCATTTGCTTGGTCCTCCTAAAATAAAGTTTTATTGTGTGGAGATTTATAAGTTTGTTTGCTTTAACTATTATACCATGCAATAGCTATTAAATCAATTTTAATGTGCATTTTTTAAGAATATATTTACTCTTTCCAAAAATTCTTGGTTATTTTTAGTTGTTATTATTTGTTCCATTATTTGTTCTGTCATTTCTTGAGTATTCATGTTTGCTATTGCTTTTCTTAGATTATACATTGTATTTAATTCATCTTTTGTAAGCAATAGTTCCTCTTTTCTTGTTCCTGATTTATTTATATCAATTGCAGGGAATATACGTTTTTCTGATAGTGCTCTGTCTAAGTGAACTTCCATATTTCCTGTTCCTTTGAATTCTTCAAATATAACATCATCCATTCTACTTCCGGTTTCAACAAGTGCTGTTGCTAAAATTGTTAAACTTCCTGCATCTTCTGTGTTTCTTGCTGCACCAAAGAATCTTTTTGGTTTATGAAGTGCTGCAGGGTCAAGACCTCCTGATAGTGTTCTTCCAGATGCTGGAACTACTAAGTTATAGGCTCTTGCAAGTCTTGTAATACTATCTAATAATATTACAACATCTTTGTGTTGCTCTACTAATCTTTTGCCTCTTTCTAGTACCATTTCTGCAACTTTAACATGATGTTCTGGTAATTCATCAAAAGTTGAGTAAATAACATCACCTTTAATAGAACGTTTCATATCTGTTACTTCTTCTGGTCTTTCATCTATTAATAATACTATTAACTCTAAATCTGGATTATTTGCTGTAATACTGTTTGCTATTTTCTTTAAGATTGTTGTTTTTCCTGCTTTAGGTGGAGCAACAATCATTCCTCTTTGACCTTTACCTATTGGGCATAATAAATCCATCATTCTCATTGTATACTCATCTTTAGATGTTTCTAATCTAATTCTTTCCTGTGGGTAAATTGGAATTAAGTCATCAAAAGAACGTCTTTTCATTGCTTTTTCTGGATGCTCTCCATTTACAGCACCAACAAATATTAATGCTGGGAATTTTTCGCCTTCTTTCGGTGTTCTTTTTATTCCTTTTACTTTATCTCCTGTATTTAGTCTAAATCTTTTAATTTGTATTGGTGATACATATACATCTTTTACTGTAGGAAGATAATTTTCTCCTCTTAGGAATCCATATCCATCAGGTAATACTTCCAAGATTCCTTGAACAACTTCGTCACCATCACTTGTTAATTTATAGCCTTCTTCAGTAATAATTTCATTAAAATCTTCTTTTTCACTGATTAGTTCTTGAGATTTTCCCTCTTCATTTTTTTCTTTAAGAATAGATATTAACTCCTCTTTTTTAAATTTAGTAGTACTTTTAATTCCTTCTTCTTTTGCTTTTTCGCGCAATTCTGTAAGTGATAAATCTTCTAAGTTCATAGTATATTTCCTCCTTTATTCTTTTATACTCTTTTTTTGGAAAGATTGTCGAATTAAAATTTTAGAACAAAAACTAGAAAGGTAGGTTAGTACTACCTTTCTTTTATTTACTTGTATCTATATAAACTCTTTCATTAGGTAGATACATATCTAACTTTTCTCTTGCTTCTTCTTCAATATATTGCTCTGAATTTATATTATTTTTCTTATCATATAAAGTCTCTTTATATGCAACTTTTTCAGCAATTTGCTTTGAGTAGTATGCCTGAGTATTTGTATATGCATTTAATACCTTTTGTTGACTTGCAAAAACATATATTATATATATTGCAATTGCTATAAAAAATATTTTTTTATATACCTTTTTTATTCTCATTAGTATCTCCCAGCTTTTATAAATTAAAATACCTTACTAATAATTTTCTACAAATTTACGCAAAATCCTTCTTTTTTTTATAATTTTTATGTTTTATTTTTGCATTTTTCTTTTTATTTCTAAAAAAGTACAATATTTTTTGTTTTAATTTTGTATATAATATGTGTATTGGTCTAATAATCAACTTTTTTATTATTTTATAGAAAAATTTAATTGGTTTTATTATAGCAATTTTAAATATAAGTTTTATTATACTAATAATTTTTACCGAAACTTTGATGAAAATTTTACTAAACACGAGTATGTATACTGAAATTCCAATTAATACTCCCAATAGAATGTAAATTCTTAATTCACCATTATTAAATTTGAAAATTGAATATAACAAAATTGCTCCACTTGTAATTCCAAAAAATATGTCTTCCAGTATAGTTAATACATCAGGTGTTTTAAAGCTTTTTCTGAGTATTCTAAATATATCAAATAATAAACCTATAAGAATTCCATTCAAAATAAAGATTAAAAAGGAGTATGCTTGATTTTGCATATATAGCCTCCATTACTTGAAAATTTTACCAATAAATGAACCACTTGATTTCTTTTCTAAACTTTTTTCAGAATAGCCCAAATTATATATTTTTCCTTCTACAATTACTTCAGTAGTATCAAGACTAAGCTTGTTTATTCTTAAGTTTTCTCCTTTTACTGTTAATAGTCCTAATTCGGTTTCTACGATAACTATTTGATCATCAAAACTTAAAACGTCTAAAACTCCTGAAATTGTAAGTTTTTCTCTGTTTTCCAGAATAACATTTTGTATAGTATTTGTTATTTGCTTTCTATCTTCTAATGGCATCTCTTTTCTCCCCTCTCTAATTAGTTTCACCTTATTTATATATATTCATTTTAAGCTTTTTTAGAACTTATGCTATATGTATTTAACAAAATATTTAAAAATATTATTGGTTATATATGAGCTTAAAATAGAGCTTATTACAAGAATAATTAGGATTAGTATAGAAGTAGCTGAATGTCTTAAAACTTCTAATTTTATGTTTTCCTTTCTTCTGTCTTGCATTATTGATTTATATAATCTCATGCCACTAACAGCTAAAGCAACAACACACGGAATTACAATCAGACTTTTAAAAAACATTGTGAAAAAGAAAAATAAACACCCTTTACCTACGCCTAAAGTGCAAATAATGGAAGATAGACTGTATCCAAAGCAAAATCCTTTAAAACAAACAATTAAATAAACCATAAGTAAGCCAATAACTGTAGATCCCATTATCCAAAGTAATAAAACAAGCAAAGAGTTGTCTTTTATAGATTCTTTTATAATAAGGACTGTATTTGAATTCTTGCTTTCTTTTAATTGAGAAACCGAATCGTTTATATAAGCGCTTATTTGTAAGTTTTGTCCATCTGTTAGATTGTTAACAAAAACTATGCCTATCATAATTCCTATTATAAAGATAATTCCCGCTATGGCATATTCCCTTAAATTTTGCTGAATATGTGTGTTTAATATGCTTCCATATTTATTTCTTGAATATCTTGACCTCAAATTTCTCATACTCTCCTCCACCCTTGTACATTTTATGAATGAAAAGATAAAGATATGATTTTTATTGGCATAAAAAAGCAGAGATTAAAAAATCTCTGCTTTCCTTATTTGGTGCGGATGAAGGGACTTGAACCCCCACACCGAAGTACTGGTTCCTAAGACCAGCGCGTCTGCCAATTCCGCCACATCCGCATACTGGCTCCCCGTGTTGGACTTGAACCAACGACCTATCGGTTAACAGCCGAGCGCTCTACCAACTGAGCTAACGGGGAATATAAGTTTGGCGACTATCTATCTTTCCAGCAAGGTAACTCGCAAGTATTTTCGACATTAACACGCTTAACTTCTGTGTTCGGAATGGGAACAGGTGTATCCGTGTTGTTATCATCACCATGAATAGAATTATACAATATATTTTTAAAAAATTCAATACTTTTTATGCAAATTTTTGAAATTTTTTGAATTTTTCCCTTTTTTATTGAAATTTGTTTTATATTATAGTATAATACACCTTAAGTGTTGCTTTCGTAGCTCAGTCGGTAGAGCACTTCCTTGGTAAGGAAGAGGTCACGGGTTCGATTCCCGTCGTAAGCTCCATTTTTATAGAATTTTAAGTTTTTTTATTTCCTCATACACTTTATTTTCCCATGAAGATGCTTGAACCTCTGCTATATGTTCTTTTTCTAAAAGAAGCATTAATATTCTTGATTCTCCTATTCCTCCTCCTATAGTATATGGAATTTCTTTCTTTAAAATTTTTTGATGATATGGCATTTGAATTCTTTCTTCACATTTTGATTTTTTAAGCTGTTTTTCTAGTGCTTCTGCATCTACTCTAATTCCCATTGAAGATATTTCTATCGTTTGAGATATTGCTTTATCGTAAATTAGCAAATCTCCATTTAGGGTCCAATCATCATAATCCGGGCTTCTTAAATCATGCTCAATTCCTGATTTTAGTTTATCTCCTATTCCAATTATAAATACTGCCTTTTTTTCTTTACCAATCATTTGTTCTCTTTCTCTTGGCGTCTTATCTGGATATAGATTTTCTAATTCCTGGCTATCTATAAAATACACTGTTTTTGGTAAATCTAGTGTTAATGAATGGTACTTGCTTTTTATATATATTGCTGTCTGCCTTATAGATTTATAAATTGATTTTACTGTTTCTTTCAAGTATTCTATACTTCTATCATTAATATCAATAACCTTTTCCCAATCCCATTGCTCAACATAAATTGAATGAATATTATCAACAGTTTCATCTTTTCTAATTGCTTTCATGTTAGTATATAGTCCAGTATGCATTGGAAATCCATATTTTCCGAAGTGCTTCTCTTTTCCATTTAGCTAAAGAATGGATTACCTCAAATTGTTCTCCTCCTTTTTCAAAACAAATAGCTTTTTCGCTACCAGTTAATTGGTCTTGTAGTCCTGTTGATGTTTTTAAAAACAGTGGGCTTTGAACTTTTGTAAGGTTTAGCCTTACCTCTATTTGCTTTTCAAAAAATTTTTTAACCTCATCAATAGATTTTATTGTTTCTAAATAACTAAATTCTTTTTTCATATTTAAACCTTCTTTCTTTTATATATAATAAAATAATAATAAATAATTAGTAGCATCCTCCTTTCACTTATACAAAAATACCAGTATTATCCTATAATAAGGACGAATACTGGTATCCGCGGTGCCACCTTATTTATTATCAAAGTTTAAATATCTCTAATAATCCCTTTTTTGCTCTATCAAGCATAGCAATTAGATTACGGTTTGCTTCCGGGCTAGCCTACTAAAATAAATATTTTTCGGTAGCCTGCTCCGAGGTGTTCTTTCACAAAACTTTTATAATTACTTCACACTATACGTAACTCACTGATATAAAATGAAATGTTACTTTTCCTCTTCAATGCATTTTAAATATATTAGCATATTATTTAGCTATTGTCAATTATTTTTCTAAAATTATTGTAACTGGTCCATCATTTAAAAGACTTACTTTCATATCTGCTCCAAAAATTCCGCTTCCAACATGCTTAACTTCTCCCCTGCACTTTTCTTTAAAATATTCGTATAACCTATTTGCCATGTCAGGTGAAGCAGCATTTACGAAGCTTGGTCTGTTTCCCTTTTGGCAGTCTGCATATAAAGTAAACTGAGAAACCACGAGAATCTCTCCATCTATATCTTTAACAGATAAATTCATTTTATCTTGAGAATCGCGAAAAATTCTTAAGTTGCAGATTTTTTTCACAAGTTCATCTGCATTGCTTTCAGAATCATCAGGCCCAACTCCTAAAAGTATTAATAGCCCTTGACCGATTTGTCCTGTAATTTTATCATCTACTTTAACTTCCGCATTTCTTACTCTTTGTATTACTGCTCTCATTATTATATCCTTTCAAATCAAAAATTATATTATTGTTTTTAACAACTCTTCTCCTGTTTTTGTACTTAGCATTGCTGGTGGAATATCAAGTACTGTTCTTGCACCAGTTTCTCCTTTTTCATGCAATCTATATGCTGCTCTTGCATACGCAATTAAAACACTTGCAGTAAATTCTGGGTTTGATTCTAATTTTAATGAATATTCGATAATTTGTTTGGTGTTTTCAGAAATGCCTGTATTTCCGCTTCTTATAACAAATCCACCATGAGGCATTCCACTGTGATTTGCTTTTAATTCTTCTTCAGATATAAAGTGAACAGTTGTATCATATTCATCAAAATAATTTGGCATTGTTTTTATTTGCTCCTCAATTTTTGCCTTATCTGCTCCATCTTCTGCTACAACAAAACATTCTCTTAAATGTTTTTCTCTTGTTGAAAGATTAGGGTTTTCACCATTTCTTACACTTTCTATTGCCTTTTCTACAGGAATTGTATATTGTACTGCATTTTTTACTCCTGGTATCCTTCTTATAGCATCTGAATGCCCTTGGCTTACTCCTGTTCCCCAGAATGTATATGTTTTCCCATTTCTTAGTATTGATTCAGCATATAATCTATTTATTGAGAATAAACCTGGATCCCATCCTACAGATATTATTGATAGCTTATTACCTTTCTTTGCTTGTGCATCTACATTCTTAAAATATTCAGGTACTTTAGTATGTGTATCAAAACTATCTATTGTGTTAAATAGTTCTGCATATTTAGGGCCTTGAACTGGTAAATCAGTTGCAGATCCACCACATAAAATTGCTACATCTATTTTATCTTTCCAATTTTCTATTTCAGAAACATTTACAACTTTTGCACCTGTAATAGTTTTTAAATCTTCTGGATTTCTTCTTGTAAATATTGCTACAAGCCCCATGTCTGGATTTTGCTTTATTGCAAGTTCTGTTCCTTTACCTAAATTTCCATATCCTATAATTCCGATTCTAATCATTACTTATACCTCCTAATTAATTTTATACTCAATATCCTCCATAAATTCAAAAAGTTCCTTAACAGCCTTTAGCGTTACTATTTGATTTTTAGGATGAGGGCTCTTTTCATTTCTGTTTAATAGTTCTCTTGAATAGCAATTTTTGTCTAACTTAGATAGTAAATATCGTTTTCCCATGTAAGTATAATATATTTGATACCCCTCATTTAATTCCTTCCATAATCGTTCAAAAGTATAATCTTCCATAGTAAATTCCTTTCTTTTATTTTATCATTTCTTCAAATTCTTTCTCTGTGATGATTTTTACTCCTAAGCTTTGTGCTTTTACAAGTTTACTTCCTGCATCTTCACCAGCAAGCACATAAGAAGTTTTTTTAGAGACAGAGGCTGATGTTTTTCCTCCAAAACTTTCAATAATATTACTTGCTTCCTCTCTTGTATAATTTTCTAATGTTCCTGTTAGCACAAATGTTTGTTCGTTGAATCTCTTATCTTTTCCTGTATCTTCTATTAAAGACATATTAACTCCAGCTGCCTTTAATTTTTTAAGCAAATCTTTTGTTTGGTCTTGCATGAAAAACTCTCTTACGCTGTTTGCTGTTATTTGGCCTACTTCTTCTACAAATGTTAATGTGCCAAAGTTTGCTTTTGCTAAGGCATCCATTGTTTTGAATTTTTTGGCTAATATCTTAGCGGATTTTGCACCTACTTGTTCTATTCCTAGTGCTGTTATTAATCTATCTAAATTGTTTTGTTTACTTTTATTTATACCATTTATTAAGTTTTCAGCAAACTTTTTGCCATTTTTCTTAAGACCTGCTATGTCTTCAAGCTTTAATGAATATATATCTGCGATATTATGGATAAGGCCTGCATCATATAACTGTTTTATTACTTTTTCGCCTAAGCCTTCTATATTCATTGCTTCTTTTGATGCAAAATGTTCTATATTTCTTAAATTTCTAGCAGGACATTCAATTCCTATACATTTAGTTACTGCTTGCCCTGGAATTCTAACTACTTGTCCGCCACATACTGGGCAAACTGTAGGCATTTGAAATTCTTTTTCTTCACCAGTTCGCTTTTCTGTAACAGCTCGAACTACTTCTGGTATAACATCTCCTGCTTTTTGTATTACTACTGTATCTCCAATTCTTAAATCTTTTTCTTTTACAAAATCTTCATTATGAAGAGTTGTTTTAGAAATTTTAGAACCTGCAACCACAACTGGCTCTAAAATTGCCATTGGAGTTACTGCACCTGTTCTTCCTACTTGGCAGATTATGTCTTTTAATATAGTTTCCTTTTGCTCTGGTGGATATTTATATGCTACAGCCCACTTTGGTGTTTTAAATGTTGTTCCTATTTTTTCTCTTAAGGCTAAATTATCTACTTTTACAACAGCACCATCTATTCCAAAATTTAAAGTTGGTCTTTCATTTCCTATTTTTTCTATGGCATTTTTTACTTTTCTTACTGTGTCACATGGAATTAGTACTGGATTTATATTAAATCCTATTTTTTGTAGATATTTTAATGATTCATAATGTGATGTGAAAGTTATAGTATCACATTTTTGAACATTAAAGATGAAAATATCAAGTGGTCTGGAAGCGGCTATTTTGCTATCCATCTGGCGAAGTGAGCCAGCAGCTAAGTTTCTAGCATTTGCAAATTTTTCATCTTCATCTAAGGTGTCGTTTAATGCTTCAAAATCTTCTTTTCCTATAAAAACTTCACCGCGTACAATAATGTCTATTGGTTCTTTTAACTTTTTAGGAATATGTTTAATGGTTTTTAAATTGTCTGTAACATCTTCTCCAACTAATCCATTTCCCCTTGTTGCTCCTCTTACAAATTCCCCATTTTTGTATTCCAAAGCTACAGAAAGGCCATCTATTTTAGTTTCTACAACATAAGAAACATTAGGGTCTTCTTTTTGCATTTTTAGGCAAAATTCTTGTACTTCCTCAAGAGAAAATACATCTTGTAAACTTTGAAGTGGAACGCTATGTTCCACTTTTTCAAATCCTTCTTTAACAGTCCCACCAACTTTTTGTGTAAGTGAGTTTTTTGAAACAAACTCTGGAAATTCCTTTTCTAAGTTTTTAAGCTCATTCATAAGCATATCATACTCAAAGTCACTGATTTCAGGTTTATCATCATCATAGTATTTTGTAGCATAATATGCTGTTAATTTGTTTAATTCATCTATTCTTTTTTTAGCTTGTGTTTTATCCATAAAAATCCTTCCTCTTTATTTAAATAGTTCTTTACCGCCCTTTAAGTAATCTATTCCTGATACTATTGTTGCAATAACAGAAATTGTCATAAACACACTTGCAAGAATGTTGATTATAAAGTCTCCTGTTGTCATATACACAAGGGCACTACTTGCTAATGCTTCTTGCTCAGTCTTTGCTCTTAGAATAAAAGCAAAATATGGTTTTGTGGTTAAAAACATTAATATAATTGCTATCATTTGAGTGCAAGTTTTAATCTTTCCCCAAATACTTGCAGCAATTACCTTGCCACCTTTTTCAACAGCAATTAACCTGTATCCAGAAACCACAAATTCTCTTGTTAAAACTATAATAGGTATCCAAGCTGGTAAATAATCCATTTCAACTAACATAAGCATTGCAGATAGAACCAAAATTTTGTCTGCTAAAGGATCAGCAAATTTTCCAAAAGTAGTAACTAAATTATTTTTCCTTGCAATTTTCCCATCTAAATGGTCAGTGTATGATGCAATGGCAAATATTGCTATTATAATAAGGTTTTGAATTGGTATGTTACATACAGTCCCCTGTATTCCTAAGAAAGGTATAATCACCATAATTGGTACAAGTGCTATTCTAAATATAGTTAATTTGTTTGGCAAATTCATATAAATCACTCCTGTTTATTTTATGGGTATATTATATAAAATTTTTTTGAATAAAACAACTGTTATGGGAAATTATTTTTAGATTTTAGATAAATAATTTTGGTTTCCATGAAAGATATGTATAATATAGATTTCATTTTTTTGAGAATCAATCTGATAGATCACAATATATTTCTTTATAATTAGTTTTCTAAATTCTGTATTTTGAATAAAAAATTTAGAATTTATTTCTGGAAAGTGTTTTAATTGTTCTAGTTTTCTAGTTATAAGATTTAAAGTTTTTCTTGCTATTTTAGGTTCTTGCAAAATGTTTGATATATAGTAGAGTATTTTGCTTAGTTCCTTTTTGAATGAAGGAGACCAAATAATGTTATATGTTTTAATCTCCTCCATATTCTTCCTCCAGTTCTGCAACTGCTTGATCCATTGGGATGCCCTTTCCTTCTTTAATTTCGTTAAGAGAAGTTTCTATTTTTTGAGTAAGTTGCTTTTTGAAATCCTCAAAGTCTTTGAAGTATTCATCAAACTTGGCAGACACTAGTTTATCAATGTTATCTTCTGTTAATTTTTCATAAACTTCATTACACATAACTACTAAATCACTATATCCATTTTTTGTAATATATATTGGTTTCTGTGTTGTATGGCATAGATTTGATATTTCATTGTAATTATTTCTTAAATCAGCTGATGGTCTAATTACTGACATATTTACCTCCTAATTATTAATATATGCAAATTATACAGTAATTATGATATAATGTCAACCCTTTTTTATTTTTTTCTAAAAATATTGCAAAATATGTAAAACTATAGTAAAATACTTATATTGAAGGAGTGAAGAATAATGATAGATATTAAATTAATTAGAGAAAATCCTGATATGGTTAAAGAAAATATTAAGAAAAAATTTCAAGACCATAAATTGGAATTGGTTGATAAAGTTTTAGAATTAGACAGCAAAAATCGTGAAGTTAAGCTTAAAGGTGATGAGCTTCGTTCTAGTAGAAACTCTTTAAGTAGCCAAATTGGTAACTTAATGAAAAGTGGTAATCGTGAAGAAGCTGAAAAGATTAAAGCCGAGGTTAATGAGATTAATAGTCAATTAGTTGATAACGAAAAATTAGAAGAAGAATTAGCCCAAGAAATCAAAGAAATTATGATGAAGATTCCAAACATTATTGATAGTTCTGTTCCTATTGGAAAAGATGATTCAGAAAATGTTGAAGTTCAAAAATATGGTGAACCTGTTGTTCCTGACTATGAAATTCCATATCATACAGATATAATGGAAAGCTTATCTGGTATAGACCTAGATTCAGCTCGTAGAGTTGCTGGTAATGGTTTCTATTATTTAATTGGTGATATTGCAAGATTACATTCAGCAGTAATTTCTTATGCTCGTGATTTTATGATTAATAAAGGATTCACATACTGTGTACCACCTTTTATGATTAGAAGTGATGTTGTAACTGGTGTTATGAGTTTTGAAGAAATGGATGCTATGATGTATAAAATTGAAGGTGAAGATTTGTATTTAATTGGTACAAGTGAACACTCTATGATTGGTAAATTTAAAGGTCAAATTCTACAAAAACAAAATTTACCTTATACTATGACATCTTACTCACCTTGTTTTAGAAAAGAAAAAGGTGCTCATGGTTTAGAAGAAAGAGGAGTTTATAGAATACATCAATTTGAAAAACAAGAAATGATAGTAGTTTGTGAACCTGAAGACAGTTATAAATGGTATGATAAAATGTGGAGTTATACAGTTGAGCTATTTAGAAGCTTAGAAATACCTGTTCGTACTCTTGAATGTTGTTCTGGAGATTTAGCTGATTTAAAAGCAAAATCTTGTGATGTTGAGGCATGGTCTCCTCGCCAAAAGAAATATTTTGAAGTTGGTAGCTGTTCTAACTTAACAGACGCACAAAGTAGACGTTTAGGAATTCGTGTAAAAGGTGAAAAAGGAAATTATTTTGCACATACTTTAAATAATACTGTAGTTGCTCCTCCTCGTATGCTTATAGCATTTTTGGAAAATCATTATCAAGCCGATGGAAGTGTTACAATACCAGAAGTATTAAGACCTTATATGGGTGGAACTGAAGTTCTAAAACCACGTAAATAAAATTTGATATTGGGAACGGTTTTAAATGCCGTCCCCTACTTTGATTTTAAGGAGAATAATTATGTTAGTTAAAAATCCAAAATTTGAAATATCTGCTGTATCTGAATCACAATATCCTAAAACTGATTTACCAGAAATTGTTTTAGTTCGGTAAATCTAATGTTGGTAAATCTTCATTTATTAATACAATGCTTGTGAGAAAAAGCTTGGCTAGAACCAGTAGTGAGCCTGGAAAAACAAGGCAAATTAACTTTTACAATGTTGATGATAACTTCTATTTCGTAGATTTACCTGGTTATGGCTTTAGTAAAATGTCTAAAGAAGAGCAAGTTAAAGTAGGTGAATTTATTGAACATTATCTATCTAATAGAAAACAAATTGCATTAATTGTGTTTTTAATAGATATTCGCCACTCTCCTACTGAGAATGATATTATGATGTATAATTATATAATAAATACTGGGTTTCCATGTTTAATTCTGGCAAATAAAGCCGATAAATTGGCTCCAACAAAGGTAGATAAAGCAGTTTCAGATTTACAAGAAGAACTTAATCCTTTGAATGATTTAAAATTTTTGCCTTTTTCTTCTGAGAAAAGAGTGTATTTAGAAGCGGTTTGGAAAGAGATTGATGAAAAATTAAATTAAAACAAAATAAATTCCTAGCTTTAGTTTTAGCTAGGAATTTATAGTTATTTCTTAATGTAAAGTTCATTATCTTTACAGTCTATTAGTACTTTATCTTTTGGTAATACAGTTTGTTTAATAATTTCTCTTGCAATTAATGTTTCAACTTTCTTTTGAACAAAACGTTTTAATGGTCTTGCACCATAAATTGCATCATATCCGTTTGTTATTAGGTAGGTTTTAGCTGAACCAGTTAATTCTACAGTTATCTCTTGGTCTGTTAATCTCTTGTTTAAATCTGCAATAAGTAAGTCTAATATTTTTCCAATTTCATTTTGTGTTAATGGTTTATAGAATACTATTTCATCTAATCTGTTTAAGAACTCTGGTCTGAAGCTTTGTTTTAGTAGTTTTTCAACTTTATCTTTAGCCTCTTCTGTAAGCTCTCCTTTATCGTTTATTCCTTCTAGGATGTATTCTGAACCTAAGTTTGATGTTAATATAATTATAGTATTTTTAAAGTCTACTGTTCTTCCTTGTGAGTCTGTAATTCTACCATCATCTAGAACTTGTAATAATACATTAAATACATCTGGATGTGCTTTTTCAATTTCATCAAATAGTATTACTGAATATGGTTTTCTACGAACTGCTTCTGTTAATTGTCCACCTTCTTCGTATCCAACATATCCTGGAGGCGCACCAATTAATCTAGATACTGAGAATTTTTCCATGTATTCAGACATATCAATTCTTATAATATTATGTTCATCATCAAATAAGCTTTCTGCTAAAGCTTTTGCAAGCTCAGTCTTACCAACACCTGTTGGACCTAGGAACATAAATGAACCTATCGGTCTACGACTATCTTGTATTCCTGCTCTTGAACGAATAATGGCATCTGTAACTTTGTCTACTGCTTCATCTTGACCAATTACTCTCTTATGCAAAATTGAGCCTAAATTTAATATTTTTTCTCTTTCACTTTCCATTAATTTTGTAACAGGTATACCTGTCCATTTTGCAATGATTTTTGTTATTTCTTCATCTGTAACTTTTGTTCTAAGTAAACTGCTCTCTTTAGATTTTGCAGCAATTTCTTCTTCTTTTTTAAGTTCTTTTTGTAATTCTGGTAATTTGCCATATTTTAGTTCAGCTGCTTTATTTAGTTCATAATTTCTTTCAGCTTTTTCAATTTCTCCGTTTACTCTTTCAATGTCTTCACGAAGTTTTTGTACTTTAGAAATTGCATCTTTTTCGTTTTCCCATTTAGCTTTCATTTCATTGAATTTTGTTTGCATTTCTGCAATTTCTTTTTGTATTACTTCTAAACGCTTTTGAGATTGTTCATCTTTTTCTTTCTTTAAAGCTTCTGCTTCAATTTGATGTTGCATTATTTTATGAGATATTTCATCTAGTTCTGTAGGCATTGATTCCATTTCTGTTTTAATCATACTACAAGCTTCATCAATTAGGTCTATTGCTTTATCTGGCAAAAATCTGTCTGTGATGTATCTATGAGATAATGTTGCTGCTGCAATTATAGCATTATCACTTATTTCAACACCATGGTAAACTTCATATCTTTCTTTTAGACCTCTTAAAATAGAAATTGTATCTTCTACTGATGGTTCATCTACTAATACATGTTGGAAACGTCTTTCAAGTGCTGGGTCCTTTTCTATATATTGTCTGTATTCATTTAATGTAGTTGCACCTATACAATGTAATTCTCCTCTTGCTAGCATTGGTTTTAATAGGTTTCCTGCATCCATTGCACCATCTGTTTTTCCGGCTCCTACTATTGTGTGAAGCTCATCTATAAATAGAATAATTTTTCCTTCACTCTTTTTAACTTCTTGCAAAACTGCTTTTAGTCTTTCCTCAAATTCTCCTCTATATTTTGCGCCTGCAACTAATGCACCCATATCTAGTGAGAAAATTGTACAGTCTTTTAAGTTTTCTGGAACATCTCCTCTTACTATTCTTAGTGCTAATCCTTCTGCGATAGCTGTTTTACCAACACCTGGTTCACCAATTAAACATGGGTTGTTTTTGGTTTTTCTTGATAGAATTCTTATTACATTTCTTATTTCGTCATCTCTACCTATTACTGGGTCAAGTTTTTGTTTTCTTGCCATTTCAGTTAAATCTGTACCATATTTTTTTAGAACATCATAAGTCCCTTCTGGATTATCTGTAGTCACTCTTGTATTCCCCCTTACTTCAGATAGAACCTTTAGAAAGCTATTTTTATCAATTTTAAAGGTTCTAAATAATTCTTTTAATTTTGAATTTGCTTTATCAATTAAGCCTATCATTATATGCTCAACAGATACATATTCATCTTGCATTTTTTCGGCTGTATTTTGGGCATCTGTTAATGCTTCATCAGTGTCCCTTGATATATATACTTGGTCCATCTGTCTTGCATTTGAGTGCATACTTGGTTTATTATCTATTTCTCGTTTAATTGCATTTTCAAACTCACTACTTACATTCATTTTCTTTAGTAATTCTTTAATTAAGCTATTTTCTACTATAAGCAACGCATATAATAAATGTTCTTGATCTATTTGGCTGTTTTCATGCTCTATTGCTAGATTTTGAGCCTTTTGAATTGCTTCTATTGATTTTTGAGTAAATTTTTGAATATCCATATACATTCCTCCTACTTCAAAAATATTAGCAGTCTACTGACAAGACTGCTAATATTGTACAACTTTTTTTTATTTTTGTCAATATCTTTTTAAAAAATTTTAATTTTCATATATAAAAAAGAGAAGTATTTTATAATTAATACTTCTCTTTTTAATCACTTAACTAGATTTTCAAACCTCTCTAAAAGCTTGATACATTCATAGTCTTGGGCCTCTAATGCTTTAAGTTGGTTCAGCATAATTCTTCTTTTAAGACTTCCAAAAAAGTTTTTAGGAATTTCTTTAGCTTTATCATCATAGCTCTCCTGATTTTCTCTGATGACTTGTTTGATTTCTCCTATACCCTGTTGGATGCCTTGTATTACTCTTGGATTGTCAATAAGCCGGTTATTGGCCACCATGTTTTCATACAAAGAATCATACTCCCAAAGTCTATCGCTTATCCATTGTAGGTCTTTCATAGTTTCTCCTTCACATAATTATATTTAGGATTCTTAATAGAAACTATTTTTATTGTAACACTTTCAGTTATAAAATTCAAGGTAATTACATAATTTCCTTAATTTTACCGCTTCTATATGCATCTAATAGCATTTTTAAGCCTTCTATATCTTCTTGGATACTTTTACCAATATCAGTATCTGCAACTCTTTTTCTTTCTGTTTCTTTTGCATTTACCATTACATCATACTTAATATCTTGCTCTTCTCTAATTGCCTTCATTTTTGAGTCAAATGGTTCATTTGCGGCTAATATAAGGCCATAGGAATTGTATGTTAAAGTGTACCCTGCTCTTCCTGTTTCTTTTCTGTAACTTTTTGCAAATCCACCATCTATTACTAGAAGCTTACCATTTGCTTTTATTGGGCTTTCTCCGTCTTTTTCTTTTACAGGAATATGTCCATTAATTATATGTGATTTTTTTATATCTAATCCAAATTCTTCAAAAATTTTATCACATGTTTCTTCTTGTTGAACTAAAGTATAATATGGGTTTTTAGGTTCTTTTCTTACTTCTTTGTTTTCCTCTATGTCATCTAATAAATATCGTTCAAAAGTAGCTGCTTTTGATTTTCCAAATAAAGGTGACTCTGCTCCACACCATAAATACCACATTATATCAAGTGCATTTCTATCCTTTTTATATCTATCTTTTTCAATATATGCTTTATTTACTAACCCTTCTATGTAGTCTAAATATTTTTTCCCTGAAAGAGTATTTCCATATATATCTATTTTTGAAAAATCTCCATTTTGTTCCATTGGTATACATCCATGAAATAGCAAATTAGAGTTAAAGCATTTATACAAACTTCCTTTCGCATATAGGAAATTGATGTGTCTTTGTAAACTCTCGCTGTTTTTGAAAGATTCTTTTAGTCTGTGCATTATCTCTCTTTCCTCTTCTGTTAGTCTATATGGGTCTTTAGGGTCTATTGTTGGGAAATTTTTATCATTAAGTATATAATCTTTCCCATCAATATTTACTGTGCCTTTTTTATAGTCAATTTTTTCTAATAATAATCTATCTTGCATTTTGTATTCTGGGTGTCTTTTTATGTATTCGCCTTCAATTTTAAACTGAATGATAGTAATTGCTTTATGTATTTTAGATACTGTACTTTCATCTCTTTTTAAATATCTTTTATAATCAAATACCTTTGGTTTAAATGTCAGGCAAGGATCATCTTTGTATGTTTCTATTGCAAATGTAGCTAGTGGTCTAATATTAATTCCATAGCCATCTTCTAGTGTGTCTGTATTGTCGTATCTACTGCAAATTCTTACAACATTTGCTATACATGCTTCATTGCCACATGCTGCTCCCATCCATAAAACATCGTGGTTTCCCCATTCTATATCGACACTATGAAAATCCATTAAAGTATTTAGAACTTTTTTTGCTTCTGAGCCTCTGTCAAAAATATCTCCAACAACATGAAGATGGTCTATTGCCATTCTTTTTATTAAGTCTGATATTGCAACAATAAATTCATCAGCTCTACCTAGTTCTATGATTGAATTTATAATTTGTTTATAGTATTGTTCTTTATCAGGTCCTGCTGCTTGTAGATGAAGTAATTCATCTATAATATAATCAAATCCCTTAGGCATTGCTTTTCTAACTTTAGATCTTGTATATTTTGAGCTTACTTCTACAGCAACTTCTGTTAATCTATATAATGTTATACTATACCATTCATCTAAATTTTCTATTTGTGGCTTTATCATATTTAGCTTTTCTTCGGGGTAATATATTAAAGTAGCCAGTGCTCTTCTTTCATGTTCTGTTATTTGATTTTTGAAAATTGCTTCAATTTTGCTTTTTATAATTCCTGAACCATTATTTAAAATATGTGAAAATGATCCATATTCTCCGTGAATATCACTTAAAAATAATTCTGTTCCTTTTGGTAAATTTAAAATAGCTTGTAAGTTTATAATTTCCTCAGATACTTTTTCAATATTGGGATATTGTCTATTTAAAACTCTTAATAATTGCTCATTATTTGTTTCCATGTAATTCAATCCTTCCATCTATAAATTGTAAAATGTGGTTTTAGTTTACCCACTAAATTATATCATTATATAATAATACTTTGCAAGCTCATAAAAAAGAAGAACTTCAATACAGAAATTCTTCTTTTCTTTTTAAATCTAAAATTCGCAGTTCTTTGGAGTTCTTGGGAATGGGATTACATCACGAATATTTTGCATACCTGTTAGGTACATCATCATTCTTTCAAATCCTAAACCAAATCCAGCATGTCTTGCACTTCCATATTTTCTTAGGTCTAAGTACCACCAGTAATCTTCCTCTTTCATTCCATTCTCTTTAATTTTGTTTTGTAAAATTTCTAGGTTATCCTCTCTTTGGCTTCCTCCAATAATTTCACCGATTCCAGGAGCTAAAAGGTCTGCTGCTGCAACCGTTTTTCCATCTGGATTTAATTTCATATAGAAAGCTTTAATTTCAGCTGGATAATCTGTTACAAATACAGGTTTTTTGAAAATTACTTCTGATAGATATCTTTCATGTTCTGTTTGTAAATCAGAGCCCCAATGTACTGGGAAATCAAAGTTGTCGTTGTTTTTCTCTAATTCTTTAATCGCATCTGTGTATGTTATTCTTGCGAAATCAGAATGTAATACATTGTGAAGTTTATCTAGTAATCCTTTATCTATAAAGTTGTTGAAGAATTCCATTTCTTCTGGGCAATGCTCTAATACATAAGATATTATATATTTAATCATATCTTCTGCTAAATCCATGTCATCTTTTAAATCTGCAAAGCAAATTTCTGGTTCAATCATCCAAAATTCTGAAGCATGTTTTACGGTGTTAGAATTTTCTGATCTAAATGTTGGTCCAAAAGTATATACATTTCTAAATGCAAAAGCATAAGTTTCAACGTTTAATTGTCCACTTACTGTAAGGTGAGCAGGTTTTCCAAAAAAGTCTTTTGAATAGTCAACTTTATTGTTATCAAGTTTTGGTATGTTTTCCATATCAAGTGTTGAAACATTAAACATTTCTCCAGCACCTTCACAATCGCTTGATGTAATTATTGGTGTATGAACATATACAAAATCTCTTTCTTGAAAGAATTTGTGTATAGCGTAAGATAGAACAGATCTAACTCTAAATACAGCATTAAATGTATTTGTACGAGCTCTTAAATGTGCTACTGTTCTTAAATATTCAAATGAATGTCTTTTCTTTTGAAGTGGATAATCTAATGCTGCTAAAAATTCTATTTCTATTTTTGTAGCCTTAATTTCAAATGGTTGTTTTGCTCCATCTGTTTTTACAAATTTTCCAGTAACCTTTATAGCTGAGCTAATAGGTAATTTGCAAATTTCTGCAAAGTTACTTAATGTATCATCAAAAACAACTTGTACATTTTTAAAGAAACTACCGTCATTTAATTCTAAAAAGCCAAAAGTTTTAGAATCTCTTACAGTTTTTACCCAACCTTCAACAACAACCTCCTTATTAACAAAATCATCAGTAGTAGTAAATAAAGTCTTAATTTTCTCCATGAAAAATTCCCCCTTATAAATTTTAATATTAGTTGCAAGATACAAAAAAAGTCCTCTGCAACCATGCAGGGACGAATAAAATCCGCGGTACCACCCATGCTTAAATGTCTACAAAAGACACTTCACTTTAAACAAATGCTCCAATGTGTTTCACTTTGTAATGTTTACTAAAAGGGCTTCCAGCCCATGGCCCTTATTCTCTTCTTAGCAACCTTTTACAGCTTTGCATTGTACAAACGCATTATCAATATTTATTATTTTATACTATTATTCCCCTGTTTGTCAATACTTAATGCCAAAAATTTTAAAAAAGAGCCATTAGGCTCTTTTTGCGGGTCACGAAATAAAAAACATTAGGTTCCGAATCTTGTTAAATGTCTCGGGGTAATCTTGGGTAAACGTATTGATGAAGAATTGCCTTCTTACATCAATGTACCCTAAGGCTATGCCTCGTACAATTACTCTTTCCTCCTCTGAGAAAGGTTCATCAGAGAGAACAACGATGATGATGTTTCTAAGTGCTACTTCACCATTTTCATCGCTGCACATTACGTTGTTTGCCCGAATTCTGGTTTCAAACATGCTTATTCCTCCCTTGTTGTTTTGTATCACGTGGTTAAATGAACGTACTAGACGTTTGCAATGTTTATTGTATCATATATTTGAGTTAAAATCAATTTTTAGTTGACCATTTTTCTGTTTTATGTTATTCTATTGTCGAAAGGATAATTATGGTTTTAGAATATACAATTAATAAAAATGATAATTTTATAAACTTAAAGGAGCTTTTAAAAAACTATTTTTTAATTTCTGATAGACTTCTTGTGAAGTTAAAACATGGTCAAAAGATATTTGTAAATGGTGAGAAAGCTTCTGTTAGAAGAGTATTAAAAGAAGGAGATTTTGTTGAAATAAATCTTGATTTTTTAGAGAAAAATTCAAACATTGTGCCTACAAAAATGGAGTTAGATATATTATTTGAGGATGAAGCGATGCTAATTATAAATAAGCCTGCTGGAGTTCCTGTTCACCCTTCTATGGACCATTTTGAAGATAGTTTATCAAATGGCGTTAGGTTTTATTTTCATGAAATTGATTTAAAGCGAAAAATAAGACCTGTAAATAGGCTTGATAAGGATACTTCTGGAATTGTGATTTTTGCCAAAAATGAATATGTTCAAGAGTGCTTAGTAAAGCAGATGAAGACAAATACGTTTGTTAAAGAATATATTGCAGTTTGCAGTGGAAGTTTTGATTGTAAGGCAGGTACTATAGATGCTCCTATTGCGAGAAAAGAAGGTAGTATAATTGAAAGGTGTGTTTCAGAAGCGGGAGATAAGGCTGTTACCCATTATGAAGTTTTAAAAATAGCAAACAATTATTCTGTTGTAAAATGTATATTAGAAACAGGGCGAACGCACCAAATCCGTGTACATTTAGCACATATTGGTCACCCACTTTTAGGAGATACATTATACGGAACATCCTCTCCTCTAATTCCTAGGCAAGCCTTGCATGCTTATAAAGTAAAATTTATTCACCCAATTTCACGAAAGCCTATTGAATTAACCGCTAAAATCCCTAATGATATTGAAAATATAATTTAAAAAGCAATTCTATTTTTAGAATTGCTTTTAAGATTTTATTTTTTTAACATTTCCCTTGCAAATTCAATTAAGTCTTGCAAATGATTTTCTATTATTGCTTGTATTATATCTAAATCTAAGTCTTGGTATTCATGTACAGCTATATTTCTAAAACCTAACATACCTCTCATATTTTTAGCCATTTCTGGAGTTATTATATTATTTTCCTCTAAAACTGTAAATGCTCCTTTTTGTGTTTGGGGTATTCCTATATTTTTTACTGATATTGTGTACATTGCAATATCAATTGCTGCTTGGCATGCACGCTGCAGATTTAGAACTATTGCATCTTGTTTATTGTAATCTTTAAGATTATCCGGATTGTTCTCATATATTTCTTTTATTCTTTTTATGCAACGTTCTATTACATTATATTTGTTAAGTATAACTAATTCATTCCCCATATAATGTTCCTCCCTCTTTAATTTTATTAATTATAATTTGCCTATCCTCGTTTAAATCTAAATACTTATTAAAAGCTGCTAACTTATATTCAATAAAGCACATTTCATTTTCTACATACAATTCTTGGCCTGTTATAAGAATATCATATCTAAAGTCATCTTCTATTACATCTAAATTAATTAAATGTATATCTGTATCTATTTTTTCTTCTATTTCCTCTTGAATTTCAATAAGAGTTTCTTTCGGAATATCGCATTTAGGCTTTATTGCAATATCAATATCGCTATCTATTCTTTCTCTATTTCTAGCATAGCTTCCAAATAAAATGATAGCATCTAATTTTAGATTTTTTAATAATATTTCCTTAATATTATCAAGCTTTTCTTCTCTTTTCAACTTTCATACCTCTCTTAGCTAATTATTTCCACATTATACCCAATAAATAGCCCTGTTTCAATTACTCCTACGATGTTTTTAAGTTTTGCTTCAAATGTTTCGTCTACATTTTCAAAGTTTGCATCTATTATTAAGTTTCCGTTTTCAGTAATTACTGGGCCATCTTTCTTTTTTGCTAGTCTTAGTTCTGCTGATGTTGCTCCTAGTTCAAATAGTTTTTCTTTTACTGCGTAAAGTGCTTCTGGGAATACTTCTATTGGTATTGGAAATTTTTCGCAAGGTTTTTTTACAAATTTACTGCTATCTACTAAAATATAGCTTTTCTTTGCATTTGCTATATTTAGCTTTTCTCTGAACATTGCAGCTCCTCTTCCTTTTACTAGCCAATTTTCTGGAGTAACTTCATCTGCTCCATCAAAGCACCAGTCTGGTTTTGCTGTTATTAATGTTTCCACAGGTATTCCTAAATAATTGCAAATCATTCCAAGTTCTCTTGATGTTGGTATTGCTTTAATTTTTAGATTCTCATTTTTTACTCTTTTTGCAATAGCTTGAATAGCCAAAAATGATGTTGAGCCTGAACCAACTCCTATTACATCTCCATCTTTTGCAATTTTTGCTATTTTTTCTGCTATTTTCTGTTTTTCTTCTAAATGGCTTATTTCTCCATTCCATTCTAGTTTTTGAACAACATTTTCATTCCAATACATAGTTTTCCCCTTTCTATTTTTAAAAAGAATAGTAAATAATATAATGTTATTTACTATTCTCAAAGTTGCTTACGCGTTATTTTTAAACATCTGGTTCACATAAACCAAAGTTTTTATTATCTTTTAATCTAAATAATACATTTACTTTGTTTGTTTCTGAATTTATAAATGTTATAAATCTATCTGCTGGTTTTTCTTGTAATTTTAGTATTGCATCCTCAGGTGTCATAGGTTTTAGGTCATAATAAACTGTTTTTATTATTTCTCCTTCTGTTTCTACTTCTTTAACATCTACAGGTAAGTTTTTGATTGAATCTTCTTTATTTGCTCTGTCTTTTTTTGTTTTCATCTTTCTTACTTGACCTTCGATTATATCTAAATCTTTGTCGATTGATGCATATAAATCATTATGAGCTGTTACTGCTCTAAATACGCCTGCTACTGCTTTTACAGTCATTTCTGCGATTTGCTCATTTCTTTCTGTTCTTAATGTTACTGATACATCAAAATCTTCTCCAAAGTATTTTTCAATTCTGTCCATTTTTTTGTTTACATAGTCCTTAATAGCCTCTGTTGCTGATAAGTCTTTTCCTAAAATTGTTACGTTCATACGTTTTCCTCCTTAAAATTTATATATAATATTAAATATTATATCACAATTAGTTTTCTTGTTGTTCTCCTATTTTCTTTAAGCTAATTTTTCCTTGTTTATCAATATCTAAGACTTTAACTATTACTCTATCTCCTACTGATAAAACATCTTCTATTTTTTCTACTCTTTCTTTTGAAATTTTTGAAATATGAAGTAATCCTTCTTTTCCTCCACCAACATCTACAAATGCTCCAAATGGCATTAATTTTGTAACAACACCATCATAATATTCTCCTACTTCAATTTCTCTTACAATGTTTTCAATTTTGTCTGTAGCTTTTTGTGCAGCTTCTTTATCTACTGAGTAAACTACTACATTGCCTTCTTCAGAAATGTCTATTTTAACACCTGTTTCTTCAATTATCTTATTTATTGTTTTTCCACCTGTTCCAATAACATCTTTTATTTTTTCAGGTTTTATTTTCATTGTTAATATTTTTGGTGCATATTTAGAAACTTCTTCTCTTGGTTTTGCAATTTGTTTTAGCATAATTTCATCTAGTATATATTGACGTGCTTTTCTTGTTCTTGCAAAAGCTTCTTCAATTATCTTGTATGATAATCCATCTACTTTTATATCAACTTGAATAGCTGTTATACCATTCTTTGTTCCACCAACTTTAAAGTCCATGTCTCCAAAGAAATCTTCTAAGCCTTGAATATCTGTAAGCATTATATAGTTATCTGGATTTTCCATATCTGTAACTAAACCTGTTGAAATACCTGCAACTGGTTCTTTAATTGGAACACCTGCATCCATTAATGCTAGTGTACTTCCGCAGATACTTGCTTGTGATGTTGAACCATTTGAGCTTAGAACTTCTGATACAACTCTTATTGTATAAGGGAATTCTTCTTGACTTGGAATTACTGGAACTAATGCTCTTTCAGCTAATGCTCCATGTCCAATTTCTCTTCTTCCAGGTCCTCTTACTGGTTTTGCTTCACCAACACTGTATCCTGGGAAATTGTATTGATGAATATATCTTTTTGATGTTTCTTCATCTAATCCATCTAATAATTGTTCATCTGTTGTCATTCCTAGTGTTGCTATAGACATAACTTGTGTTTGTCCTCTTGTGAATACTGCACTTCCATGTACACGTGGTAAAATTCCAACTTCACATGATAATGGTCTTATTTCATCTATTTGACGTCCGTCTGGTCTTTTATGTTCATTTAAAATCATTGCTCTTACAGACTTCTTTTCAAGTTTATATAAACTATCTGCAATATCTGTTTTTATTTCTTCTGCTCTTTCTTCTCCGTATTTTTCTACGAAATAAGCTTTAACATCTTCAGCTAATTTTTCCATGTTTTTGTCTCTTGTTTCTTTATCAAGAGCTTGTACATCTTTGTACATTCTATCATAGAAGTTTGTTTCAATTTCTTCATAGATGTCATGGTCAACTTCGAATGATTTATATTCAAATTTTGGTTTTCCTATTTCCTCTTTGATTTTTGAAATAAATTCACAAACCTTTTTAATTTCAACATGTCCTGCTTTAATTGCTTCTAACATTTTATCATCTGGTAACTCTTTTGCACCAGCTTCTATCATTGCTATCTTGTCCATTGTTCCTGCAACTAATAAGTCAAGTTCTGATTTTTTTCTTTGTTCTAATGTTGGGTTTATAACAAACTCTCCATCAACATAACCAACTTTAACTGCTGCTGTTGGTCCACCAAATGGGATATCAGATATTGAAAGTGCTGCTGATGTACCTATCATTGCGCATACTTCTGGTGAATTATCAATCTCTACTGATAATACTGTTGCTGTAACTACAACATCATTTCTAAAGTCTTTTGGGAATAAAGGTCTGATTGGTCTATCAATTGCCCTTGATACTAATATTGCTTTGTCAGCTGCTTTTCCTTCTCTTCTTGTAAATCCTCCTGGTATTTTTCCTGCTGCATACATTTTTTCTTCATAGTCTACTGATAATGGGAAAAAGTCTATACCATCTCTTGGTTCTTTAGATGCTACAACATTTACCATAACAACTGTGTCCCCATATCTTACTAATACATTAGCATTTGTAAGTCCTGCTAATTTTCCTGTTTCAATTGTAAGTGTTCTTCCTGCTAATTCCATTGAATATGTTTTAAACATTTCTTTCTCTCCTTTTATTTTATTTGATACAGTATTTTTAAGATAATTATATTACTAAGTAACCTCTAAAATATATTCGAATTTATTTTGAGAATACATTTTACAAGCTACTTTCCATAATATTTTATCTTAAAATAGCACAACAAGGCGGGATTTATCCGCCTTTGTTATTACTTTCTTAAATTTAATTTTTCAACTATTTCTCTGTATTTTGGTAAATCATTTTTAGATAGATAGTTCAATAAATTTCTTCTTTTACCAACCATTTGTAAAAGTCCACGTCTTGAATGGTTATCTTTTTTGTGTACTTTTAAATGTTCTGTTAGTTCATTAATTCTTTCAGTTAAAAGTGCGATTTGAACTTCTGATGAACCTGTATCTTTTTCATCTCTACCGAAAGTTTTGATAATTTCTGTTTTTCTTTCCTTAGTCATTTTGTTTTCCTCCTTTTAATTTTAATTTGCCTTAAACTGAACTTAAAGTCGGATTTCTCTATTAAGCTAAGTAAAAGGTAGTTTTTACCTTTATTATTGTACTATATTTTAGGCCAAATTGCAAGGGTTTTGTTAAATTTCATCATTAAATGTTGGTATTGGGCTTAGTTTATGCAAGTTTCGTGCATTTTTTGTATTTATCATTTCATCAATTTGCTCTATTCCTGTTGTTCCATTTAAAATGTATTCATCAATTTGCTTATATGTTACTCCCATTTCGTCTTCATCTGTTTGGCCTGCCCAAAGGTCTGCTGACGGTTTTGCATTTATAATGCTTTCTGGAACTTGTAAATATTTTGCCAATAAGTATACTTCGGTTTTTGTAAGTTTTGCAAGTGGGTTAATATCATGAGCTCCATCTCCCCATTTTGTGAAATATCCGCATGTTGCTTCAGATAAATTGCCTGTGCCTATTACAAGTAAATTGTTTAGGCTTGCATATTCATATAGATATGTCATTCTAATTCTTGGCCTAATATTGGCTCTTGCAAGTTCGACTTTATCATTTAATATAGGTGTATCTATTATTAAACTATCTACTGCTGGTTTTATGTTGAAAATATGATACTCAAAATTAAATTTATTAATTAAATCCATTGCATGGCTATATGTGTTAGAATGCTGCATATTTTCTCCATAAGGCATTATTACAAGATGTACCTTAATATCTGCCTCTTGGCATAGTCTTGCAACTGTACTACAATCAACTCCGGCCACTCATTCCAAGTACAACTCCATCAGCCCCTGCATTTTTCACTTGATTTTTTATCCATTCAGCTATTTTTTTTGTATACTCTTTTACATTCATATCTGTTACTATAAATTCTTTATTTTTCATACAAACACCTCCAATTTTTCGAATTATTTTATCACATTTTTGGGCGATCTTCAATATTATAAGCAAAAAAACAGGTACCAGTTTTTTAACTAGTACCTGGAGGGCTCACTTGCTGGTTATGCAAGCTGAACTTGGATACATTCTCCCCATTCTTTTTCAAGATGAAGATCGAAGTTGTTCTTGAGAACTCGAAGAATTTCGTTCTGAAGTTCAGTATTCCACTTCTTATTTTCATCAATGCTACCCTTAAGAGTAACAGCGAAAACATTCTTCTCCTGAATAATTCCCAAGACAATCGATCCCTCGCTCTCCGCCATTTCGATGGTCTTATCGCTTCCGAATGCGGTGAGAGTAAAGTTAATCAACCGTCTCGCTTTCATAACCTTTCTCTCCAAGGAGATGCTGTTTCTGTTGTCCATAAAAATACCCTTTCTAAATTATCCTTTCGGAAATTTAATATTATTATATCATTTCCGCCTGTAATATGCAAATTAGCCGGCTTTTCTTAGTTCTTTTGCATTTTCAATTGCAACGTCTGTGATGTCTCCGTTTGCTATTCTTGCGATTTCTCGGATTGTTTCTTCTTCGTTTAGTTTTTTGATATTTGTTCTTGTTTTGTTGTTTTTTACTTCTTTGTATATATAATAGTTGTTATCTCCTTGTGCTGCGATTGGTGGTAAATGGGTTATGCAAAGGGTTTGGTGTTTTTGGGATATTATTTTCATTTTTTCTGCTACTGCTTTTGCTGCTTTTCCGCTTATTCCGGTGTCTATTTCATCAAATACAAGTATTGGAACATTATCAACATCTGCAAGGACTGTTTTTATTGCAAGCATAATTCTTGACATTTCGCCTCCTGATGCGATTTTGGCTAGTTCTTTGTATTCTTCACCAATATTGGTGCAAATCATAAATTCAATTTTGTCATTTCCAGATATGTTAAATGCTGTTTGTTTTTCAATTTTAGTTGTAAATTTTGCATTTGGCATTTCCAAGTCTTTTAGCTCTTTATTTATTTTCTCATTTAGAATTTGAGAATACTTGCCTCTTAATTCATTCATTTTAGTGCACAATTCATGCATTTTTTCTTCAGTTATTTGAAGTTCTTGTTTTAATTTTTTATTAATTTCATCAACATTTTCTATCTTTTCTATTTCTTTTTCAAGTTTGTTTTTATATTCTAATATTTCTTCTATACTATTTCCATATTTTCTTTTAAGTGAAAATATTAATTCTAATCTTCTTTCAACTTCATCTCTCTCATATTCATCAAAATTTGATTCATCTTTTAAGCTTGATAAATCTCTTGCTGATTCTTGTAGTTCATAATATATACTTTTTAATTCAGCTAGTTTTTCTTTATATGTATCTCCATAACTTTCAATTTTTTCTAGGCACCTTATTGAATTTGATATTGCTTCTATTGCATTTGTGTTCAAGTATTCATCAATACATACAAGATTTTCTTGGAGTTTTTCACTGTTCATCATAATATTGTGTTTTTCTTCAAGTTCTTCATCTTCCCCTATTTTTAAATCTGCAATTTCTATTTCATTATATTGATATCTCAATAAATCTAGCTTTCTCTCTTTTTCTGTTTCGTCAGCATAATTATTTTTCAATTCGTTTTTAAGCCTGTTATACTCACTAAATTTTCCTTGGTATTCTTCTTTTACTTTTAAAATAGAATCGCCAATAAATGCATCTAAATAATCTATATGCTTACTGCTATCTAGTAGGTTTTGGTTATCATGTTGGCCATGTATATCAATTACTTTGCTCATTAAATTTTTAAGTTCAGAAACTGTAACCAATTTTCCATTAATCTTGCAAGTGTTTCTACCACTTGCATATACCTCTCTGGAAATTATGATATTACCATCTTCAGATAAATCGCTATTTGGAGCAAAAATGCTAGCTTCTATTAAAGAATACTCCTCACCTTTTCTAATAATATCTTTAGAAAATCTACCACCTGTAAGTACACCTAAAGACCCAATAATTAAGGTTTTACCAGCTCCTGTCTCACCAGTTAATACATTAAATCCTTCATTAAAATCAACTGATAAATCATCTATAATTCCTATATTTTTAATATGTAATGTAGATAACATATCTTCCTCCTAAACTTTTGTTTGGTAGTATTCTATATCTATTTTTTTATTTTGTCAAGAGTTTTTAGAAAATTTGTTTGTATTTTTTAAAGTAAAGAGGAGCCAAATTGGCTCCTCTTTTTGAATCTCATTCAAATTTTGTTCCCATCGTTTTTACCAGTCCAAAGTGGTTCACTCTGAAGAGGTATCCGTTGCCAAGTATTCCAACGTTCTTGGGCTTTACCTGGCTCATAATGCGGTTTGCGAAAGCTTCCTTGACCTCAAGCTGACCATGGTTTACCAGTACCAGTTGCAGGTTGGTGAACTGCTTTAAGAAGTCGATCATTTCGTCTGCTTTTGCATGTGCAGAATACTCCGTGGTGTATTCTACATCGGCCCTCTTTACGAGGAAAAGGCCAAAAGCTTCGATGATGTCTTCCTTCTGGGCGGCTTTGAGTCTTCCTCCAAGGGTGTTTTCAGACGTGTATCCAGTGAACTGGATAAGAGCGTCATACCTCGGAAGGAAATTCGTGATGTAGGTCTGTACTGGACCGTACGACCCCATTCCAGAAGTCGAAACGATGATCTTGGGCTCTTCAGACTCAATAACAAGTCCTCTGACATCTTTTGCGACAAAAGTCAGATTCTCGGGTAAGAAATCTCTTTTGTCTTCGTCGATGTACTCAGCAGTCCGTAGGATTTCCGTATACTTGATAGCAAGCTTGCCATCAAAGTAAATCGGAACGAATTCAGAAAGTCTGCCTTTCTCCTGCATTTTCTTGAGAACGTACAGGATTTCCTGTGCCCTTCCTAATGAAAACACTGGAACGACAACAGTCTTTCCTTTTTCGATTGCATCGATTACGTTCTTTTCAAACACGCAAGTTTGCGCAGTTGAATCCATGTATCCATAAGTGGATTCCTGGATAACCGTCAAAGGCTTGGTGAGCATTTGCGTGGGCAGACCAGGGATTTCGAAGAACATGTTGTGGCCGTTGTAATCACCCGTAAAGAGGAGGTTTATGTCCTCACATCCTTCGTATCGAATGGTTACATAGATCATTGCTGCTCCGAAGAGATGCCCATTGGGGATGAAGGTTGCCGTAATGTTGGAATCAACGGGAATTTCTCTGAAATACCGGCATCCAACAAACTTCTCCTTCGCGTTTTCCAAGTCTTCCATTGTATAGAGAGGCTTGGTGTTTTGCCTTTTAGCCATATCCAGCAGAACATGGCAGCTGTCCTCAAGCGCGAGCCCGATAAGCTCCTTGGTCTCGTTGGTCATATAGATGCTCCTATAAAACCCCTTCTTTACTAGAAAAGGCAGGCGCCCCGTATGGTCAATGTGGTTGTGCGTAATCAGCACAAAGTCCAGCTCGTCAGCATTGCACAGCATCTTCAAGTTGTTCTCACGGTACTCGTCTTCCTGGAAAAGACCAAAGTCCACCATAAACTTCTTAGTCCTTCCATCAGGCAGCTTAACCACCACAAGATGGCACGACCCAGTTACCTCTGGGTGCAACGCCATAACGTCAGCGTAGAACTTAGACCGTACATCGTTTGACATACTACAAGTCTCCTTTCATGTTGCAAGTATTTTAATGGTTAACAAAATTATCATGAGAGCAACTGCAAAATTTTGCAATTGTTCAAATATGATAATTCCCAAATATTATATCATAATACTTGGGAAATGTAAACTAATTATGTATATTTACTTTTATAGCTTTTCTATAAATTCCTTAATTATTTCTTTAAACTGAACTTTTACTCTTTCGGCTGTTTGTTTTACATCGTCATAAGATAATCTTTCGTCTAGTACACCTGCTGCCATGTTAGTTATGCAAGAGACTCCTACTGTTGTAATACCTGCATGATGTGCTACTACTGCTTCTGGAACTGTTGATAGTCCTACAGCATCTGCTCCAAGTGTTCTTAGTGCCCTTATTTCTGCTGGTGTTTCAAATGTTGGCCCTTTCATATAAGCATATACGCCTTCTTGTGCTCTGCCTGTGTGTTTTTGGATAATTTCTTTCAATTTTTTGCTTAAAGTTTTATCAAAAGTTTGGCTCATATCTGTAAATCTTTCGCCAAACTCTGGTAGGTTTGGACCTCTTAAAACTGATTCTGCAAAGAAACTTAAATAATCGTTTATAACCATAAAATCTCCTGCTGCATAATTAGTATTAATTCCACCTGATGCGTTTGTTAATATTAATGTCTCGATTCCTAATAATTTAAATACTCTTATTGGGAATGTAACTTCTTTTACATCATACCCTTCATAATAATGAAACCTTCCATTCATTGCAATTATGTCTTTTCCATTTAATTTACCTAATATCAATTCCCCTGCATGACCTTCTACAGTTGATACCGGAAAGTTTGGAATATCTTTATACTTAATAACCTGTTTTTCTGTAAATTCATCACTTAGAACTCCCAGTCCAGAACCAAGTATTATCGCCGTTTTAGGGCTTAATCCCTCCATTTTTTCTTTGATAAATTTTGCACTCTTTTCATAGTCTTCGTATTTAAACATAACACATCTCTCCTTTTCTTATCTCTCATCTTTTTTATTTTCATCTTTTGTTATTCTTTCTTCTGTAATGTTTCTATGCATTCATTTTGAGCCATAATATCTCTAAAATGCAAAAATTCTGTCTTGATTTGATCAATGACAGAATCCATGTACATATTAAATTTTTTGTATCTTTTCTCATAATATGGATAAGACGCAAAATCTGGTGTTTTCATTCCAGATTGAATATTTTCCATATCTTCTAGGTAGTTTATTATATATTGTTTTCCAGATGAAGTTGTTAATAATACATCAGTATGTCTAAACATATCTGTGTCACAAGATAAAGTTTCTGCTTCATCTTTTGATAAATTTTTTTGTTCATTTTGAGTTAAACTTAGATTTATCATAAAAACCTCCCTAGATTTTTATTGTATCACAAGTATTGTTTAGTTTGCAATATTCTGCTTGAAAATAATGTCAAATAATGTTATAATTTTTTCGAAATTTCATATTGGAGAGTGATTTTGTTGAAAACTGCCTTTATTATTCATGGATTTAATGGTGATACCACATACACTTTTGGGCCTTCCTTAAAAACTTTTTTAGAGAGCTGTGGTTACCACGTTTATATGCCTAATTTTCCTATTCGTTCTGAAGCATCTTACGAAAAATGGTCAAATATATTAGATGCGTATAAAGAGTATTTTAATTCTGAAACTATTGTTATTGCGCATTCTATTGGTAATCCATTTTTTATTCGATATCTTGCAACAAATAAGCTTGCATGTAATCTATATGTTAGTGTCGCTGGTTTTTGTGATTTATTTACAGTTCCTGATAGGCAAGATTTAACTGATGCTTTTGTTGACTTTGCAGTAACTCCTGAAATTATTGAATATGCTAAAAGTCACATACAATACAGATACTCACTTTATAGCAATAATGATCATGTGATCCCATTTTCACTTTTAGAAAATTTTGTTAAGCAACTAGAAAGTTGCCCTGTATTTATTAAAAATGTTGGGCACATGGGTAACAGAGATAATATCTCAAGACTACCACAGATTGAAGAAATAATTAAAAACCTGAAAAAATAAGTTTTCAGGTTTTTAATTCTGCAGTTATAACTCTATCATTATTGCCTAAATCTTTATATGTTTTTATCTCTGCCCAAACATTGCTGGTTTTGAAGATTTCAAGAACTGCATCTTTTTGGTCTTCGCCTATTTCTAGACACAAATGCCCTTGTGGGGTAAGATACTTATGAGCATTATTTATTATTTTCTCATAAAAATCCAAACCACTTTTTCCGCCGTCTAATGCAATTGTTGGCTCGTTTTGAACTTCTTTACTTAAGGTTTTAATTTCATCTGATTTTATGTATGGTGGGTTTGATGCTATTATATCGAACTTGCCATTTATATTTTCAAATAAGTCAGAATGTATAAAAGTTACTTTTTTATCTTTATCATTTCTTTTCGCAATTATTATTGCTTCATCGCTTATGTCTGATGCACAAATTTGTGCACTCGGAATACTCCTTGATATTGATACCGCAATTGCTCCACTGCCTGTACATAAATCTAAAATTTTAGGATTTGAATACTTTCTCGCAATATTTAAAACTTCATATACTAGAATCTCAGTATCCGGCTGAGGTATCAGTACATTTTCATTCACCTCAAACGTTATTCCCATAAACTCCTGATAGCCCAAAATATATTGAATAGGGACTCCATTAATCAATTTACGTATACAGCATTCAAACTTTTCAACATCGCAAGAACTAATTTCATCCCCATCATGAGAAATCAAATACTCCTTTGACCTCCCCAAAACATAAGCCAACACCCTTCTTGCCTTACCCACAGGTTCCTCTACACCATACCTCCTCAGCTCCTCAACAGCCCCACAAAGCACATCCCTAACTCTCATTTCTTTCCTCCAAATCAACTACTATATTAACACAGAATCAGAAATTTAGCAACATCTACTCTATAACTGCTGGAATATCAGACCTTAGAGAAACTACGGCACGAAGAGCACACTCACTGTCGCTAGAAAAATTATTGGAATGGAATAATTGGTCGTAGGACTCCGCAAATTTTACAATAACAGCCCCTGGACCAAAGTAAGCGCCATCAGAATTTGCACCAACCCCACGAGAAGCCAGCCAGTAACTATAATCTTCTGATTCTCCAAATATTACATTTTTTTCTACAGATGTTATTTTATTACTTGTATCTGTTGTATCTACATCACTTTCTAAATATGTGCCATCACTAGATAATCTATAATAATATCCATTTACTGTTTCATTTCCTAGTACACTTGCATCTGTTGTTCCTTCTGGACAACTTGGTGTAAAATATTTTTTTGTCCCATCATCTTCTTCGTAAGTATTATTTTGTATATCTGCCCATATATCTTCATAACTCAAACCCAAATCTGAGATTTTTGTATTTTCTGGTACATTGTAGTAATTCATTCTTTTATTGCACATTCCGTATGGTGCTGTGTATTGGAAACAATTATCTACATCTTTAATTGTCATTCCTCTTGCATCTGCTCCATAAAGTTCTTTGCACATTCTGTTTATTTCGTCTATGCAGTTATTATATGCTGCTGCTCCATATAATACAATTGTACCTGTTGTTGGTTCTTTTGTTGTTATTAATAAAGTTTCATTTGTTCCATTATTATTACTGTCCTCTGTTCCCAGAACTATCCATGTTATATTTTCATCTTTTTGAATTGTCTGTATTGTCTGTGTTGCTGTTGGTTTGGCTGGACCAGATATTTTTGCAATTTTTAAATTATTGTTTAATTTCAATGAAGCCACTTTTACTCCACTATTTACCAAAGCACTTGTTCCTGTATATCCTCCAGCTTTTTCTGCACTTATGCTTGTACTTTCTGCGCCTGAATCCGTGTAATCTACTACATCTCCTATATTATAAGTCTTATTGCAATGCCCACATGTCAATGCATCTCCTGTTCTTTTCCAATTGTGTTCTTCTTTAATTTCACCATTTAAATATTCCTCTACAGAATTATACTTTTTTCCTCCAATTTCAATTGGCATATTACTTTCTTCCTCTTGTGCTGCTTTCCATTTTTTTGTTGCATCGCTTGCTGATTTAAATAGTCCTGTGTTTAGGGCTACACTTATACTGACTGCTACTAGAATTAGCATTACAATAATTGTGATTATTAACGCTATGAGCGTTATTCCTTTTGTGTTTCTCATCTAAAAAATCCTCCTTATTTTCCGTTTTTTCGTATTAAATATATCCTATTTTCGCCCTCCTTGTCAATATTTAATCCAAAAATTTATATGACATTTTCGTAATATTTCTTTTTCTTATTTACACACTTCCTCAAGCACATTTGCTAAAGCCTGCATGCTTAGCAAACATTCATCAAGCTCATTGGCAGTTGCTCCTACCTCTATTATGCTTGCCCCTGCTGCAACATGTTGATTGTATCTTGAGTTTCTAACTATTATGGACCTAAATAACCCTGGGTACATTTCGTTGGCTTTTTCTTGAATTTTCACTGCTATTTTTAGGTTTTGCTGCCAGTTAGGGTGTTCGGAGCCACCTCCGTCTGTTCCTATTACAAACATCAATTGCGCCACCCTTTGCCCATTTATCATTATAGTTGGCCCATAAGTATCTCCATTACCAACAGCATCTCTGTGAATATCAAAAACCAGCCCAGCAGTTTTATCTGCAAGTAAATTAGTTGTAACCTCCAGTGAACGTGAATATGAACCAGAATATGATGGATAATCGCAATATGTTTCATCATGCCTTACATTAAAGCCTTTGCTTTCTAAGCATGTTGTAAGCTCTCTACCTACTCTTACAACATTAAAATTTGAATCTGTAGTTCTATAATTTCCAGTCATTGTATAATTATACTTTTCAGATGGTGTATAGCTCTCGCATGTATGAGTATGAAAAATTAAAATATCTTTATTATTTTGAATCTCAATATCTGGTTTTAATATTTCTTCTGTTAAATCATATTTAGTTTGATTATCAATATTTACCGTATTATAATATGTATTAACTCTAGGTTTATAATTTCTATCTGTTACTTCCTCTGTTTTAGCCACTTTTGATATCTCCACATTTGGAGATTTTGTGTGTTCAGTTGGTGCATTAGTTTGAATATCCTCATCATTTTGTTTTGGCAATTCCTCTTTACTTTCAACATTGGCAACAAACATTAACTCAGTTTTTAATAAATCAACTATATTTAATTTATATTCTTTTGTTTCTTTTGCTTTAGGTATAATATCTATCTCTAGAAGTTCTAAAAGAACCTTATCGTCAGCCATTTTTATCAACTTGCTATTAATATTTTGTCCAGAAGTAGAGCATAATTTTATTGTTACAAATATGCAAGCTATTGCAGTAAGTATCTTAATAACATATTTCATAATATCTTTCAAATTAACTACTGCAACATTCATAAACCCAAAACACCTTTCCCTTCTTAAAAAGTATATGATAATACTAAAAAAATATGCCAAGTTTATAACTTAGCATATTTCATATTCATATATATTAATTTTTAAAGTTTCTGGTTTTACCGCACCTTCTGCCACTTTAAGTACATAATTTTGCTCATGGCATTTAAGGTTTAAGTTTAATTTCTCTTTATCTATTAAAACTCCATCAGAAACATTCATGCCTAAAGGTAAGGTTTGATTCATGTTGTTATAATATATAATATTTGCAAATGGTATACAATGTACATTCTCTTTTAAAATTAACTTATATAAACTCGTTTCACCGCTTGACCTGTTCTTTAAAGCTGTGTCTGGGCTAATATAAAATACATTTAATCCATCATCTAATGTTCCTGTTTTATATATTGGGATTTCCATTGTATTTGTTATCTTATTGAAGCTGTTATTAATATTATCATTAATTTTCTTTAAAGTATCTTCATACTCTTCAATACTAGTGTCCTCTTTTAAATTTAATATAGCATATTCATTTTTCTTACTTTCTCTATGCTTAATATTTCCTAATGTTTTAAGCTGCTCTTTAGAAGATGACACACTTCCGAAAATATCAAAAACGCCATATACTTCATCACTTGTATTAATATCTTTTTTCAAATTATCAAGATGTTCTATTGGAATTTTTTCATTCTTTCTTATGATGTTTAAATCTTCTAAAATTTCAGTTGTAGCAATATAAACACTATCTTTTTCATCTTTTTCAAGATTTGTTCTTTCTAATTTATCAAATTGCTTAGATAAATTCTCAAAATCCATTTCGAAATTGAATACTTTTTTTAGCTTTTTACTTACATGTTCTTCTGGTTCTCCTGCATTGAGTTGTTTTGATTCATCTTTGTTAGTGAATCTCCAAAATTCAAATATGCTCTTTTTATGCTCATCAATTTCTTTTATGTATTGTGTTGCATTGCTGATTTTAGTTTGTAAAATTTCTATTCTTTTATTTATTGCCTCAATATCAGCTTCAAAATCTTTTATGCTACTTGTTTCTTGGTCAAGATTCATATATAAAGTTAGAAGTTCTTCTATTGTGTATGTGTCTTTTATGTCAGTTCTTTCGCAGTATTTAAGTGTTTTGGGCTCATCATTTTCCATTGGTTTACTACTTGAAGTTTGCATACTGACTTTTTTATATTTTATAAAATATTTTACTCTACCAAAAAATGTTTTTTTACACTCTAAGAATGTTGATATTTGCTTTTCCTTTTCATAGTATTCATTATCTAGTGTTTTACTATATGCTTTTAAGTTTTTAAGCTTTTTATCAAGATTTATTTTGGTTTCTTTGGCTTTTATTGCTTGTTCTAAGCCCTTTACATATTCGTTTTTGATAAACATTGCAAGGTCTTTGTATTCAATTTCTTTACCATTTAAATTGAAATGTAACATGCCTTTTTTATCTATTTTAAGTGTAAATTTATAGTGATGTGCTAACTGAGTTTCTAGTATAAAAAGAGCTTTTAATAGTTTATAAAAATTTTCTGCTTCTCCTTGATTTTTAAGGTCTATTTTATACTCACTTTTTATATCATCAAATATATTTGCTTTGCCAATAATTTGAAGGCTCATGCTGTTTTGTTGGTCATATACTTCATACATTAATGGCCAGTCTTTTGTGAAAAAGCATAAATAGTTTTCAAGTTCTTCTAATTCTTCGTCATTTAAGTATCTTCCACTGTAATTTGCATAGCATATTGGAGCATAAATCTTTTGCTTGCTTCCGTTTAGTTGTTGTTTTATTACATAAAATAGGGCTGTACATTCAGTTTCCTTAATAGGTGCAAGCATAAAATATCTGTTTGAAATCTCAGAATAATAGATTTGCCATAAATAATCTTTATAAAATCTTACATTAAAAGGAATGTTTTTGGCCAATCTTTCTTGTTCTTCTTGAAGTTTTTCAACCTCTTCAATTTGCATCTCTTTAATGATTTTTAAAAGTTGAACATTTCGTTCAATATTTTTGTCTGTATCTGTATAAAGGTAAGCCCCTAATGGCAAGGCTTTTGCGTATTTTTCTGTATAATCTGTTAATCTATCTGTTGGAGTTAAAAAAATGTCAATATCATTTACGTCTATGTATTTATAGACCTTGTAGTTTTTTTCATTGAAATTTTTACGTATTCTGCAGTTAATAGTTTGAAAAAAGTTCAATTTGTCTGGAATATTTTCTAAATCCAAACCAATATAATTTAGTTTCTCTGTTAAATTTTCATTAGTTTCCAAATTTAAAACCCCTCTTCATTTTTTTGTTAGTATATCATACTTACACATTTTATTCAATAAATTTTCATAAAAAAAAGACGCTTATTCAGCATCTTTTTTAACTACTTCTTTACCATCATAATATCCACAGTTTGAGCAAACTCTATGTGGCATTACTGGTTCATTACAATGTTTACATCTTGCGATGTTTGGTTCTTCTAATTTCCATGTTGATCTTTTAGTTCTTGTTCTTTCTTTAGACCATCTTCTTTTTGGTTGTGCCATGCTAATTCCCTCCTCTACCAGTACACTATTTATATCTATATACTTTCCAATTTTCAACTACTAAACTAGTATACTAGGAATTTTAAGATTTGTCAAGTCTTTATGGGAATTTTTTTGAAAAAATCCGAGCAAAAGGGATATTTTGCTCGGGGGTTTGTTTTTTTATAGTGTTGTATCGTCTTTGCATTCTCTGCATGGTTTGAATGTTTTACATTCTAAACGAACGCCTTTTAGGCATTTTCCGTGTCTTTTGCATTCTATGCATTGTTTGCAGTGTTTTACTCTGTCTACCCATATTTGAATTTCGTATCTTTTGTCTGGGCATAGTGGGCCGAATACGAATTCTCCGTCTTTGTCTGTGAAGGTATGTGATACTGGGTTTCTTTCTTCTTTGCCGTAGTCTAAACATACTTCAATTAGTTTTACTACTGCATTTTCAACTGGTTCTTTATAGCAGTCTCTAATAACTCCATATATTACATTTCTATTATCTTCTGGTAAATTGATTTCTAAATCAAATTGTTTTCCTTTTTCGATAAATCCGTCTATTTTGATGTCTTCACAGTATGGTTTCTTTTCTTCAAAATCCATTAAAAATCATCACCTTTTTTATATATTAAGCATGCGTATATAACATACTTAATATATTATATGTTTTCATTTGAAAAAGGTGTCAAAAAAGAGCATCTCTGCTCTTTTTTTATACATTATTGAAATATGTTGTTTCCATATCTGCTTCGTGCAATAATAATGCTAATGGATATTTTTTAAATGCTTGCCCTAGTGGTAAGTATTGTTCCTTTGGTTCTGAAAATCCCATGTGCCAACGGATTGCGTATTTTTCTTCGTTTGTAAGTTTGATGTATTCTGTTAGCATCATTACAGATTTTTCTCCATGGCCATAAGGTATTGTGTCTTCTATAGTATAGTATGGCACTTTTTCCCATTCACCTTTGGCATTTTTTACATTTCTAAAATCTGTTTTATAGAAATTCACTTTGCATAAATCATGAAGTAGTGTTACTAAAATCAATGTATCTTCACTAACATTCATTTTATGATATTCTATTTTTCCCTTTAATATTTCATACACATTATAACTATGTTCAATTAATCCTCCCTTATAAGCTCCATGATATTTCGTGCTTGCTGGAGCTTCATAATAATCTGATTTTTCTAAAAAATCCATTAATTCAGCCATTCCTGGTCTATTTACTTTGTTTAATAATTCTTTTACTTTTTCTTTAACTTCACTCATTATTTTACCCTTCCTCTTTTATTAATATTATGCTGTTTCTGAGTTTCTAAGTTGTTTTGCTTTTCTCTTTTTTATAATTCCTCTTGTTTGGTCCACTTCATTTTCTTTACAAAGTTCTAAAATTGGTGGTGCTTTCTTTTCAACAGTATCACGAGTTATTGTACATTTTTCTATTCTCATATTACTTGGAACTTCAAACATTATATCTCTCATAATTTCTTCTATTATTGAACGTAAGCCTCTTGCCCCTGTGTTTCTATCTATTGCTTTATCTACAATTGCATTTAAAGCTTCTGGTTCAAATTCTAGGTCTACACCATCTAATTCTAGTAATTTTTTATATTGCTTTACTAATGCATTTTTAGGTTTTGTTACAATTTCAATTAATGCTTTTCTATCTAATTCTTGTAGTGTAGCAATAATTGGTAATCTTCCCACAAACTCTGGAATTAAACCAAATTTTAGTAAGTCTTGTGGTAATAGTTGTTCATAAATTTTATATTTATCTTGTACATCCTTTTTGCTTTCTATTTGTGCACCAAAGCCTAATGCTTTTTTACATGTTCTATCTTTTATGATTCTATCTAATCCTTCAAATGCTCCTCCACAAATAAATAATATATTTGTAGTATCAATTTGTATAAATTCTTGATGTGGATGTTTTCTTCCGCCTTGTGGTGGAACTGATGCAACTGTTCCTTCAACAATCTTAAGTAATGCTTGTTGAACACCTTCACCGCTTACATCTCTTGTGATTGATGGATTTTCAGATTTTCTTGTGATTTTGTCTATCTCATCTATATAAATTATTCCTTTTTGTGCTTTTTCTATATCGAAGTTCGCATTTTGAATCAATTTTAATAGAATATTTTCAACATCTTCTCCAACATATCCTGCTTCTGTAAGAGTTGTAGCATCTGCAATAGCAAACGGTACATTTAATATTCTAGCAAGTGTTTGTGCAAGTAAAGTTTTTCCACATCCTGTTGGTCCTAAAAGTAAGATATTACTTTTTTGAATTTCAACATCATCTATAATTTCTTTGCAGTTAATTCTTTTATAATGATTATAAACTGCTACTGCCAATGTTTTTTTAGCTTCATCTTGACCAATTACATATTCGTCTAAAACATTTTTTATTTCTTGTGGTGTTGGAATTTCCTCTGTTTTAACATCTTCATAGCCTAAATCTTCGTTGTATACTTCGCTTTCTATGATGTTGTTGCATACTCCAATACATTCATCGCAAATATATACTGATTTTGGTCCTGCAATTAGCTTTTTTACCATTTCTTGTGCTTTACCGCAAAATGAACATCTTATTTCATTGTTATCTTTTTTATTTGCCATTATTTTAATCCTTTCATTTTAAATTATTTTCTATAATCTAGTATTTCATCAATCAAGCCATATTTTAAAGCTTCTTCAGCTGTCATGTAATGGTCTCTTTCTGTATCTTTTTCGATTTGTTCTAGGCTTTGACCTGTTTTTTCACTGAGAATTTTGTTTAATTTTTCTCTTGTTTTTACCATGTGGTCTGCATGTATTTTAATTTCTGTTGTTTGACCTGCCAATCCACCAGAAATTAATGGTTGATGAATTAACACTTCAGCATTAGGTGTTGCATATCTTTTGCCTTTTGTTCCACAAGCTAATAAAACTGAGCCCATGCTTGCTGCTAATCCTATACAAATTGTTGATACTGGGCATTTAATATAATTCATTGTGTCTACAATTGCCATACCATCTGTTATTGAGCCTCCTGGGCTATTTATATAAAATGATATTTCTTTATCTGGGTCTTCTGACTCTAGAAATAGCATTTGAGCAACAACCAAACTAGCTGTAGCTGGATTTACATCTTCACTTAAAAATATTATTCTATCTTTTAAAAGTCTTGAAAATATATCATAAGACCTTTCTCCTCTGCTTGTTTGTTCAATTACATAAGGTACTAAACTATTTTTTTCCATCTTTATCAAATCCTTTCTTTTTATGTAAAATAGGGACTGGCACAAAGGTGCTAGCCCCTTGTAAATTATGCTTATTTTATTTTAGCATTATCTACAATGAAATGAATTGTTTTTTCTGTTTTTAAAGTTTCTTCTACGTATTTTCTTAAATTTGGGTTCTTTTTTGCTTCTTCTTCATTTTGTCCATACATTTTTGCCATTTCTTTTATTTTTTCTTCAACTTCATCTTCTGTTACTTCAATTTTAGCATCTTTCATTATTGCTTCTAATACTAAGTCTGTTTTAACTTGTTTTTCAGCTTGTTCTTTGTATTCGTCTCTGAATTCTTGTTTTGTTTTACCAATCATTTGTAAATATTGGTCTAAATTCATTCCTTGGTAGCTTAATCTAGATGATATGTCTTTTTCCATATTGTCTATTTGAGTTTCTACCATTCCGCTTGGAATATCTACTGTTGAAGCATTGCAAACTTCTTCAATTGCTTTATCTTCCATTTCGAATTTTGCTTTTGAGCTGTTATCTTTTTCTAATTTTTCTCTTATAGATTTTTTCCAATCTTCTAATGTATCAAATTCGCTTGCGTCTTTTGCGAATTCGTCATTTATTTCTGGAAGCTCTTTTTTCTTGATTTCGTGTAATTTAATTTTGAATGTTGCTTCTTTTCCTGCTAAGTCTTTAGCTGGATAATCTTCTGGGAAAGTTACTTTTATGTCTCTTTCTTCATCAATTTTCATTCCAACGATTTGGTCTTCAAATCCAGGTATGAATTTTCCACTTCCTATTTCTAATTCGTGGTTTTCTGCTTTTCCACCTTCAAATGCTTTACCATCAACAAAACCTTCGAAATCAATTATAGTTGTATCTCCTTTTTCTACTGGTCTGTCTTCAACTGCTACTAGTCTTGCATTGTGTTCAGCAACATGTGCTAATTCATGTTCAACATCTTCATCAGATACATTATACTCTATTTTTTTAAGTTGTATACCTTTATATTCTCCTAATTTAACTTCTGGTTTAGTTTGTACAACTGCAGTAAATATTAAATCTTTTCCAGCTTCGATTTGTTTAATCTCAACTTCTGGTTTGCTTACTGCTTCTATTTTATTATCTTCTAATCCTTTTGCATATACTTCTCCTGCAATTTCATTAAAAGCATCTTCGTAAAATATTTGTATTCCATAAGCTTTTTCTACCATTTTGAAAGGTGCTTTACCTTTTCTAAATCCTGGAATATTAAAATATTTTGCATTTTTCTTATATACTGTTTGTATAGCTTCATTAAATTTTTCAGCCTCAACTGTAAATTCTAATTTTACTTCATTTGCTTTGTCTTTAACATTTTCTACTTTTACCTTCATTATTAAAATTCAACCCTTTCTGTTTGCTAAAAATAACTATATTATTATATCATACTTTACAGTTTTTGCAAGTGTTTTGGTAAAAGTTGTTGTTTTTTATTTTTTCGATTTCTAATTTTGTAAATTTTTCATTGTTCATAATTTTAGTTAATTCTGAATCGAATTTTTCTTGTTTAAAGATATTGAAATTTTGATAATAGTTTTTATTTATTTTATAGTAAGACATATCATCTGTTGATATTGCAATATTTTGTGTTGTTTTGAGAATTTGCTTTATGTGTTTTATATGTTCTATGTATGCTTGCTCATAGTTTTTGTCACCGCAGAAACTCTTTACTTGAACAATTCCAATTATTCCATTTAGCTTTCCTATTGCCTTTATTTGCGCATCATCTAGATTACGTGGCACATTATAAACCGATTTGCAATTTGAGTGTGAGGCCATGATTTTGGGTTTTAGGTTTTTATGTTTTTGGCATTCGGATATTATATCCCAAAATGTTTGTTCGTCTGAATGCGATACGTCTATAATTATTCCTGTTTTAATTAATTTCCAAATTAGCTCTTTTCCTAGTGGAGTAAGGCCATTTTCTTTATTGGTTTTAGTACATGGTCTTACACCTGTTCCAAATTTATTATGGTTGTTCCAAACTGGATTAACGCTTCTAACTCCTAAGTCATATAAAACATCAATATCATCTATTTTCTCTAAATAATCAAGGCCTTCTATTCCTATTATGTAATTAATATTTTTTGGTATTAGGTGTTCCTTTTCTATAATCTCCTTAGCTTTTTCTATATTCTTTATTATGTTTATTTCTTCTGTTTCAATAAAGAGTTCCTCTTTCATTTCTTTTTTAGACATGTAAAATAAATTAAAAACTCCACCTGAAATTCCGACTATTAAAAATTTTATCGCAATGTTCTTTAACTTCTGCTATATTGTTTTTGTTCATTAATATGTAAGTTAGTAAATCATAATGATAATCATACATTTTCATCACCTAAGTTAGTATATGAAAAAAATTAGCTTTTGGCAGCTAATTTTTTTTATTTAATACTCTTTTTAAAATTTCTAATCCTGCAATTATTACTCCTCCTATTATGAAGAAAAGTATGCTAAATGTTGATGTTGTCATTGCTGGTTGTGGTGTTGCTAGTGTTGCAGGGCCTATTATTATTGAATAGATTGAACCAATCATTAAGCCAAGTATTGCATATACTGTTTGTGAACGATGTTTTTCTAGGCATTTTCGTGCAACTTTGGCAAATGCCATTAATCCTGCAATCATTCCAAGTCCAAATACTATTAAAACTGGTAATACTGAGAAATCAAAGTGCATAAATGCTTTTATATTGTTCATTATTGGTATGTATACTCCAAATATAAGAAGCATTGTTGAACCAGATATTCCTGGTAAAATCATTGCTGAAATTGCTATCATTGCAACTATAAAAACATATATTAAAATTCCTATATTTATTGTCTGTAAATTATTTACATTAATGCTTGTTCTTGTGCTTATTGCTGTTATTGCAACAACAACTGCAATTCCAATTATGCCCCAAATTATATTTTTATATTTTCCTTTTACAGAGCTTATTTCTTCTTTTACTACAAGTGGTATTGCAAATATAATAAATCCTAAAAATAATGAGCTCATTTCATATATTTTTGTATTAAACAGGTCTGCTAGTATGCTTGCTGCTAATAAAAATCCTACTACCCAGCCAACTCCTATTTTTATTAGGTAAATAGCTGCTTTCTTTTTTGCTTCCCATTTTCCTCTGAATAAATCATCAAGTGCATTTATAAAGTTATCATAAAATCCTAATATAAATGCTACTGTCCCTCCTGATACTCCCGGCACACTATCTGCAAGAGCCATGCAGAAACCATTAATAAAATTAATTGCTAGTTCTTTTAATTTTTTCATATATAATTATATTCCTTTCACCAAAGGCCGGATAAATCCGACCTTTGTTTTTATTTTAGTTGTAATCCACAACATCTATCCAGTTCATTAAAAATGCTTTTTCCTCTTCTGTTGCTTTTGATAAATGTGCTGCAGCTACAATTGGTATCCATTTTTGGATATATCTTTTCTCTGTATTTGATTTTTCTGAGAATTTTTGCAAATACATTTCTGCTTCGTCTTTTTTGCCTTCTAGGTTGAATAGTAAATAAGTTCTTGCAGCATCTGCTGAACCATTGCCTTGTGTTACATGTGCCCAGTCAATTATATAAGGTGTTCCATCTGGTTGTATTATTATATTGCTTGGGTTAAAATCTCCATGGCATATTTGGTTGTTTTTTTGCATGCTTTCTAATCTTGTATTTAAATCATACTTAATTGTAGCATTTAAATCTGTTTCTGCTATTTTTCTTTGCATTTTGTCTTTTAATTTATTTAGCATAGGTGCTTTTTGAGCTAATACTTTTAGCTGTTGGTCTACGAATAAATCCATATATTCTTCAATTTTTTCTGGATTTTCGTCCATAATATCTTGTAAGCTTTTTCCTTCAATGTGTTCAGAAATTAGAGCCCATCTATTTTCCATTTTTGTTACCTCTAATAATTCTGGTACGTTTAGGCCTGTTTCTTCAACTCTTGCTTGGTTTAGTGCTTCATTTAAAATATTTGATTTTGAATAATTTTCTACAAATAGTTTTATTGTTTTATTATTATCTCTGTAAACTGTTTTTGTTTTTCTCTCTGCTATTACTTCCATTATCTTTCACCTCCGTAATATGCTTCTAAGAACATTTCTTTAATTTCTTCGATTAAAGGATATCTTGGGTTTGCTCCTGTACATTGGTCATCAAACGCTTGTTTACTTAGGTCATCTAGTCTGTTTAAGAATTCTTGTTCATCTACTCCATAGTCTCTAATAGTTTTTTTGATTCCTATTTTTTCTTTTAATTCATCTATTGCTTTTATTAGGTTTTCTAGTTTTTCTTCGTTTGTATTTCCACCTAAGCCTAGATAATCAGCTACTTCTGCGTATCTTTCTAGTGTGTGTGGATATCCATATTGTGGGAATGTTCCCATTTTTGTTGGTACTTTACTTGCATTAAATCTTAAAACTTTGTCTATCATTAGGGCATTTGCTACACCATGTGGTATATGGTAAAATGCTCCTAGTTTGTGTGCCATTGAATGGCATACTCCTAAAAATGCGTTTGCAAAAGCCATACCTGCCATTGTTGCTGCATTTGCCATTTTTTCTCTTGCTTCAACATCCTGTCCGTTTTCATAAGCTCTTGGTAGATATTCGAATATTGTTTTTATTGAACGCAATGCTAAACCATCTGTATAGTCTGTTGCCATCATTGAGGCATAAGCTTCCAAATCGTGTGTTACTGCATCTATTCCTGATGCTGATGTTAGTCCTTTTGGTGCATCCATCATCATATCAGCGTCTACTATTGCCATTTTTGGCATTAGCTCATAATCTGCTAGTGGATATTTTATTCCTGTTTGTTCATCTGTTATAACTGCAAATGGTGTTACTTCTGAACCTGTTCCACTTGATGTTGGTATTGCAATAAAGTATGCTTTTTCTCCCATTTTTGGAAAAGTGTATATTCTCTTTCTTATATCTGAAAATCTCATTGCCATATCCATAAAGTCAACATCTGGGTGTTCGTATAATACCCACATGATTTTTCCTGCATCCATTGCACTTCCTCCACCAATTGCTATTATGCAATCTGGTTTGAAGCCTTCCATTGCTTTTGCTCCTTCTTTAGCACTTGCAAGTGTTGGGTCTGGTTGAACATTGAAGAATGTAGTGTGTGAGATCCCCATTTCATCTAATTTATCAGTTATTGGTTTTGTATATCCATGTGTAAATAAGAATTCATCTGTAACTATAAATACTCTTTTTTTGCCCATTACTGTTTTTAATTCATCTAGGGCTACTGGTAAGCATCCTTTTTTAATATATACCTTTTCAGGTGCTCTAAACCAAAGCATATTTTCTCTCCTCTCTGCTATTGTTTTAATATTTAATAAATGTTTTACTCCAACATTTTCTGAAACTGAGTTTCCTCCCCATGAACCGCATCCTAATGTTAGTGATGGTGTTAATTTGAAGTTATATAAATCTCCAATTCCTCCTTGTGATGATGGTGTGTTTATAAGTATTCTTGATGTTTTCATTACATGTGAGAATTTTTCAATTTTTTCTGTTTCAGTTTTTGCATTAACATATAGTGATGAAGTATGTCCAAGTCCGCCATCTTCTATTAGTTTTTCAGCTTTAGCAACTGCTTCATCAAAGTTTTGTGCTCTATACATTGCTAATACTGGTGATAATTTCTCATGTGCGAATTCTTCAGATAAATCAACACTTTCAACTTCACCTATAAGTATTTTTGTGTTTTCTGGAACTGAAACTCCTGCAAGTTCTGCAATTGTGTGTGGTTTTTGACCTACAATTTTAGAGTTTAATGCTCCATTTATTATCATTGTTTTACGTACTTTGTCTTTTTCTTCATCATTTAGGAAATAACATCCTCTATCCATAAATTCTTGTCTTACTTTGTCGTATATACTGTCTAATACTATTACAGATTGTTCTGAGGCACATATCATTCCATTATCAAATGTTTTTGAATGTATAATTGAGTTTACTGCTAAAAGTATATCTGCTGTATCATCAATTACTGCTGGTGTATTACCTGGACCAACTCCAAGTGCTGGTTTTCCACTTGAATATGCAGCTTTTACCATGCCTGGGCCGCCTGTTGCTAAAATAGTATCTGCTTCCTTCATTATAAGGTTTGTAAGTTCAAGTGATGGAACATCTATCCAATCTATTATTCCCTCTGGTGCTCCTGCTTTAACTGCAGCTTCTAAAACCACTTTTGCTGCTGCTATAGTAGAATTTTTAGCTCTTGGGTGTGGGCTTATAATTATTCCATTTCTAGTTTTTAAAGCAATTAAAGTTTTAAAAATAGCTGTTGAAGTTGGGTTTGTAGTTGGAATAACTGCTGCTATAACCCCAATAGGTTCAGCAAGTTTTTTAATTCCATAAGCTTTATCCTCTTCAATAACTCCACAAGTTTTTACATGTCTATAAGCATTGTAAATATACTCAGATGCAAAGTGGTTTTTAATAACCTTATCCTCAACAACACCCATTCCAGTCTCTTCCACAGCCATTTCAGCAAGCGGAATTCTAGCCTGATTAGCCGCAACAGCTGCCGCCTGAAAGATTTTATCCACCTGTTCCTGAGAAAATTTACCAAACTCCCTCTGAGCCTCCCTAACCCTAGCAAGCGCCTTTTCAAGGGATTCTATACTGTCTACAATTTCATATTCTTTACTCATAAAATTCTTCCTCTCTTTCACCATTAGTATATACCACAAAGATAAAAAAATTTCAATATTTTGAGAATAAATAATCAAAAAAATTACAATTTGCAATACTTTCTTTGAAATATATCAAAGTAGTAAAAGTAGTATAAGCAAATTGTATTTTTTGTTTTAATCTCTTCTCCCATTTTTTTTGCATTAATTAAACTGCTTACACTAGTATTGACGAACCGCCGAATTGACCTTCAAAATTCAAAACAGCTCCACCTGCTGGGATTTCAGAGTTTAAAGAAATTACTGCACGTATACAAAAGCTACGATCGTTGCTCCTTCCACAGGAATCTAATAAGTTATGGTAAGAGCAGACATCGCCATTGCCAACAATTCCAGGTCCAAACATAACTATATCAGAATCAACAAACGCCCCTGAAGAAGCTAATCTATAATTAAAATTTGTACCATTATTTCCAAATATAACATTTTTTGCTGTTGTAGCTATTCCACTTGAAACAGAACTAATTTCATACCTATATCCATTTGTATCATAATTACCTAATTCTGTTCCTCCATCTTTTTTTCCTTCTGGGCTTGCTGGAGTATAAAATTTACCTTCATATCTATTGTTGTTATTAGTTACTATGTTGCTCCAAGAACTTGATTCATTTACTTTTGTTATTGCTGGTGCTGTGTATCCTAATACTTTATTTACATCCTCTATTGTCATTCCTCTTGCATTCTCTCCATATAATTCTCTGCACATCCTGTTGATTTCTTCTGCACAATTGTTATATCCGTGCACCACCAATAAAACCGATTTCATTTGTTGTTGGATGTTCTGTAGTTAACAATAGTATTTCATTTTTTGAATCTCCATTTTTATCTTCAAACCCTAAAACTACCCATTTTGTTTCTTCAGCATTTAACACTAATGTTTGGTCTGTACTATAGCCACTTTTAGCAGCTGTAATACTGCTGCTTGCCGTTTTGCTTTCTGTTTCACCTATTTGTTGTCCTATTTTTAGAGTTCTACCCGTAGAATCCCCATCATCAAAAGCCTTGCACACATCACAGGTGCATCTTATCTCTTCTCTTGTACTTCCATCCACATACTGCCAATTGTGAATTTTGGGAATCGATTCTACTCCTGCTAAATAGTCATCGATTGAATCGTACTTTTTACCTCCTATTTCAATTTGCATTTGGCTTTCTTCAGCCTGAGCAGCATTCCATTTCTTTGTTGCCTCACTTGCAGATTTGAATAATCCAGTGTTTATTGCTATGCTTATGCTGACTGATACTAATATAAGCATTACAATAATTGTGATAATTAACGCTATAAGCGTTATTCCTTTTGTGTTTTTCATTGTAAATCCTCCTAAAATTTTATTTTATATAACTTTTTGTTATATCTGTATACCTTTTAAAATTAACCTAAATGTACTCATGGCGGACACAAAAATCCTACCATATATAGTTTGCACATTAGATTAATTTTTAATTCATTATATTTTATATATAGTCTGCTTTTTATAATATTACCGATATATATATCGGGCCTCAAGGCTTTCAGCGATTTTGTTCATTTGGTTTTGTCTCCTTTGTTTTTTCTCTTCTCTTTTTTGACATTACAATTTTATACTAAAAAAATACAATTTGCAATACTTTTTTTAAAATATGTCAAAGTGGTATAAGCAAATTGTAATTTTTGATTTTTATTTTAATTTTTCGATTTCTTCCAACGTAAGTCCAGTGGCATTTGAAATTATATCAATATCTACATTTTGTCTTAGTAAATTTTTTGCAATTTCCAGACTCTTTTTATTTTCACCGGTTTTTATGCCTTCTTTAATTCCAGTTTCTATGCCTGTTTTATATCCTTCTTCTTTTGCATATTCTAAACTTGCTTGTTCATCTCTTATGTACTTCTCTTTTAGCTCTGCAATCCTTCTTATTTTTTCATCTCCACTTACTTGCTCTAACTCTCCAATGGCTTTTTTTATAGCTTTATTCTCTTCCATAATACTTGCTACCTCCTTTTGGTTTGGATTATCCAAAAACATCATCCATTGGCATATTGGGTTTTGGGGCATCTTTGCATATAGCCTTACTGCCTTTGGTATCTCTATTATACTTAATTCTAGTCTATCTGTCAATACCCTTTTCCCGGTTAATTCTTCTCTTATCTGCCATTTTACTCCTAGTTCATCTATTCCTTTTAATGCTTCTAATTCGTGGTCTAATATTGCTATGCTTATTGTCTTTTTTAGTATCCTATACTTTTCTCCTCTTTTGCCTAGCTTGTCATTTGCTTCTATGATATTTACATACCTGTTTTTATCAATGGTTTTAATCTTAACTTCTTCTTTTATAATATCTGAAACCAGAACTCCTAGTATATCTTTATTTTCCTCTCTGAACAGTGCATGAAACACTACATCTAGCTTTGGTAACAACAGTTTTCCCTGTTCTCTTAAATTTCTTTTTTCTTCCATAAAATTCCTCCTTTTTAAAACAGGCTTATTATGGATTAAACCCGTTTATTTAATTAAAAATTACATTCTTTTTGGGTATTTTTTTAGATTTAACTATTTAGAATTTTTAGAATTAAATTTAAACCCGCTTTTGACCTTTTTAGAATTTTGGTCAAGATTTAAGAATATCAATACTATATCATACTATTTGCCAAATTGCAACAAAAATTGTTCGACATATTTCGACAGAGGGATTTTTGCCAAAATCCTACAAGAAATATTAACATCTATACCACACCTGTCTCCAACTCCCATGAAGACAAAAAGTGCTTCTCCCCCAATCCCCCAGCCGACCTGAGGTCCGGCTTGGGGAAATTCTCAAGTTTTACGTATTAGGCCCTGAGCTAGATGTCCCTGAAAATTCTAAAACTGTTCCTCCAGCTGGGATTTCAGAGTTTAGAGAAACTAGGGCGCGCACCGGAAACTCACCGCCGCGCGAATAGCCATAGGAACCGAACAAGCCGCGGTAAGAGCTCGCGCCGCCACCGAGCACAGTGCCTGGGCCAAAGTTAGCATAATAAGAATCCGCACTGACCCCACGGGAAGCCAGCCAATATCCATAATTTTTTTTTTCACTTCCAAATATCATTGCTTTTGCTGTTGTTGATATTTCACTTGATACCTGTGGTACTCCTGTTGGGGCACCTACAGTTGAGTCTATTGCATAAAAATAGCCATCTAAGGTGTATTCTCCTAATACCACTCCATTATCTTTTATTCCTTCTGGATTTGATGGGTCATAAAATACTCCATCTTTATTATTTTTATTATAATCTGTTATTGCTGTCCACTTTTCTCCCAACTCTTTTAGTTTTGTTGTTAAATTTCCTGTCGTGTTAAATTCATTATTTAAATAATACATTCCACCTGCTGGTGTATAGCCTAGTGCTTTATTTACATCTTCTATTGTCATGCCCCTTGCATTTTCTCCATACAGTTCTTTGCACATTCTGTTTATTTCTTCAATACAATTATTGTATGAAGCTGCTCCTTTGAATGTAATTTTGTTCGTTGTTGGATGTTCTGTAGTTAATAACAATGTTTCATTTTTTGTATCTCCGTTTTTATCTTCAAACCCAAATACTACCCATTTTGTTTCTTCTGCATCTAACACTAATGTTTGATCCGTATCGTAACCGCTTTTGGCAGCTGTAATACTGGTGCTTGCAGTTTTACTTTCTGTTTCACCTATTTGTTGACCTATTTTTAAGGTTCTTCCAGTAGAATCCCCATCATCAAAAGCTTTACACACATCACAGGTGCATCTTATCTCTTCTCTGGTACTGTCATCTACATACTGCCAATTATGTATTTTTGGAATTGATTCTGCTCCTGCTAAATAGTCTTCAATTGAGTCGTACTTTTTACCTCCTATTTCGATTTGCATTTTGCTTTCTTCCTCTTGTGCTGTTTTCCAATTTTTTGTAGCGTCGCTTGCTGATTTGAATAGCCCTGTATTTAAGGCTACGCTTATACTTACTGCTACTAATATAAGCATTACAATGATTGTGATTATTAACGCTATCAGCGTTATTCCTCTGTTTTTCTTCATCTCTTTTTCTCCTTTGCTTCTTGTTTTTTCTATATTTTATACTAAAAAATTACATTTTGCAATATTTTTTGTAAAATATAACAAAGTGGTATTTTGTGTATAAAAAAAATTGCTTCTTTAAAAAAGCAATTAAAATGTTCTAGTGGTGCTCCCTCAAGGATTCGAACCTTGGACCCACCGGTTATGAGCCGGTTGCTCTGACCAACTGAGCTAAGGGAGCATTTCCTGAACGCAAGAATTATTATAAGATATTTTTTTGCAATTGTCAAGATATTTTTGAAAGTTTTTTTGTGTTTTTTTGTATTTTTCTCTGCAACCCAAGAGGCAAGCCTGTTTCGTCTCTTGAGTTTTTTTGAATTTTTTTTACTCCCCATTTTCAATTTCTTGGATAATATTCATGTACATTTCTTCTCCTGCGCCTAAATAGCACTGGATTTTCATTTCTTCATTATTTCTTACATTAAATTTTAAAATATTTAGGTAATTTGTATTTTTTGACCCTGGAATATAGTAAATACAATCATAATCAACATTTTGTATTTTATTATTTTTTGCAGTATCTAAATATTCTGGTTTAAATATGTTTTCATTTAATTCTGAAATTTGGTATATATTACATATATAAGCATAGTTCATATATTTATTTGAAATTAAATATATATTATCTCCTATTATTTTTGCGTTTAAGTAATTCCCCTCAATTTCAACTGTTCTTTCTAATATTGGATTTGATTTGTCTTGTATATTATAAACTTTTGCTGAAGCGTATATCTTTCTTTTTATTGAATATACATCATTCAAATTCTCTTCTCTATTTTCACGCTTTACACCAATTACAACAATCTTTTCACCTGTTAAAAACATCTCTCGAGGTTCAAAGTTTTCATCTAATGTAATGCTTCCAACCTGCTGCATACTAGCTTTGTTTTTTGTGTTTACAATTTCAACTTTTTCGTCAGTTAAATAGTACATATTCTCTTCATCTGTTTTAGTGATATTTGTTTCATGTATGCATTCTATTTGACTTTTCGTATTAGAATGTGATTCAGTGTAATTTTTTTCTGTAGGCTTAGTTGAATCTGCACTTGTAGTTTCACTCATAAAGCAAATATCGCTACTGTTTGACTTTAACATTGCATATAGATTATTAAAATTTTCCATCTTTGGCAATTCCTGATTTGCATTTTTCACTTCATCTCGAGCTGGTTTAATTGGCGCAATGTTTTTATTTGGCAAAACAAGCGCCATTAGTACAACGCACATTAATGCCAGGCTTGCAATTGGATATATTCTATTATATTTAGGTTTTGTATAATCTAACTTCTGTATTGAATTTGCTAGTGTTTTATTTTTCAATTCTTCACTAACTTTTATTTCATTTACTGCATCAATATAATCTTTTTTATTCATCTTCGATACCTCCTTTTACTGCTTCTTCTAGCTGTTTTCTTGCTCGTGAAAGCCTTGTCTTTACTGTATTTTCATTTGTTTTTAAAATTTTACTTATTTCTTTTATGCTATAATTTTCATAATAATATAGGTGAACTACAGTTCGGTATTTTATAGGTAATTTTAAAACAGCATAATATAAATCATGCCTTTCTGGAGTTTCAAAACTTAAATTTTCGTCTAATTCCGCTCGATGTCTTACAAAACTTGAATTAAGCAGTGTTTTGCTACAATTTATTGCAACTCGAATAAGCCATGCTTTTTTATGTTCTTCTGATTCAAAATCAGGCATTTTTTTTGCCAACCTTAAAAAAACCTCTTGATAAACATCTTGAGCTTCTTCCGTTTTTCCGGTTCTTGCTACTGCTAATCTATATACCATATTAGAATATTTTTCAATTGTATCTTCTAGAATTTGATTTTTGTTAATATATACCATTTTTTATCACCTATATTTATAATACCATATATAAAGCAAAAAAGTTTCTTTTTACAGAAACTTTTTTGGTTTGAAATTTACAAATTATTTTGCTTCATAATTTCCACACATAGATTCATCTGCTGGATTTCCATTGTGACAGTTTTTGCATGGTTCTACAGTTATTTTGTTAAGCTCACAACAATGATTATCACAGTTGTTAAAAGCACAAGTATGAACTGTACAATTAATTTTTTGATTATGGTTCATAAAAAATAGCCTCCTTTTTTCATTTTCATTAATTAGTATGTCTATTTTTCTAAAAATTATTTTCCAATTTTTTCAAAAAAACAGAGCATCTCAATTGAAATGCTCTGTTTTTAAGGTTTTACGAATTATCTAATAGTATATAGGCCATTGGGGTCAATGTTTACAACAAACTTACCATTTTCAACATCTTTGATGAATTTGTTAGCCAAAGCCTCTGAAATTTTCTGTCTGTTAAAAATTTCACACACATCATCTTTCATATTGAATGTGTACCGTTTGTTGTTTTCTTCAAATGTCATCCTTAATTCAGCAGGTTTGCCAAGAATTAAGTAGCCATTTAAATTTTTCAGCAAAACATATCCCCGTCTCTGATAAGAATATGCCTTGTTGGTTGAACCTTGTATACGAATAGATTCAGACTGAACGTAAGAACCTTTAATAAATATAGCCATGCAGAAATCCTCCGCTGGATTAAAAATTATTTCACCAAGTGGTGATTTAATTATTATACCACTTGTTTTGGTGTTATGTCAAGTTCTTTTTTTCTAATTAAGCGAGTTATTATTGTTTTTTTCTTTTCCTGTATTTAATGTTTGCTTTTGACCAATTTGGTTATTACATTTTTCGCTAGATTCTTTGAAACTTAAATACCAGCTCATTCCGTTTCTATTTTCTTGAATTTCTTTTTGCCTTTCTTGCAAACCTTGGAATGTTTTTGGGGCTGGTTTTATTATTGGCTGTCCTGGCACCCAGTTTGCTGGGGTTGAAGCATTGTTGCAGTCTGCTATTTGAAGGGCTTCTACCACTCTTATTATTTCTGGTATCCATCTACCTACATTTAGTGGATATATAAATATTGTTCTTACAATTCCTTTGTCATCAATTATAAACACGTTTCTTACTGTTTCTGTTGTACTTATGTCATTTGATATCATTCCATATTTTCGTGCTATTTCTCCGCTTCTATCTGCAATTACAGGGAATGGTACTTCAACGCCTGTTCTTAGCATAATGTCATTTAGCCAGGCTAGGTGTGATGGGTTACTGTCTATGCTTAGGCCAATTAGTTGGGTGTTTAAGTTTTGAAAGTATGTATTTGCTTTTGAAAAGGCTATAAATTCGGTCGTGCAGACGGGGGTAAAAGCCTCCAATTTGGGGATATTATATTAATCGGCTAATTTCAGGTTTTAGCTCGAATTTCACACTCTTATCGTGATAAATCCATATTTTATCAATTAAACACTCTAAAATATATCTATTTGGTTCATTAGATTTTAGAATATCATCAAAATATTCTATTGCCGTTTTTAATTTTTTTATTTTTTCTGTCTCTAAATCTTCTTGCTGTTGGTCTAATAATTTTTGTAATTGTTCTATACGATTAGTTTTATCTTTTTCCAATTCTTTATATGTGTTTTCAATCATTTCTCGTTGATACTCATTTGTAGTGTTAGTTAAATCTTTAATTTTTTGACTAATCAAAACTTTGTATTCAGCATTTAAGTTTTCTATTTCAAATTTGATTTTTTCTTTATTATTTGTTTTAGTATTAGTTTCTACTTGAAGTTGTATTCTATTTATTTCATCTATGTATTTATTTTTAGTGAATTTTAAAAATTCCTTAAAATGTATAATTATATCTGATTCTTTAATTTCATGACATTTACATCTAGCTTTACCATAAGTTCTATATTGTGAACATTCATAACCTTTTTGAGATTGTTTTCTAGTTATAGTTATGCCACTTACTCCAAAACCACAATCGCCACATCTGCAAAGTCCTGAAAAGTAATAGTTTCTTTTTCTTGTACTTGATGTACTTTTTATATTTAGTTTTCTTTTTCTTATTTCTTGAGCTAAATTAAATGTCTCTTTAGATATAATTGCTTCATGATGATTTTCAAATATAAAATGTTCTTCCTCTGGAAGCTTTATTGCTTTACCTCTTATGGATACAGTCTTTTTCTTATGAGTTCTAAGTGTGCCACAATATACATCATTCTCTAAAATATTTCTTATCATATATGTGGACCATAATTTTTGAACTGGATGTTTATATATTCTGCCTCTTTCTAAATGTTTCATTTGATAGTAAACCGATGGAGTTGGGTAATTATATTTACTATTTAGAATATCGCAAATTTTCTTTCTTCCAATTCCTTCTTCGGTATATAGCTTATATATCAATTCTATAACAGGTCGTAGTTCTTCATCAACATATAGCTTTGTTATATCTTCTGGATCTTTTATATATCCATAATAATTTCCCATAATTAATCTTCCTGTTTTTTGTTTAGAATACATGTGGTCTCTAGTTTTTCTTGAACAATCTTTAACATATCTTTCATTAAACCATGTTGTTATTCCAATAGTATCATCTCTATCATTTAAAACATCATAAGTTCCACCCATTTCAGAAACTAATATTAAATTCTTTTGAATATTCTTAAACTCATCTATTAAAACTAATACTCGTCCGTTATGTCTTCCAATTCTTGATAAATCCTTTGCTATGACTACATCAACTTTTCCTCCTTTTACTTTTTCAATCATTTTTGAAAATGCAGGTCTGTTAAAGGTATATCCCGAAACATTGTCATCTATGTAGAAGTCTGAGATAGTCCAATTACGAGAAATTGCATAGTCTTGAATAATTCTTTTCTGTTCTTCAATACTTGCATAGTTTTCTTTATCTTCATCTCTAGACAATCTACAATATCCGTACAACTGTCATTTTATCCTCCAAATCTCGCCTGATATTGCTTGTTTTCATGTTAGCATACATTTTTGTTTAATTCCACTTGTTTCGTAATTATTTTTTCAAGAATCTCGGGATAATTCTCTTTTCCAGTTACGAAAATAGCCACGCTATATTTTTCTTGTTTATACTTTTTAACTAAATCTTTTGTTTCTTCTTTCTGGAGTTCTTCTTCTGTCAAATAAATTTGAACATACTTCGTGCCTTGTATTTCTGTATTTGTAATTTGCATTACTTTTTAACTCCTTCATAACACTTCTAGTAAATGTTATGCTAAAAAGAGAATTGTTATCTCTTTTTATTTTAAATTACAATATAGAAATAGAGTAAAACTTTTTCATGTTTATCAAATTGCATCACCTCACATTTCTATATATATGAAGCCAAAAATTTTATCAAATGTTGCAAATTTTTAAAATTTTTTCGTTTTTTTCAAACTTTTTAAAGTTTGCAGGAACAGGGAGTCACCCCAAATCCCAATAAGAGCCTAAAAGCGTGGCTTTTAGCAGGATTGCAGAAAAATAATAGGGTAACTTTTAGTCACCCTGCATTTTTTGTATAATACTTTTTATATTAATAGTAGATTTTCAATAAATTTTATGTTATATTATTAATTAGTATTGCATATTCTGTTTGGAATAATTTAAAGGAGAAGGAGTTATTTCCAGAAAGGATGGTGATACTATGGCTTGTAAAACAACTTCAAAAAATGTTGCAAGCAAAGCTTCTAAGGCTCTTCGTGATGGTAGAACTTCAAAGATCACAAAATCTATTGCAGGTTCTGCTTTATCTCAAAGACAGCCTTCTCATAAGAAGCACAAATAAAAGGTCGCAAGACCTTTTATTTGCATTTTTTATTTTGAATGCTTGTACTACAATCTGGTGTAACAATTCCTTCGCTAGTTCTACTTCCTGTCGGTCTATACCCACAATTTTTTCTTTGTGATGCTGAATTACTTGAATTTTTTCTCAGTGCCTTTGCAGCTGCCTTTTTACTTTCCCTCATTTTTAGCTCCTTCCTTAAAGAATTCAATACATTTGATTTCTTCTGCTTTAATTAATATTCCATCTGTATTTTTCTTTCTAGTCCATTTATTATTTTCATCTATTTCAAATACTTCACTTATGTATATATCTCTTTCTCTTTCATTTTGCGAAATATATGACAATGATCCCAAAAATCCAGATATGGTTTTGTCATTTTTTAAAGTCACAATAACCCATTCTGAAGATATATTTTTAAACTTAAAGTCCCAAGCAGAAGGTTCCGTATCTACTGAAGTTAAATTAAAATATATACATATTTTTCTAATTACATCTTTTTGGGCAATCTGTATTACAATTAAAGCTATCGCTACCGGACTTAAAAATATAATCATAAACAATGTTAGCCACAATAGTACATAATGTTCTTTCCAAGAATTTATATTAGAATATATATTATATATTAATATTGACCACATAAAAAAATTTAAGAAACTATATATAAAATATTCCAAAATTTTTGTGTTGTACTCATTCTCTTTTTTAGGTATAACTCTCCTAGTAATACTTATAACTATACTCCCTGGAATAATAAATGCAACTGCAGCCATTATTGTGTATATTATTTCTTCCAAATTTACTCTCCTTACTTAAATATTTTTTTCATTACTCCATTTTTCATATCATTAATATTGAAAATATTATCCATATTGTCAAATGTTTCTCTTAAGTTATTTCTTGCTGATATCCATCCCATTCCATCTGTGAACCAAACAAACTCAAATCCAACCACTTTATCTGCTTCTTCTGCAATCATTTTGTAACTTCTAGCTGTTTCATTGAGTTTTGAACCTCCTGATGCATAAAAATTTGTTTCTATTCCATAAATACAATTATCTGTTTTCACAACGAAATCGAATCTTTTGGTTGAAGTATTTTTATTGCTAATAAATGACATATCTAATTTCCATTTTTGTTCAATATCTTGTAAGTACATTTCTTTAAAATATGTTTCATTCTTCTTAAAGCCAGCCTTTTGAATAAATCTTTCAACCACATCTTCCATTAAGTGTCCGCCACGATTTTTTCTAGCATTTGAATTAAGTCCTGATTCTACTCCTAAAACATAATCATATAAATTATTTACTAGATGTTTTTCTAATAAATTAAACAATCCTGTTTCTCTCATAAAAACTTTGTATTGGTCGATACTGTAATTCATATTTTTAAAATTATATTCTAATTTATTTCCTTCATCATCTAAAACAATGATTTCATATTGTCTTACTGCTAGTAATGTAGGAATACATTTTATTACCTCTGGATATTTAATTACTAATTTTTCAAAATCATTTTCTATTGTTTTGCTTCCTATCAAAGAATTCATCATATTTAGTTCAATTTTGTGTTCTTCAGCATTTTTATATATTGTTTCAAAATCAATATAATATTTATAATTTGCTATACTATCTGTAAATGTTAATAACCATTGTGCAAAATCTCTTGCCATTTTCATCACTCCTTATATAATTCTTTATATCTTCTTATCGATAAATCTAAATATTCTTTTGAATTATCAATTCCTATATATTTCCTATTTAATTTTACTGAAGCAATACCTGTTGTACTACTACCACAAAATGGATCTAAAATCAAATCATTCTCATTTGTTGATGCCAATATTATTTTTTCTAGTATTTCTAAAGGTTTCTGTGTTGGATGTTTTCCTTGCTTTTTTTCTGAAGGTTTTGTAAGACTTGTTGTCCAGACATCTTTCATTTGCTTATTATTATTTAATTCTTTCATTAGCTTATAATTAAATTTGTATTTTGCTTTTTGAATATCTTTTCTTGCCCAAAGTATAGTTTCTGTAGAATGAGTAAATGTTTTACAGGCCAAATTAGGTGGTGGGTTAGTTTTCTGCCAAGTTATATTGTTTATTATTTTAAATCCTTCTTCCTCCAAAGCCATACCTATTGAATATATGTTATGTAATGTTCCACTAATCCAAATTGTCCCATCATCTTTTAATATTCGATAACATTGTTTTATCCATTTTTTGTTAAATTCGTGTTTTTCCTTTATTCCTAACGTTTTATCCCAATCACCTTTATTAACATTTACCATTTTTTCACCACTGCAAGTAATACCATTGTTTGATAAAAAATATGGCGGATCCGCAAAAATCATATCAAATGTTTTTTCTTCAAAGTTTGTTAATGTTTTGAAAGTGTCATTTTCTATTAATTTGAAACTGCTATCTTCAAAATAGAATTTTCCTTGATACATTCATTAATCTCCTCATAATTTGTAATAACCAATTCTGAAATTGCTCCTCTTCCTTTAGCATTTGAATTAATCATTCTTTTTGCAAAAACTTCATTAATATTGAATCCATCATAAATTGTTTCGAAGAAATTATCATCCTTATTTGTATTTTTAGGGTTTGAATTGCTCAACATTAATTTTGCATTTTTGTAATCTAATTTTTTAAAATATTCCGCAAGTTCTTTTTGATTGTTATCGTTGAAATCTTCTTTTGTATAAGATGTAAATGCAGATGTTACTGATAATGGTCTATATGGTGGGTCAAAATACACAAAAGTATTATTGTCTATATATTTATTACTTTCCTTATAATCACCATATTGAAAAGTAACATTTTCGAAAAGTTTAGATAAATTTCTTAAATTTTTTGCATCACATATAGTTGGATTTTTATACTTACCAAATGGTACATTGAACTCACCACTTTTGTTTACTCTGTATAATCCGTTAAAACAAGTTCTATTTAAAAATATAAACTCTGATGCTCTTTTTACATTTAATTCTTGTTCATCAATTCTATATGAGTTATATTCCTTTCTAATTTCATAAAAATAATCTTGTTTATTATCTGTTTCTAATTTAAAATAATTTTCTTCTTTTTCTTTTAACGTTTCAATCAAATCTTCCACATTTGTTTTTATAACATTGTAACAATTTATTAAATCAATATTTATATCAAAAGCATATGCAGATTTTACATTATATTTTTGTAAAATATCTATTAAAACAGCTCCACCACCTACAAATGGTTCAACATATTTATTTATAATTCCATCTTTTAATTCAAATGGGTAAAAGTTTGTTAATTGAGATATTAAGCTTCCTTTTCCACCAGCCCATTTTACAAAAGGTTTTACTATTTCCATTTTTATCCTCCAAATTTACATATAATATATCATATTTGTCTATTTTTCTCAATAATATTAGGCTATTCTTTCAAAATTATTATAATCAAATAATTTTGCAGGAAGATGGAGTCGCCCCGCATCCCAATAAGAGCCTAAAAGCGTGGCTTTTAGCGGGATACTTGAAAAATATAGAGGCGACTTTTGGTCGCCTCATAAATTTATAAAACTATTATATAAATTGTAATTTGTCAATTACTCATATCTTTCTTCTGTTTGATAAATTCTATGTTATTTTTTTCTAAATCTTCA
>CAKPLZ010000006.1 GCA_934167835.1 uncultured Clostridia bacterium | reverse complement strand
GATGAAAGGATTAATTTAAAAAAATTACAAGATCAAATTAATGATTTTCAAAAAATTAGGATAACAAATAGTTTAGACAAAATTTGGAATAGAAAGAGGTGATTGTTATGAGTAATAAAACTGAATATGATACTATTTTATCTTTAGCTATAAAAAGCAATTTTAAAAAGATAATGATTATAAGAGATAGTTGGAATGCTGGCAACTGGTGCATTGTTAATTCAATAGAAATTAAACCTGATGGAGAACATTGCAAACCATATGGATATATAAAATATGCAAATGGGAATACTTTTAATGGTTATCTTCCAGCTGATAATACATATTCTTGGAAATTGATAAAAGTATTAGATGAAGATATGAAAGTTATTAAATCAAAGAATGAAATATAAAAGTAATAAAATAAGTAATTTTACTTTTTTTGATATAAAGTTACACGTTTCGACAAATTTCGCAGATAGTAAAGTATATAATTAAAAAGAGGTGATAGAAATGAACATAGTAGAAAATGGAGTAAAAGTTGATTTTCATATCCATTCAGTAGCATCTAAACATAAAGAAGAATCTGGAAAAGTTGATAACTCTACAATTGAGAATTTGAATGTATTAATACAAAAATTAAATGATAGAAAAATAAATATGTGTTCAATATCTGATCATGATAATTTTGATATTGATATTTACAAAAAGCTTAAAGAACAAGAAAATATAGATACTATAAAAAAAGTACTACCAGCAATAGAATTTTCGGTTAAATATGATTCTAAAATATTACATATTATTACTATATTTGAAGATAATGATGAAGAAAAATTAAAAAAGATACAGAGTCTTATATTTAATGTTAAAACTAATAAGCCTTTATACGACCAAAAAGAAGCCTTTTCAGAAGAAAAATTTTTAGAAATTATTAAAGAAATAGATTTAAATGTTATAATGATAGCCCATCAAAAGGAGACATTATCAAGCAAAAAAACTAGAAGTAATGATGTAATGTCTTTAGGAAAAGAAAAGTTTAATGAATTGGTTTTTTTAGATTATTTTGAATCTTTTGAATTCAAAAACAAAAGAAATGAAATATTTAATAAGTATTATATAGAGAATAATAAAGATAATTTAAAAAGTAAAGATTTAAGATTTATTACAGGAAGTGATTGCCATAAATGGAATGAATATCCTGAAGAAGACGAAAATTTTTCTTTTACATATTTAAAATGTTTACCAACATTTAGAGGATTAGCAATGGCAGTTACGAATGTTAAAAGGATAAAATTAGTAAATAGTTTTTTTACAAGTAGTGATAATAAAGTAGATAATATAAAAATAAATATTAATGGAAAAGAAAAAATAATCCCATTATCAAGAGGGATTAATGCAATTATAGGAGACAATTCAATTGGAAAATCCTTATTAATTCATAAACTGACAAACTATGAGTATTTGAGCAATAAAAAAATACAAGAAAAATACGAAGAATATCTGATAAAAAATAATATTCAAATAAACTCAACTATTGAACAAGATAAAATATACAGATTTGATAAACAAGGTGCTGTAAGAGAAATGTTTGAAAAGAAAACTTTTAATGTTAAAGGATTTTTAAATAGCTATTTTCCACCTATACCAAATGTTGAAAAATATAAAACAAAAGTAAAAGATGAAATAGAACTATATATAGAGAATATAAAGAATAATTATGATTATGAAGAAAAAAGAAAAGATATAACTAATATTTCAATAAAAGTCTTTGAAGAAAATGCAAAATCCTTAAATATACAAAAATCAAAGAAGAATTATACAGTGAAAATACAGAAAATAAATGATATCATAGCAGAATTTGATGATATTAATATTAAATTGGATAAGCTAATAAAAAACAAAAATATTTTAGAAGAAGATGTTACAGTGTTAAAAGAGCAAAAAGAATTATATAATACATTAATTGATAAATATAAAAAAGAAGTAGAAAAATGGAATTTTAAAGACAAAAAAATAAAGATAATAAATGAAATTTTAGGGGAACTAAGTCAAATATTACAAAAATCAAAGACTGATAATACAAAAGCAATTGATAGTTATGAAAATTCATTAGAAGCATTTGAGGACAATATAGTGAATTTGTATTTACAATCTAAAAAAGAAAGAAAATATCAACCTAATATTGAGAATGAAAAAATTCCAATAGAATATAATTGCATAGGAAAATATAGGTTTATAAATAAATGTGAAGTGGAAGAAATATCTAATGATTACATTATAAAGAGTATTCAAAAAGTTGTTGGAAAAAGGGTTAAAGATGTAAATGATTTAACAGAAAATAATATATCAGACAAAATAGAAGGAATAGATTTTTTTGATAAATTAAATAGCTTAAAAAAAATAATGTTTGAAAATATAGAATTAGATTTTAAATATAAACCTGTAATAAATAATTTAGACGATAAGGACGTAACTAAAGAGTTATCTTCTGGATTTAATGCGAAGATATATTTTGATATATTGTCTGAACAGACACAGAAAGATGGTATATTTATAATAGATCAACCTGAAGATGATGTATCACAAAAATCAATAAAAGAATATTTATTAGAGGATTTTTATAATATGTGCCAAAATAGACAGATTATTTTAATAACTCATAATCCTCAATTCATTGTAAATTTAGACGTAGACAATGTAATATATTTAGGAAAAAATGATGATAATGAGATAATAATTCAAAGTGGTGCATTGGAATTTGTTAATAAAGAATGTGATATATTAAAAATAGTGGCAGATAATATAGATGGAGGTATAGGATCTATTAATGAAAGGTGGAAGAGATATGAAAAAAATATATAAATTTGAAGAGCAAAAAGAAAAATATGTTATAATGAATGATAAAGATGAAGTATTTATAATAAACAAAGATAACTTAAAAATAGATGGAAACAAATTTTATGAAGCTTTTTTTGATAATTATTCCATTGGTGATGTTATTGAATTACAAAAGGAAAAAAGCGTTAATGATGAAGATAAACTTTCAATTGCAACGTATGATACATTAAATAAGCTAATTAATGATATTATTAAGAAGATTGAAGAACAAAAAGAAGATTAAGATATAAAATATATTTATTACAAAAATTTTAAAGTGCAATAAAAAAATCCTAAAGTGCAATTTTTGCACTTTAGGATTTTATCTTTAGACAGAATATTTATAAAAATATTAGTGTCTTAGTATGATTATTTCTCCAAACATCCCATAGCTAGCTGAGAACCATCTACAAATCCATTTCTATAATATTTCTCGTTAACATACATTACATACTTCATAAAATCATCATAGATTAAATCAAGTTGTTTCTCAACATATTTCTTATTTTGTTTAGGAACATTTTTCAAAATCTTTTCTCTAAAAGGATCATAGTTAAATTCATTTGATCTATCTTGTTCATCTACATAGCATAAATAAGTTTCCTCCATACAATCATACCATTCTTTTAATATATCATCTTCATTTACTTTTCTAAAATTCATCATAATAATTCTCCTTACATTTATAAATTTTTTTAAAAGGGATTGAGACTTGTCCCATTGCATAGAATTTGAAAATACGAAAATCTCGTGTGAACAAATTCAGTGCTTGCTAGGACAAGAATTAACCTTTTTCTAATTTTTATTTAACAATAAATTAGTTCATTAAGTACAATTTCTTCAGCTCTATTTTTAATATTATTCATACATCTAACCCACTCTAATTGATTATTTTGTTTCAAGTTTTCATCAACTTTTTCTTCCTTAGCAAGTTCATTAATAATATTTTTTGTTTTCTCATTTGCAACCTTATCTATCTCAATTAGGTACTCTGGTAATGTACCACTTAATATTAAATCACTATATAAACCTAGGCTATGTTTCTTCATATACTCTAATTTTAAACGCCCATATAATCCAATATGGTAATCAGATTCAGCTCCCTTTATTGCTAAATTAGGAATTAAATAATCTCCTTCTCTACGATAAGTAATTTTATTATTCATTTCTAAAACCTCCAAAATAAATTTTTTGGTTTCCCATTTTTTTTGCGAACATATGTGTAAAATTCATGGGGAAAAGTTGGGGAAAAACTCCTCAAAAAAGTTCAAAAAAATGCACAAATGTTCTAAAAACCATTTCCCCAATTTTTATTGGAATATCAGCTAAAACCCTTGATTTCACTAAATTACATAAACGTTTCAAGCACATCTCATAACCCGAAGGTCCTATACATCCACCTCCTTTTATGATATAATACCCTCATAAAAAGGAGGTCCAACATGCAAATAACATACAAAGAACACACCCCAACCCCAGAAAAATTCAACAACCTCACAGAAGCGGTAGCCTGGGGAACAAGAGAAAACAAAATAATAGAAGAAGCCCTAAAACACACCCTATACTCACTATGCGTATACGATGAAAACAAGCTAATCGGCTATGGAAGAATCATAGGAGATAAAACAATATTCCTATATATACAAGACGTAATGGTAATTCCAGAATATCAAGGCAAAAAAATAGGAACAGGAATAATGAACAAATTAATAGAAAAAATAAACGAATACAAAAAAGTAAATCCAGAAATAAGAACATACTTAGGAGCATCAAAAGGAAAAGAAAGTTTCTACGAAAAATTTGGCTTTATTTCAAGACCAAATGAAGAACTAGGAGCAGGCATGATTTTATATGACGAATAAAAAAGGAGAAAGGCAATAGCCTTTCTCCCAAGGTCGTTATCAACGCTTCTTTTTATCCAGCCGCTCCTTAACTTCCTTTGCGATTTCCCGGAGTTCCTGGTATGAAAAGTCGCCGCCGTACCATTCATCCTTCAGTGTATGAATCTCCTTGGAAAGATCCATTTCAGAAATCCCTAAATCCTTGGCTGCTTCACGAACCATTTTGTTCTGATTGTGGTTGTTGGTCATTTTTCCGTCAGTGGGTAAGAAGTCGCCACGAGCCATAAGAAGACCTCCTAAAAAAATTTAAGACCACTGGTCTTAGAACAAAATATATCATAGCACAAAGGTTTGCATAAACTAATGCAAAAAATAAAAATTTTAAATTAAAGAAAGGTAACCACAATGAAAGCCCTAGTAATTTCCGACATCCACGGAGATGTCGACCACTTAAAACAAATATTAGAACTATACAATAAAGAATCCGCAAACCGCCTCCTAATCCTAGGCGATTTTTGCCGGCTATTTCAGCACAATAAACGACGACGAAGTCGCAGACTTACTAAACAAATACTCAAAAGAAATAACTGCAGTAAAAGGAAACTGTGATAATGAGAGAATTGAAAACCTACTACAATTTTCACTCCCAGACATAACACATATCAACCTAAACGGAAAAGTTATAACACTAACACACGGCCATTTATACGATAAATACCACCTACCAGAATACTGTGGAGACATATTCCTAAGTGGTCACACACATTATGGAATGATAACAAAACAAGATGGCAAAATATTTGCAAATCCAGGTTCAATTTCAAGACCAAGAAACGATTCAGAACGCACATATTTGCTTATAGATGAAAATAAAATCTATCTAAAAAACTTAGAAGGACAAGTTTTATTAGAGGAAAACATATAACACTAGTCAACATAACATTGCACTAACTTCTAATTTGTGCTATAATAAAACAGTAAAAACTTTAAGGAGGTATCGCAAATGTCAATTGGCAAAAGCGGTCGGAACAAAATCCTAGGAATTCTAGGAGCAGTTATCATCTTAATCTTCGGAGCTATCTTTGGGGTAAACTTTGATGAGGTTATTCCAAATGAAACGACTCAAGAAGAGCAATCACAGCAAGTAACCGAAAGTGTTACAGAAAAGCCAGCAGAGGTCCAAGGAAGCCTAGAGCTTACAATGATTGATGTTGGTCAAGCCGATTCGTTTCTCCTTGAACAGGGAGAATACACAGCCCTAATCGATTGCGGAACACGGTCTACTGGAAAGGATGTAGTAAAGTACCTAAAAGACCATGGAATAACCAAAATCGACTATGTTTTTGGAACGCATCCGCATGATGACCACATGGGAGGAATGTATGATGTAATTACCAATTTCGAAATTGGTAAAGTTGTCTTGCCAAAAGTGAAATCAGGAGAAGTAACTTCGAACTGGTATTTAAAACTTATGGGCGAGCTAAGTCAAGAAAAATACGAGGTAGAATATGCAGAAACCGGCCAGATTTATATGATAGGTGATGCTATCATGAAAATCATTGGCCCAATCAATGAACCTAGTAGCAATCTGAACAACTACTCGACAGTTATGAAAATTTCCTTTGGTGAAATGGATATCATCATGACTGGTGATGCAGAAAAGAGCGTAGAGGCAGATATTTTGAAATCTAAAGTAGATTTAGATGCTGAAATATTAAAAGTAGGACATCATGGAAGTGACACTTCAACAAGTACTGAATTTTTGGATGCAATAAATCCTGAATATGCGCTAATTTCCGCAAAAGTTGGGAATAAGTATAAGCATCCAATAAAGGAAACAATGCAAAACCTTGAAAAACGAGACATCATTGTTTACCGGACAGACGAATGTGGAACAGTAGTTGCCACAATAACTTCTAACAGTGTAGAATTCAGCACTGAGCCGGGAGATTATTTAAGTGGAACAGAACTTAAGGAGAAGATGCAAAAATGAAAAGTTACGCGTCAATAGATAGAATTGAAGGAGACTTTGCCGTGTGCGAAGTTGAAATGATTCCAATTGAAGAAAGCAAAACCGCGGATTTTGCAAGCAAAGAGACCGAAATGATGGATGTTCAAGTAATCAACATTCGAAATGTTGTTGGTGACTTCAGCGAAGGTGATGTTCTAATAGTTGAGCATGACGAAAACGAAATTACCGAAATTTGGTCAAAAGACGAAGAGGAAAAACAAAGGCGAGTGGAACTGCTCGAAAAGATGATAAGTTAAAAAAACATTGGCAAAGTAATTAAACTTTGCCAATGCTTTTTTAAGTTTAAGAAATCTTGCTTTTTGAATAATATTACTATATAATAAAAGCAACATGAAACTTTTTAAACTTGAAAAAAGTATTTTTATTATATAATAGAAAGGAAAAGGTGATTAATGTGAAAAAACCAGCCAAAACAATACTTATAATTTTAGGCATAATAATCGTAATACTAGGAATAATGTTTTGTATTGATTCAAACAGAATGAAACAGGGAAAGCCAGTAATGTTTATGACATGGGGAAGAAAATATGCACCAGTAGCTACAATTAATACAAAATTAGGAATAGTAACATCCTTAGAAGACGAAATTAAGTCAAACACAGCTTGGTGTGGCACATTCAACTTGATTTGGAACGACTTAAAAAATGATCTAGCAAAAAAAGACATCATTTTTAATCCTCAACCAACAGCAGTAGATAATTTAAACAAAGGAACATTTAATACATCATGCTTATCAGAAGATAGTTATTACAAAGTATATGGAAATCCAACTCCTACGCTAAAAAAACAAATTGAAAAAGCTATCAAAGATAAGTTCAATGAAACAAGTGATATTTTGAATGATTTTAGTTGGGAAGAAGGAGAAAGTAATAATTATTTCCTATATGTAATGCTAAAAAAACAATTTGAATTTCCAAAAGTATTCACTAAACTAGAAAATGGAGATTTTGGTAAATATAAAAATGTAAAATACTTTGGAATTGATTCAAACACAGATGAAGCTGTAAGAGACCAAGTTGAAGTATTATATTACAACTCAAGTAGCGATTTTGCAATAAAACTAAAAACAAAACAAAATGATGAAGTAATAATCTCAAGAGGAAACACAGAGAATAATTTTGGAGATATATTTAAAGGTATAATTGAAAAATCAGGTAAATATAATGGAAGCACATCATTAAATGAAACAGATAAATTAAAAATACCAAACATAAAATTCAACTTAAAAGAAGAAATTACCGAAGTTGAAAACAGACCATTCACATTCTCAAACGGACAAGAATACTGCATTGACAAAGCATTGCAAACAATACAATTTGAACTAGATGAAAAAGGCGGAAAAATCAAAAGCGAAGCAGGAATATCTCTAAAAGCAACAGCAGTAATGCCAACAGAAAAACCAAGAAACTTCCTAGTAGACGACACGTTCACAATATTTTTAAAAGAAGAAGGAAGAGACTTACCATACTTTGCAGCCCAAATTTCAGATATATCTCAAGTTCAGGAAGATATACAATAAAATTAAATAAGCCCCAGTTGTAACTGGGGCTTTATTTTTATTCCACACTCTTCAAACTCTCAATCATATCAATTTTCTTCAAAACAAAATGAATTATAAAATTAACAATAAACGAGAAGAAAATTGTAATTATGCTAGAGTAAATATAGCTTATTGGCTTTATATTCCTCATAAATTTAAGTGAATCTATTTCTATGCTTGATATTATAGCTGATGTTAAAAATGTTCCAAATACCAATCCTAAAGCCACACCAACTATAGTAAATATAATGTTCTCTTTATTTATATAATTATCAACCTCCTTATCATAAAATCCTAAAACCTTAAGTGTTGCAATTTCTCTTTGGCGCTCTGCTATATTTATATTTGCTAGGTTGTACAACACTACAAAATCAAGCATTGCAGAGGCTATTATTAAAATTACAACTACATAGTTCATTGTGTTTAGCATATCGCTAACTGAATTCATAAGGGTACTGATTAATGATACTGAGGCTACACTGTCATAACCTAGAATATCTTCAGAAATCTTATTTTGCTCTTCTTCGCTGATGTCTTTTGTATTAAAATATATAATGTCTGTTTGATATTGTTTCAAATTGCTTTCATAAAATTCTTTAGACATATACACATAATGGCTAACATGGTTTTGTACAATGTTGTTTACTTTAAATTGATACTCGTTGTCATCTGCATCAATAAATGTTATATTGTCTCCTGCAGATATTCCAAGCATTTCGGCAATTTTATCTGTTATAATTATTCCATCATTTTCAATACTTACAGTATTTCCAGTTCTATAATCTATCAAATTATAAACTGTAGTATAGTTATCTAAAGTTTCTGGAACAAAAACTGTTACATTGTAGTTTTTAGAACCATTGCTAAGCTTTGCAGTTGTTGCACATACTGTTACATAGCTTTCTATATTTTCATTATTTTGTAAATATTCTTCAATTTCTGGTAAGCTATCAGTGTTTGAAAGTGTAATTGTGGCATCATATTTGAAGATTTCTTTAAATTCTGCATTAGGTATATCATCTACAGAATCTCGTATTCCAAACCCAGTAAGCATAAGCCCTGTACAGCCTGCAATTCCTATAATTGTCATCAATGCTCTTTTCTTGTATCTAAAAATATTTCTTGCAGTAACTTTATGAGAAAAGTTAAATCTTTTCCAAATGAAAGGTATTCTTTCAAGTAAAATCTTTTTACCGTTTCTTTGGTGGCTTTGGTCTCATTAAAACTGATGGCATTTGTTTTAGTTCATTTATTGCAACTAAAACTGTTGCTCCACCAATGCAAATAAATGAGATAATTATTCCAAGCAGTCCTATATCAAACCTAAAGCTACAGTAGAATTCTGGAATGTTGTAAATCATTGAATACAAAGCCCATACTATGTTTGGAAGTAGATACAAGCCAACTACCATTCCCAAAGTTCCACCAATTATGCAAGCGAGTAAAGAGTAAATAATGTATTTTGAAATGATTTGAACATTTGTGTATCCAAGTGCCTTTAGTGTTCCAATTTCTATTCTTTCTTCTTCAATCATTCTTGTCATTGATGTTAAGCTTATTAAAACTGCAACAATGTAGAAGATTACTGGGAACATTTTTGAGATGTTAGACATTGTTTTTATTGCATCAAAAATGTTGTTATATCCAGAGTTATCAAGCCTATCTTGAATGTACCATTTGCATTTTTCAATTTTTGAAATTTCATTTTTTGCATCATCAATTTTTGCTTGGGCTTCATTTAATTTGTTTTGAGCTTCTTGCTTTTTATCCTCAAATTCAGCTTTACTGCTAGATAGCTTAGACTTGGCCTTTCTAATTTCAGCTTTGTTATTTGCTATTTCAGTTCTTGCTTGTTCAAACTTAGCTTCAGCCTCTTTTTGAGAAGTTTCTAATGCTTGTTTTTGCTTTAAAAGTTCAGCTTTTTGGGCTTCTTTTACAGCATCCTCTAAAGGAGCTGCTTCAAGCTGTTTTTCTGCAGTTTCAAGTTGTGCTTTAGCACTTGCAAATTGTTCATTTGCTTGCTCTATTTGAGTATTTAATTCTTTTTCTCCATTTTGAATTTTTCTCTCAGATGATGCAATTTGATTTTCAGCATTTTTAATTTGGTTTTCTGCATCTTGTAATTCAGCTTCAACATCTTGTTTTTTATCATCAAATTCTTTTTGAGCATCATTAACTTTTGTAGTTGCTTCATCTACTAAAGACTGATATCTAGCATTTTCTCTTGTCTCTTTAATAGCTTCAATTTCGCTTGTTACAGAGTTTATAATAGATAAATATTCATCACTATTTGTAACAGTTTCTTTAGCGCCTTTTGCAGTTACATAAACGCCTGTATAATAGTCCATATTAATTACATCTTTTGTGAAGATATAAAATGAAACTGTACCATTACCAATACTTGTGTTGCCTCGTTCATTAGAGATATATACTGGGGTTTCGGCAATTCCAACTATTTCAAATTCCTTTTGAGTGAAAATTGGGTTGTCGTTTGCATCTAAATCATCATTTTCTAAGATGATTTTTTTACCAATATATTCTTCTACACCTTTTCCAGTACGAACAACAGCAGGGTCTATTAAGCATTCGTTTTCATTTTCAATATTCCTTCCTGCAACTATAACTGGAGTATTAACATTTTCATTATATTCAATTACCTTACAAATACTTTCTTTATCATCAATTTTAGATATAGAATCTTTGGTTTGAATTCCATAAGCATTCTCAACTCCATTTAAAGCTTGCAAGGCTGTAATATCATCATCCGTTAAACCTAAAGTAGATATTATATTTATATCATATAAATTGCTAGAATCCGCGTATTTATCTAAGCTATCTAGCATATCAGGGCTTGTAGCCACAAGACCTGCAAAAAAGCCAACTCCTAAGAATGCCATAACTAGTATAGAAATAAACCTTCTTCTTGTTTTATGAATTGACTTTAAATTATTCTTGAACAAAGATTTTTTCATCATTTTGCATACTCCTACCATTCTATTTTATCAATTGAAATTGGTTTTTCGTTTATAACAATCTTTTCAGCAGTACCATTTTTAAAATGAATAACTTTATCAGCCATTGGCGCAATTGCAGTATTGTGAGTGATTATAACAACAGTCATTTTCTCACGTCTGCAAGTATCTTGAAGTAATTTTAAAATTTGTTTACCAGTTTTATAATCTAATGCACCAGTTGGTTCATCACAAAGTAAAAGTTTAGGATTTTTAGCAATAGCCCTTGCAATAGCAACTCTTTGCTGTTCACCACCAGAAAGTTGTGATGGAAAATTATCTTTTCTATCCTTTAAACCAACTTTATCCAAAATCTCATCAACATTTAAAGCATCTGAGCAAAGCTGAGTCGCAAGCTCAACATTCTCTTTAGCTGTTAAATTTTGAACTAAATTATAAAATTGAAAAACAAATCCAATATCATTTCTTCTATATTGAATTAATTGCTTATTTGTAAGAGAAGTAATTTCCTTCTCATTTACCAAAACAGATCCAGAAGTTGCCCTATCCATACCACCTAAAATATTAAGAGTAGTAGTCTTCCCAGCCCCACTAGGCCCAACAATAGCAACCAATTCGCCCTTATCAATACTAAAATTAGTATTATCCAAAGCCTTAATCACAACATCTCCCATTTTATATTCCTTAACAACATTCTTAAATTCAATGTAAGACATATAAAAAACCTACTTTCTTTAAACATAAAAACTCATAATATATATTATACCATAAACCTGAAAAAATCCTGAAAAATTTAATAAAGAATAATTAAATTAATAATATTACAACAAACACTTGCCTTTTTGTAAAAAATATTATATAGTATACAGTATAGGAAATAAGAATAAGCAGATGTGGTTTGCCACCATACATATAAAGAGTCGAAACTCTTAGAAATGGAGGTGGTGCTATGATAGAAACAGTTTTACTGGAAATAATATATCTACTTTTATTTGGCATAGTTGTTGAAACTATTATAGTATTTGCCCTAATCATACTAGTTGTATTTTTAAGCAAATAAACAATAAAAAACACATCTGTAACTTGACGGTTAGATGTGTTTTTCATTTCAATCGGCAAACCACATTGTGGCTTCTTTATTTCCTATGTTTATTATACACATTAAAAACAAATTTGTCAAATAAAAATGAAAAAATTCATTTGAAAAAACTTTCCCAAAATTTCTTGTAAAAATAATAAAAATAGTATATAATAATTTTGAAAAATAAGCGAAACAAAAGCAAGAGAAATTCAGGGAGGAAGAAACAAATGACAAAAACGCTGTAACCGTTGTAAGAGTGGAGAGTAGAGAGAGAGCCATATTTTAGAAAATAAAACAAGCATACAAAGCTATGCTTTATTAAACATACACGCAAGAGATGGATAAACCACATCTTGTTTTTGTTATATAAAAAAGAAAAAATGGAGGGAAAACATGAAAAAGAACACACGGAATAACGCTAATTGCGTTGATAATTACAATTATAGTAATGCTAATACTAGTTGCAGTAAGTATAAGTGTAGCACTAAATACAGGACTATTTAAATCAGCAGGAGATGCCACAAAGAACTGGAAAACAGCACAAGAGGAGGAGGCTAATGGTGGAATTGTAATAGGAGAAACGAAATACAATTCAATGGAAGACTATCTTTATGGACCAAAATTAAAATATGAGGTAGCCGGTAATAAAATTAATGTATGGTTAGAAAATTCAACTTATGATTTATATTTAAGGCGGAATAACAGACGAGGAAGAAATGGTGAAAATCTTGTGTAACGATGTTTTTGGGTTAACAGTGGAAGAAGTTCAACAATTAGGTATTGAGGAACTATATAAGCTTTGTACAGTTAATATCACAGCTTCAAATGGAGAAAGTGTGGATATATATTATGAGTCAATAAAGAGCGGAAAGAGAGAAGATTATATCTATACATATCCTATTTCTCAAAACGGCAACTACACATTTAAGGCAACAAATAGCAGAGGCAGAAGTTCTGAAATTACAGTACCAGTGGAAATAGATGAAAGCAAAATAAAAACATTTACTTTAGAAGTTTCAGAAACTGAAACAAAAACGTTTTCGTTTATTGAGGGACAAACTTGGGAAGATTTTATAGGTAAAAGTGGTGAAGTAGTAATTATAGATGGAGTTGAATTTTTATATTTTGGAGACAATACAAGATTTGGGAGTTATAGCTTAGCTTTAATCGATGGGGAAGACAGAATTAAGGTATTACCAACAGATGAAATTGTAGAAAATGGAATTTATAGTTCTGCACTGGGATGGAAATTATAATTAGTATGCAAGGATGAAAAAATTTTTAAAAAAATTAGCACTCTCCTATTGACATTGCTAAAAATGGGTGTATAATATAATCGCAAGTGGGAAATATAACAATAGAAGATGTGTGGTATCAACACATAAAAATTTTATAAAGGAGGAATGACTTATGATGATGGTACCAAGAAGAAATGGTTTTGATATTTTTGATGAGGTTTTCAATGAACCATTTTTTACAAAAAAAGAAAACAAATTAATGAAAACTGATGTAAGAGAAAAGGATGGCAATTATGTGCTAGATATTGACTTGCCAGGATATAACAAAGAAGACATTAAAATTGATCTAACAGATGGATATTTAACAGTTACAGCAAAAAGAGAAGAACACAAAGAAGAAAATGAGCATCATGGAAATTATATTCATAAAGAAAGATTCTTCGGAGAATGTTCAAGAAGTTATTATGCAGGAGAAAATGTAAAAGAAGAAGACATCAAAGCAAGCTTCAAAAACGGAACTCTAGAAATTACATTCCCTAAAGAAGATGTAAAAAAACTAGATGAAGGTAAAAAATATATAGAAATAGGCGAATAAAAAATTCCCCAGTTTTTGGGGAATTTTTTTTTAAGATCAACAAACAAAAAAATCTACATGTATTGACATTTGTTGCATCTACAGTTTCAAAATAGTATAATTAATATAGGGTGATTAACATGGGAAAAGAAAGAAAGTTGTTTTGTGAACATGGAAGAATATGTTATGAAATAGCCTTATTTAAAGAAGCAAAAAAGAAAGATTTTAAAGATTTTAGAGAAGGAAGAAAGTTTGCTAAAAAATTTAATAAAGATAATTTTGAATATATTTGGAAAGGCGATGCAAAAGTTCTTTTAAGAGAACTACCAGGAGTTGATATGCAGCTTCAAAGAAATAAAGTTGTAAACTTAAGGCTAGCTAGTAAAAAAATTGATGGTATTATTGTTAAACCAGGTGAAGAATTTTCTTTTTGGAATTTAGTTGGAAGAACCAGAAAAGGCTATTTGGATGGAATGACAGTACATAATGGAAAAATAGGTAAAGGAAAAGGAGGAGGACTTTGCCAGATGGCAAATATGATACATTGGTTGGTTTTACATACACCAATGAAAGTAACAGAATTACACCACCATTCAGATGCATTATTTCCTGATGTTAAAAGAAGAGTTCCTTTTGGAACAGGTACATCAATTTGTTACAAAGCTTTAGACTATAGATTTAAAAATACTACTAAATATCCAATTCAAATAAGAGTATGGCTTGATGATACAATGTTATATGGTGAAATTCGTTCAACTGTACCACTAAAAGAAACATATAAAATAGTAGAAGAAGGAAACCATTATGCTCAAGATGAAAATGGTGTATTTTATAGAAATAGTAAGGTGTATAGAATAATAATGGATAAAGAAACCAAACAAGAAATAAAAAAAGAACTAATATTAAATAACCACTCAAAAGTAATGTATGATTATTCATTAATACCAAAAGAAGAAATAAAGGTGAATTAAATGTTGTTAGAAAATATATTAAAACAAATAAAAGAACATCAAGAACAAATTGCTTATACAGTTAACTCAAAAAGATATACATACAAAGAATTTTATAAATATGTATGCAATATATACTGGCTTTTATTAGAAAAGAATAATAAAAAAAAGCCAGTATTAGTTTATGGGCATAAAGATGTATATATGAAGGCCACATTTTTAGCATGCTCACTTGCTGGAATGGCGTATATTCCAGTAGATGTAAGCTTTCCAGAGGACAGGATAAACAAAATTATTGATGAGGTTAATCCAGATCTAATTATAGGAAATTTTGAAAATAAACGTGCTAACACTATAACTCAAACTGAAATTGAAGAATTAATGAATAAAGATAACTTCAAAGATATTGAAAAAATATATTTAAAACCAGAAGATGTGTATTACATAATATTCACATCAGGTAGTACAGGAATACCAAAAGGTGTGCAAGTTACATACAAAAATTTAGATTCTTGCATAAATTGGCTTCAAAAAATAATAGATGTAAAGGAAGGAACAGTTTTAAACCAAGGCGTTTTTTCATTTGACCTAACAGTAGCAGATTTATATTATAGCTTAGCAAATGGTATAGAACATTTTGTGATAGAAAAACAAACACAGTCAGATTTTAATAAATTATTTGAAACATTGAAATCTAGCAATGCAACATTAGCGGTGTTTACACCATCATTTGCGGACTTATTATTACTTGATAAATCATTTAATCAAGAAACAATGCCAAATTTAAAAACAATCCTATTTTGTGGAGAAAAATTACTTGCTGGAACTGCAAAAAAAATTCAAGAGAGATTTAAAAATATCAAAATAATTAATTCTTATGGACCAACAGAATGTACATTTGCTATAACAAGTATTGAAATAACACAAAAAATGATAGAAGAAAATGATATACCAATCGGAATTGCAAAAAGTGATGTAAAAATATATATAGTAGATGAAAATTTACAAGAACAAAGAAGTGGAGAGACAGGAGAAATATTAATAACAGGAAAAAGCGTTGCAAAAGGATATATAGGAGAAAACAAAGGAAAATTCATTATATACAAAGGTGAAAATGCCTATTTAACAGGAGATATAGGATATTTTAAAAATGGCAAATTATATTATGTCGCAAGAAAAGATAAACAAATAAAATATAAAGGATATAGAATAGAACTTTTAGACATAGAAGAAAATCTATATAAACTGGGATATGTAGAAAAAGCTGTAGCAGTTGCTAAGCAAAATAAAGAAGGCAAAGTTACAAAAATAATTGCATTTATAAAACTTAAAGAAAATGCAATAAAAAATGAAATTGAAATAAAAAAAGATATATCAACAAAATTACCACAATACATGTGCCCAACAATTAAAATTATTGAGAGATTTCCATTAAACAGAAATGGAAAAATTGATGAGAAAAAATTGACGGAAAATGTCTAAAAATGTTGAATTATAAAATCAGTAATGATATACTAAAATAAAAACAAAAGAGGAGGTGAAATATTGAGTAAAGATAATGATGTAAGAAAATCATTATCAATAATAACTGAAATATATATAATTTTCATAATACTAATATTTCCACTTTGGGTAGATAAAACACGGATTTTTTAGAATTTTAGAATGTAAATATAGAACATTTATATTAAGCTCAACATCGTATATTATTGCATGTATAATTGCGGTAATATATGGAGATATAAAGAAACAAGAACTATATATAAAACAAATAAAACTAAGCAAAGTACAATGGTTTGTTATAATTTTTTGGCTAATAAATGTAATTTCATGCTTTTTATCTCCTTTTTTTCGCGAATATAATTTATTTGTTGGAGTAGGAAGAGGAGAGGGCCTAATTAATATAACATTATATTGTATAACATTCTTATTTATAACATTATTTGGGAAATTTAAAAAGAGATTTATATTATATTTTTCAATTTCCTCAATATTGTTAAACCTAATTTGCATCTTGCAATATATAGGATTTAATCCACTTAACATGTATCAAGATGGTATTGGAACACATAATGTAAGTTTTATGGGAACAATAGGAAATAAAGATTTTATATCAGCTTTATATTGTATATTACTAATGATTTCGGTAAGTGGGTATGTATTTGGGGAAAATAAAAAGTATGAAAATGTAATTCACTTAACTTCAATATTTATGGGATTTTTTATACTTGAAATATTAAGTGTGCTAAGTGGATTTGTAGGAATATTTTTTACATTAGTAATAATATCCCCATATATCATAACAAATAGCAAAAGACTATCAAAAACTTTAATTGTAGGTAGTTTAGTATTATTGGCATACGCAGTCAATATTATAATAAATCCTACATATTACTATAGTTTGGGTAAATTAAAATTAAATTGGCAGTTTAATATAATATCAGGAATGTTAATATTCTTAGCAGTGATATTTATAGTATTAGCACAAATACTTAAAAAAAGGCATTTTGATTTATCTAACAACAAAAAAACTATAAAAATAATTTATATCGTGATAGCAAGTATTATTATAGCGGGTATTTTAGTGCTATACTTTGTGGATTTTAATTATGGAATGTTATATGAAATACACCAATTGCTAAATGGAAATTTTGATGATGATTTTGGAACATATAGAGTTTTTCTGTGGAAAAGAGCTATTACATTAATTAAAGATTATCCAATAATAGGAACAGGCCCAGACACATTTGCAATAAGGTTCATGAGCAGATTTACAGAGGATATAGCAAAACTTGGAGAACTTACAATTAACGATACTGCTGCAAATATATATATAACAATGGCTGTAAATATTGGAATAATAGGCTTACTTCGGTTACCTAACTTTTATAATAGCACAAATCGTGGATGGAATAAAAAACAAAAATAAAAACTCAATAGTCTTTTTAATAGCAATAATATGCTATTTAGCACAAGATTTTTTCAATCTGTGGGTGGTAATTATAACACCAATATTTTGGACATTAATGGCAATACATTATATTAGTTATAAAAATTTGAAAGGGTGATAAAAATGGTAAAAACAAATAAAAAACAAGCAATAACAAAATTTTTAATAATAACAATAATAGCAATAGGTTTTACGATTGGAGTAAATTTTATATTACAAAAATATAGTATAAATGGAATTGAAGGGTATATGTTTAGTCAAGCTGCAAGTATAGTAAAAGCAACAACACCAAACGCAACATGTTCAAATGCAACGAGTTCAAATGCAACGAGTTCAAATGCGACAAGCTCAAATGCAACAAGCTCAAACGCAACATGTTCAAATGCGACAAGCTCAAATGCAACAAGCTCAAACGCAACATGTTCAAATGCAACAAGCCCAAATGCAACTGACAGTGATGTTGTAGGCATAAATATATCAGAAGAAAAAAAGGCACAAATAATACAAGAAGTAAACGCAAAATTGCAAGAAGATTATCAAGAAAAATATAAAAATGAAGAAGTCTCTTTTGAAAACTTTTATAATGAAAATTTTGATACATACTATAATAAAAAATTAGAAGAAGTAAAAAAAGAAGAATCAAAAGATAAAATAGTAACATTTTTAGAAGATAATAAAATTTATGTAATAATAATAGCAATAGCTACAATGACAGCAATTATAACTGGTGTTATTTTAATAGTTGATAAGAAAACAAAGAAAATTCAATAAAGGTTTAAATATGAATAAAAATAAAATAGGAATTACTTCAAATTGCCTAAAAGTGATAGTACTACTAATAATGATAATAGACCATATAGGAATGTTTACATTTGGAAAAATAGAGTATGATACATATTACCTCTTAAGAAGCATTGGTAGAATTGCAATGCCGATATTTGCCTATTTAGTAGTACAAGGATATTTTTACACAAAAGACTTAAAAAGGTATGTTTTCAGGCTATTTTGCTTAGCAGTAATAACTCAAGTGATAATATTTATTATAAAGTTTTTGTGTGAAGTAATATTTTATACTAGGGTTTTAGATATTTGTAACACATTAAATATAGTATTTTCATATACTTTTTCAATAATTATTATCTTAATTTTAGATAATAGAAAAATTAGCAACAATTCAATTATAGATGTGATTATTAAAACCTCTACACTAATAGCAATAATTTTTGCATACATAAAGCTTAATATCGAATATGAATTAAGAATACCATTTATAATATTAGGATTTTATATAATAGAAAAATTATTTATGAGCAAAGAAGGCAAATTATTGCACAAAAAAGAATATAAAACTTATAAAAGAAAAATACTAGAAAAGATAATTTACCTAATAAGCATATTTATGATTTTGTATATATCAATAATACCAATAAAACAAACACCAGGGTGCAAATATGCGACACTTGGAAGTATAGTATTAATAGCACTATATAATGGCTATAAGGGTAAGAATAGCAAGTGTGGACAATATTTATTTTATATAATATATCCATTGCAATATATTATTTTATACCTAGCAACATTGAAAATATGAAAATTAGAAAAGAGATGGAAAAATGAAAGATAAAATAATAAACATAATAGAAGAAGTAAGCGGATATGAAAATTTAAGAGAAAACTTAGATGTAGATTTACTTCAAAATGAAATTTTAGATTCACTTGCGTTTATAGAATTAATATCAACATTAAATGATGAATTTAACATAGAAATTCAGCCAACACAAGTAAAACCAGAAACATGGAGAAATGTAGACAAAATAGTAGAACTTGTAGAAAGTCTGCAACAATAAAGTAAAATCCCCCAAGAAATTGGGGGATTTTTTATAAATATATATTGAAAATTAAACTAATAAGTGATAAAATACCACCAATATAGGGGGATATTTTTATGTTTAAAAACATACTAGAGGGATTAGAAAATTCTGAAAATAAATATAGAGAAAAAATAATTTTTGGAGAATTAGATGGTAATATTACATATCATAATTTTCTCATAAATGCAAAAAAAATTGGGTCAAGTATTGCTCAAAAAACTCATAGTAGAAAAGCTCCTGTAGTTATATTTATAGACAAAACAATCAGGTGCCTAGAGACTATGATGGGTGTACTTTACAGTGGAAATTTTTATACAATAGCAGACGTAAAAACTCCAAAGGAAAGATTTGAAAATATTTTAGATATTCTAGAGTGTAAAACAATAATTACAGATTCAAAAAATGCTTCTAAACTAGAAAAAATAGGACTAGAGCAAAAATATAATATATTGCTATATGAAAAATTGGTAGAAGATAGCATAGATGAAAAAGCTCTGCAAGATATACGTGAAGAACAAATTGATACAGATCCAGCTTACGTGTTATTTACATCTGGCTCAACAGGAATTCCTAAAGGTACAGTTGTAAGCCATAGAGCTGTAATTTGTTATACACAGTGGCTAATAAATTGCTTCAATATAGACAAACACACAATATTTGGCAGTCAAACTCCATTTTATTTTAGTATGTCAATATCAGATGTATTTTCAACAATTTTTACAGGAGCCACATTATATATAATACCTAAAATGTATTTTTCATTCCCAGTAAAATTAATCGAATTTTTAAATGAAAAGAAGATTAATACTATATATTGGGTCCCATCAGCATTATGCATTTTTGCGAACCTTGGAGCACTTGAAAATATTGAATTGCCAGATTTGAAAAAAGTTATGTTTGCTGGTGAAGTAATGCCAGTAAAACAATTAAACATGTGGAGAAAAGCATTACCAAACTGCATGTATGCAAATCTTTATGGACCAACGGAAACAACCGATATTTGCACATATTATATAGTGGATAGAGACTTTGAAAATAATGAAACTCTACCAATAGGAAAACATTGTGATAATTGTAATGTAATTTTAATAACTGATTCTGGAAATGAAGCAAAGTTAAATGAACAAGGAGAAATTTTAGTAAGAGGTTCATTTTTGGCTGACGGATATTATGGAAATCCAGAAAAAACAAAACAAAGCTTTATCCAAAATCCACTAAATAGTAAATATCCTGAAATTGTCTACAGAACAGGAGATATAGGGCAATATAATGAAAAAGGCGAATTAATATATCTATCAAGAAAGGACTATCAAATTAAGCATCTAGGATATAGAATAGAACTTGGGGAAATAGAAAAAAACATATATGGGATTGAAGGCATAATACTATGTGCAGCAATATATGATGAAAAAAAAGACTCTATAGTTCTAGCATACCAAGGAACAATTGAGGAAGAAAAATTAATACAAGAAGCAGCTAAAAAACTACTACCATATATGAAACCAAACAAGTATATAAAACTAGATAAAATGCCATACAATAGCAATGGAAAAATTGATAGAAAAAAATTAAAAGAAAATATATAAAGGAGAGAAAAAATGGAAGAAATATTAAAAATTTTAGAATTTGTAAAACCAGGAGTTGATTTTGAAACAGAGGAAAATCTTATTGAAGATGAAGTACTTGATTCATTTGATATAGTTAATTTAGTAGCAAGATTAAATGAAGAATTTGATATAGAAATTACACCAGCAGATTTAATACCAGATAATTTTAAATCAGTAAGCACAATTCATGAATTAGTAGAAAGATTACAAGAGGAGTAATAGAAAGGAATAAAAAATGGTAATAACATCACTTGAATTTTTAGTCTTTATTGCAATTGAATTATTACTTTATAAAATAATGCCCGGGCACAAAAAATGGACAGTTTTACTAATTGCAAGCTATTTATTCTATTTTTTGAATAGTACATATTTAACAGCATTTTTAATAATAACAACTCTTTCAATCTATTTTGTAGCACTAAGTTTAAGCAAAATAAATGAGGAAACTAAAAGTGCATTAAAAAATATAGAGGATAAAGAACAGAAAAAAATATTGAAAAAGAAATCAAAATCGAAACAAAAATTGATACTAGCACTAGGAATTATATTGAATATAGCAATATTAACTATATTAAAATATTCAGGAGTTATAGGAGAAAATATTAACTCACTATTTTCAATTTTAAAAATACCAGTACAAATGCCAATAGCCAAATTTATATTACCACTTGGAATATCATATTATACTTTGCAGGCAATTAGTTATATGGTAGATGTTTATAGGGGAAAAATACAAGCGGATAAAAATATAGGTAGAGTAGCGTTGTTTCTATCATTTTTTCCGCAAATGGTAGAAGGTCCAATAGGTAGATATGATAAATTAGCAAATCAACTTTATGAACCACATAGTATTACATATAATCAACTTACAAATGGCGGAATATTAATGCTTTGGGGATACTTTAAAAAAATGGTAATCGCAGATAGAATAGGAATGTATGCAAATCAAGTATTTGGAAACTACAGTGAATATTCAGGAATAATTATCATTTTAGGAATAATATCATATACAATTCAAATTTATGCTGAATTTTCAGGTGGTATTGATATTGTAAGAGGTGTTTCAGAAATATTTGGAATACATCTAGATGAAAATTTTGAAAGACCATTTTTCTCAAAGTCTATTGATGAATTTTGGAGAAGATGGAATATTACGCTTGGAACATGGCTTAAAGATTATGTGTTTTATCCAGTATCGCTTTCAAAATTATCAATGAAAATAACGGATATTTCAAAGAAAATATTTAAAACATCATACTTATCAAAAATTATTCCAGTTGCGTTTTCACTATTATGTGTATGGCTATGTAATGGAATATGGCATGGTTCAGGGGTAAAATATATTATTTATGGATTATATTATTATTCAATAATGATGTTAGGCAAGATATTAGAACCTTTTGGAAATAAATTAATTAACATATTTAAAATAAATACAAAAGTATGGAGTTATAGATTCTGGCAAGTACTCAAAACAAGTGGATTTGTATGCATTGGGATGACAATATTTAGAGCAGAAAATTTAAGTGTAGCAATTAAAATGGTAAAATCAATATTTCATCAACGTAATTTAGAAATGATATTTAATGGGGAGGCTTTTTTACTAGGTGTTTTGAAAAAAGGTGATATAGCCATATTGATAATATCTATGGTAATATTATTAATTGTAAGCTTATCACAAGAAAAGAAACAAAGTGTGAGAAAATGGCTAAGGGAACAAAATTTAATATTTAGATGGATTGTTTATTATGGATTAATATTTTCAATTATCATATTTGGAATATATGGGCAAGGATATAATGTTCAAAGCTTCATATATGGGCAATTTTAATTTATGTAAGAGGATAAAATTATGAATAAAATAACAAATTATATTAAAATCATAGCATTTATAGTAATCTTTATTTTACTAATGCACTTTTTTGGAATATTGTTTAATCCAACAGGAACATATAAAGAATGGTTTCAATCATATACAATAATTGAATTCTATAAACAAGAAAGGGACACTGTTGATTTTCTTTATGTTGGGAATTCTTGTGTATATACAGGGATTTCACCAATGGAAATGTATAATAATATAGGAGTAACAGGGTATTCATTATCAACACCAAGGCAACAAATGTGGTCATCATATTATTGGATTAAAGAGGCATTTCAGTATCAAAAGCCACAAGCGGTTTTTTTAGAGGTTGGAGAAGCATTTAGCAATTTACAATCAAATGATGAATTATCAATAAGAAGAGCAATAGACTCAATGAAACTTGGCAAAACAAAATTAGAAATGATTCAAGACGATGATTTTGAATTATCTGGATTTGATAAGCTAACGTGTATTTTTCCAGTACTTAGATATCATTCAAGATGGAACAAAATAGATGAAGTGGATTTTAGAAAATTTGCAGATAAATATGAATATACTTTTTTTGGATTTTTGATGAACAAAAATGTAAAAAAATATGGTAAAGATATAGATCAAAATAAAAATAAAAAAATCAAACCAAGAGCTGAAGAAATAAATCCAGAAGCAATACTGGCAAAAGAAACAATAGAGAAAATGGAAAGAATTGAAAAATATTGCAAAGACAATAATTCTGAACTAGTATTAATAAAAGTACCAGAACCAAGATTCTGGTCAGAAGATAAAAGCAGAATTATAGCTGAATATGCAAAGGAAAGAGGTCTTAAATTTATAGATTTGAATTATGATGAAAATATCAATATAGATTGGGCAACAGATACTCAAGACGGAGGAGACCATTTAAATCTAAAAGGAGCTGAAAAGGTTGGAACATACTTATCTAACTTTATAAAAAGCAATTTTGAAATTGAAGACCACAGAGAGGATATAAAATATCAAAAATGGAATCAAAGACAAGAAGAATATAATTTTCAAAAAAACAATAATAACCAAAACAATGAAAAATAAAATCCCCAAAATAAGGGGATTTTTTTATGCCTTAATCATATTTCTAATAGTCTCATACAAAAATGGTTTAAACTCATCAATAGGAAGTGGGTCTTTATATAAAATTGAGTTAAAGCAAGTAGAACTTACAAGCTCAATAATCATAAACAAAGTAACCTCAGGGTTTTTAAGCTTAATGTTATTTTCTTTAACACCTTTCATAAACAATTCGTAAAGTGTATCTCCTTTTTCCTCATTTGTCTCATAAATAGTCCACAAAGTCTTATTGTAAACTCCCCAAGACAAATTCTTAGAAATGAATTTTAAAAGAATTTGATTTTTATTAAGTTCATCAATTACATAATTAATAACATAAACAATCTGGTCGGAAAAGTTTGAAATGTAGTTCTTTCTAAGTGAAGCTAGAGCATCACTAAAAAGCTTTTCTGATTTTTTAGTAATCAAAACATCCCTAATTTCATATTTATCCTTAAAATATAAGTAAAAAGTACCTTTAGCAACATTAGCATTATCAACAATTTCTTGAATAGAAGTATCCTTAATACCCTTCTCAGTAAAAAGTTTAAAAGCATTTGATAAAAGCCTATTTTCTTTACTATTTTCATCATTTTTATTAATACTCATAAAAAAACACCCAATATCATTATTGCATAAAAATGACACTTAGTCAATATATTTAAAAGAAAATTAAATTTTTTAGACAAAACTATTGACCAACGGTCATAAAAGTGGTAATATATAGAAAGTGACCGTTAGTCATAAATGAAAGGAGAGAAAAAAATGTTAGACTTTGCAAGAAAAATATGTAAAAACAAAACATTAATCTTAATAATAGCAATATTATTACTAATCCCATCATTTCTTGGAATGAAAGCAACTAGAGTAAACTACGATATTTTAGTATATCTTCCAGAAGACATTGAAACAATGCAAGGACAAAATATATTGCAAAACAATTTTAACATGGGGTCATATTCAATAGTGCTATTAGATAATATGAAAACAAAAGATATTAAAAAATTAGAGGAGAAATTTAGAAATAACGATAATGTAGAAAAAGTAGTTGGTGCTTCAGATATTTTAGGCACAAACATTCCAGTAGAAATGATACCAGATGATATCAAAGACAAGGTATATAAAGATGGAACAACAGCACTTCTAGTAACATTTAAAGAAGGAATATCATCAGATAAAACACTAGAAACAATTGAAACTTTAAGAGGTATGACAGATAAACAATGTAAAATAAGTGGAATGTCAGCAACAGTATTAGATACAAGAGACTTATCTAATTTAGAAGTTGCAATTTATGTAGCAATTGCAGTAGTTTTATGCTTTGTAATTCTACAATTAGCACTTGATTCTTATGTAGCACCAGTATTTTTACTACTAAACATAGGAATGGCAATTCTATACAACATGGGAACAAACATCTTCCTTGGAGAAATATCATACATAACAAAAGCCATAAGTGCAGTATTACAATTAGGTGTAACAATGGACTTTGCAATATTCCTATATCACAGCTATATAGCTGAAAAAGAAAAGACACAAGATAAAGAAGAAGCAATGGCACAAGCTATTTCAAAAACATTCGTATCTGTAATAGGAAGTTCACTTACAACAATTGCAGGCTTCTTAGCATTATGTAGTATGAACTTAACACTAGGAAAAGATATAGGCTTAGTTATGGCAAAAGGTGTTCTATTTGGACTAATTTGTGTAGTAACAGTTCTACCAGCATTAATACTTACATTTGATAAAGCAATAGAAAAAACTAAACACAAAGAAATAATGCCAAAATTCAAACACTTAAAAGATTTCAATATCAAACATCGCTGGGCAATAATTGCAGTGTTTGTAATTGTTCTACCATTTGCAGTATGGGGATACACGCATACAGAAGTTTACTATAACCTAGATAAATCATTACCAAAAACATTACCAAGCATTGAGGCAAACACAGAGCTAAAAGAAAAATTCAACATGGTATCAACTGAAATAGTGTTAGTAGATAAAAATGTTCCAACACACGAAGTAAAAGAAATGCTAGAGGAAATTGAAAATGTAGATGGAATAGAATGGACATTAAGCTATGCAAAACTATCTAGTTTGCCAGAAGAAATGCTTTCAGATGATATTAAATCAGTTTTTGAAAATGATAAATATCAATTAATATTAATTAACTCAAATTATGAAATGGCAACAGATGAGCTAAATGAGCAAATAACAAAAGTAAATGACATCATAAAGGAATACGATAAAGATGCAATCTTAGCTGGTGAAGGACCTTTAATGAAAGACTTAGTTGAAATTGCAAACCACGATTTCAATAGTGTAAATACAGTTTCAATAGCAATTATATTTATCATAATGATATTTGTATTAAAATCAATATCATTACCAGTAATATTAATTACAATAATTGAATTTGCAATATTTATAAACATGGGAATACCAGCATACACACATACAAGTTTACCATTCGTAGCATCAATTGTAATAGGAACAATACAACTTGGAGCAACAATAGATTATGCAATATTAATAACAACAAAATATATAACACTTAGAAAAGAAGGAAAAGACAAGAAATCAGCAATAGATGAAGCATTAGGAACATCAATAAGTTCAATAGTAACAAGTGGTTTATGCTTCTTCGGAGCAACATTTGGAGTAGGCATTTACTCAAAAATTGAAATGATTGGTTCACTATGTACATTAATGTCTAGAGGCGCATTAATTAGTATGGTAGTTGTAATAACAGTATTACCAGCATTCCTAATGATGTTTGATAAAATAATTTGTAAAACAACAATGGGAATGAAAGAAGTTAAAAATTAGGAGGAATGAATTATGAAAGATAAAATTTCAAAAATAATTGCAGGAACAGCCTTATGTTCCATTATAGCAACAACATCAGCACCAGTATTTGCATATACAAAATCAGAAACTGTATATTCAAAACTAGATAATGAAGGAAACGCATATAAAACAATAGTAACAACACATATAGAAAACAGTGATAATGAACAAATAATAGAAGACTTATCAAACTTAATCAACATTGAAAATACAAATGGAGATGAAACATTTGAAAAACAAGATAACAAGCTTGTATGGCAAGCAAATGGAAACGACATTTATTATCAAGGTGAAAGCACACAAGAATTACCTGTTACTTGCAACATAAAATATGAATTAAATGGAGAAGAAATTTCAGCAAAAGATATAGTAGGCAAATCAGGTAATGTTAAAATAACAATAGAATACACAAACAAAGAGGCAAGAGAAATAACAGTAAATGGAAGAAAAACAACAATGTACATTCCATTTGTAGTAGTTGCAGGAACAGTATTTGATAATACAAATAACAAAAACATCTCAATTACAAACGGAAAATTAGTAGATGATGGCTCAAAAACAGCATTAGTAGGAATGGCACTTCCTGGATTACAAGAAAGTTTAAATTTATCTAAAAAAGAAATAGATATACCAACAAGCATTGAAATAACTTTAGACACAACAGACTTTGAACAAAACAGCATAATTACTTATGTAACAGCAAAAATGGTAGACTTAAGTGACTTAGAAATATTTGATAAATTAGATACAGTATATGCAAAAGCAGACACACTAAAAGAATCAAGTAAGCAAATAGTAGATGGAGCAAATAAAGTTAATGAAGGAGTTGGACTTCTAAGTTCAAAACTTGGAGCACTACCACAAAGTGCAGTAGCATTATATAATGGCGCACAAGAATTAAATACAGGAGTAAATGGTGAAGAAGGCTTAGTTGTAGGAATAGGTGCATTAAAACAAAAACTTACAGACTTAATTACAACATCAATAGGAATGTTACAATCAAATAACCAAGTATTAAATAGCGAAATAACACAGCTTACAGCAGAAGCAGGAGAGCTAAAAACACAAATAACAAACTTAACAGTATTAAAAGCAAAATTAACAGACGAAGCAGATAAAACAGCAATACAAACAACAATAGATGAGTTAACAACAAGAGCAAATGGGTTAAACGCAAGAATTACAGCACTAACAAAACAAGAAAAAACAAACGAAGCAGTAATAGCCAAAATAACACCAACAGAAACATCACAAGCACAAATTACAGCCCTAGAAAAAGGACTACAAAAAATATCAGCAGGAACAAAAGCCCTAGAAGAAAACCTAGCAAAACTTACAAACTCAACTAAAGAACTACCAAGCTCACTACAAACCCTAAAAAACGGAACACAAAGTTTAGCTGAAGGAGCAACAAAATTCGATACAGAAGGAATACAAAAAGTATGTAACTTAATAAATGGAGATGTAAAGAACATTTCAAAAAGAGTTGAAAAACTAAACGATTTGAGCAATGAGTATAACAACTTTGGAATGATAAGTGAAGGAAATAGTGGAGAAGTTAAGTTTGTGATGGTTGTAGATAGTTTGAAATAGAATAACAAAACTCACACCTCAAGCATATATTTACTTGAGGGGGATTTTTATGTATAAAATTGATAATAATGTTTTAGAAAGAAAAATGATGTATGATGGCACAGCAGTTCTAACTTACAAAATTAACTATCCATATATTGAAGCAAAAACACATAGTTTTGGCATAATTAACTTCAATATATACAACAAAAAACAGGCATTTTCTTTGCAAAGAAAATGTGAAAATGAGCTATTTAAGCAAGCAGTGGAACTTTATAAGTATAACAAAAAGAATGGTTACCCACAAAGGGCATACGAGGTTGTTCGAAATTATGAAGTAACATTAAATGCAAATAATGTTATAAGTTTGTATGCAGATGAATACATCTATTCAGGTGGAGCACATGGAGATACTGTTAGAACATCACAAAACTGGAATATGATAACAGGTAAAATGATTAAACTAGAAGATGTATTTAAGAATAATCCATATTTTATGGTAGACATATTCAAAGAAATAAACAGACAAATTGCAGCAAATCCACGAGTATTTTTTGAAGACAGCTGCCAGCTTGTTATAAGTACATTTAACCCAAATAGTTTTTATCTAACAAAAGATGCAGTATATATTTATTACCAACACTATGATATAGCACCATACTCAACAGGAATACCAACATTTAGAATAAAAAGAGTGTAAAAAAATGCAGCCTAGACTGCATTTTTTTGTTTATATTTTATTAAGAAATATTTTATATCGAAATAGCTTACACCATCAGGCAAAGCATCTTTTAACACTCGAAGTTTTTCTGCTCCGTAGGTATCAATTGCATTGTAAATATCTTGCTCATAATTTGAATGTATGTATTTAGATAAATCTATATTTTCACCATTTTCAAAGTATTTTAGTAAATGAGTTTCAATGGTTGTTGTAACAAAACCACGCTCTTCTGCAATTTCTTTAATAGATTTGCCTTGTTTGAATAGATTGTAAGAAATTTCTGCAGTGTTTACTTTAGGTGAAGATTCTACAGAAGATTTTTTCTTTGGAGTTTCTATAGGAATTTCTTTTGGAGTTATATTGTTTTCAGAAACATAAGGTCTGATTGTTTCTAAAAATCTATTGCCATATTTATCAAACTTAGAATATCCAACACCACTTATTTTCAGCATTTGCTCTTCTGAAGTTGGAAAATATGTTGCCATTTGTTTTAAAGATGTATCTGAAAACACTATAAATGGTGGCACATGTGTTTCTTCTGATATTCTTTTTCTTAAAGCTTTTAAAATCTCAAAAAGTTTAGCGTCATAAACTTCATCAACTTGAGCTTCAATAGACTTTTCAATTTTTCTTTTAATTGTAACCTTTTCGCTTTCAAACAAGACTTTTGAAGCACTAGGTGTAAGCCTAAGTACAGGATACTTATCGCCAAAGGTTTCTATATAACCTTCTGTAATTAGAAAATATATTAAATCTTTTATTGTATTTTTTGAATATTCACTCATAATTCCAAAAGTTGATAATTTATCAAACCCAAGCATTTGATTTTTATAGGTATTAGAGCCCTTTAAAACATCTGTTACAACTCCAGAACCATATTTCTCTTTCAATCTCTTGATACAAGATAATATTTTCATTGCATCAACAGTAATATCAGCCTTTTCAACTTCTGATAAACAGTTGCCACAATTATGGCAGTTATCAAACAAAGGTAGTTCACCAAAGTACTCTAAAATATATTTTCTAAGGCACATATCTGTATTGCAATAATCAATAATATCATTTAGCTTTTTATATTCCACACTAGTATCAGACTTATGTTCAGTCTGCTCAATTAGAAATTTATTAGTTATAATATCAGCCCTACTGAATAACAAGATACATCTAGAATTATCCCCATCACGCCCAGCACGACCTGCTTCTTGATAGTAACTTTCTAGGTCTTTTGGCATATTGTAATGGATAACATATCTAATATTAGATTTATCAATACCCATTCCAAAAGCATTAGTAGCAACCATTATAGATGTTCTATCATAAACAAAGTCTTCTTGATTTTGAGTTCTTTCCTTCTCAGTCATTCCTCCATGATATTTTGAAACTTTATATCCTAAAGCAGAAAGCTCATCATATAAAGCGATAACCGTTTTTCTAGTAAGGCAGTAAATAATTCCAGAAATGTCTTTATTTTTCTTAACAAAATCAGTAATGAATTTTCTTTTGCTAATTGGATATTCAACAGAAAAAGTTAAATTAGCCCTATCAAACCCAGTTGTTAGAACATAAGGCTTTTGAAGTTTAAGAAGATTAATAATATCATCACGAACAATATCTGTTGCAGTTGCAGTAAAAGCTGAAACAATAGGCCTTTTCTTTAAAGTAGATATAACATTTGCAATTTCCCTATATGTTGGCCTAAAATCATGTCCCCATTGTGAAATACAATGAGCTTCATCAACTGTAATCATGGAAATATTTATTGATTTTAAAATATCAATAAATGATGAAGAATTAAGCCTTTCAGGGGCAATGTAAATAATTTTATATACATCATACAAAATGTTTTGAACAGCTCCCGCATACTCAGAAGCAGAAAGAGTACTATTAATAAATGTAGCAGGAATTCCCATAGCATTTAAAGAATCAACTTGATCTTTCATAAGAGAAATAAGTGGAGAAATTACAATAGTTACACCAGGAAGCATTAAAGCAGGTACCTGATAACAAATTGACTTACCAGCACCAGTAGGCATAATTCCTAAAACATCCTTGCCCATCAAAATTTGATTTACGATTTCCTCTTGCCCAGTTCTAAAACTATCATAACCAAAAAACCTTTTTAGAACAATTTTTGAATCTATTTGTAACACCTCTTTTATTAGTAATGGGAAAATTGTAACATAGAATTATACAAAATGTCAATAGAAATTAGGAGTTATCTAAAAAAATTGACTTAGGAAAATTTTATGATAAAATAAAAAAATTAGAGCAAAGTGGAATGAAACTGTGGAAAAATGGTTCTTTTCTGTTGTAGATGTAATAGCAGTATTAACTGATAATGACTATCAAAAATCAAGAAATTACTGGAAATGGCTTAAAAATAAGCTGGTTCAAGAAGGCAGTGAACTGGTTAGTGCTACTAACCAGTTGAAAATGAGAGCTTATGATGGGAAAATGAGAGATACAGATGTAATGTCAACCGAGCAGGTTTTGCGTTTAGTACAATCAATACCATCAAAAAAAGCAGAACCTTTTAAATTGTGGCTAGCACGGAGTAGGCAAGGAAAGAATAGATGAGGCTTATGATCCAGAAATAGCAATAAATAGAGCACTAGACATATATAGGAAAAAGGGCTATTCAGAAGAATGGATAAATCAGAGGCTAAAGACAATTGATATAAGAAAAGAATTTACAGATGAATTGAAACAAAAGGGAATTAAAGATAGCAAAGATTTTGCAATATTAACTAATCTTTTAACTAAGACTTGGAGTGGATATACAGTAAAAGATTATAAAAAATTAAAGGGGCTAAAAAAGGAAAATCTTAGAGACAATATGACTAATATGGAATTGGTATTAAATATGTTAGCTGAGACATCTGCAACAGAAATATCAAAAAGTAAAAATGAAATAGGATTTGATAAAACACAAGAATCTGTTAAAGAAGGTGGGAATATTGCTAAATCAGCAAGGGAACAATTGGAAAGAAAAACAGGGAAGCAAATAATATCAAACAAAAATGCTACAGAAATGAGAAGATTAAATTTAGGAAAAAAAGAATAAAATTAAATGTATGTTACTTAAGTTTTAATATCAAGTTTAATGTAAATAACAAAAAATAATTACATTGTATAATTTAATCAAAAACCTATCAAAATATTCTTGAGGTGAAAGCAAAATGTTTATGCCAAAAGAGATTTTGTATGAAGAAAATATAACAAACTATAAACTTGGTCAAGAGCTTTTAGAAAAATATAAAGATGTTCCCAAAATGATAATTGAGAACCACAACAACATACCAGAAATGAGATGTAGAGGAAATTGTGATTTTACAGATATGAAGAAAGACTTAATAATTGGAATTAGAAAAACGCATAAATTCGTTCCAAATCACAAAACTTCCGATTTCCTTGTGCCATATACTTCATCTGGTTGCACAGCAATGTGTATGTACTGCTATTTAGTATGCAATTACAACAAATGCTCATATTTGAGGCTTTTTGTAAATAGAGAAGAAATGCTAAACAAGATAATTAAAACATCAAATCAAAGTGAAAAAGAGCTAACCTTCGAGATAGGAAGCAATAGTGATTTGATTTTAGAAAACACAATAACAAACAATTTAGAATGGACAATTCCCAATTTTGCCAATAACAAGAGAGGATACTTAACATTTCCAACCAAGTTTGATATGGTAGAACCTATTTTAAATTTAGATCATAAAGGCAGAGTAATTGTAAGAATGAGTGTTAATCCAGAGAATATAATTCGAAGGGTAGAATTTGGAACATCAAATTTAGCAAACAGAGTAAAAGCGATAAACAAGCTACAAGAAGCTGGTTACAAAGTAGGAATTCTTATTGCACCAATAATTTTTGTAGATAACTGGAAAGAAGAATATGAAAATTTATTAATCTTTTTACAAGAAAACTTAAGTACAGCCGTCAAGAAAAATGCTTTTTTTGAATTGATTTTTATGACATACAGCTATGTTCATAAAATGATAAATAAAGAGGCTTTTCCAAACGCGATAAATCTTTTTGATGAAACAAAAATGACAGGAAGAGGCAAGGGAAAATATATGTATAAACCACAAATACGAGAGGAAGGCACAAGATTTTTCTTGGAGAAAATGAAACAGTATTTTCCAAATAACGAGATTAAATATATAGTTTAAGTGGAGTTTATAAAACTCCACTTTCAAGTAATGTGATTTTCTTATTATCACAATCTAATTCACATTCAACTCCATAAGGAATAATTCCAATAGGCTCATTATGGCCAAAATTTACATTATAAATAATAGGCAAATCAAGTCTTTTAGCTTCTATACCAACAACAGTTTTTAAAACATCCTTATATTCCTCATAATAAGTTTCACCTCTAGGTTTGCCAACAATAATACCATTAATAGCATTTAGAATTCCTTGAGCTTGCAAAGTTCTTAAAATATACTTAACATTTTGAGGACTAGGAGTTTCTTCACTAGTTTCAATAAATAAAATCTTATTTCTCCATTCATCTAAAGATGGCCAAATCTCGGTGCCATTAATCATATCCAAAAGTTCAATACATCCACCCAAAAGTTTACCAGAAACTTTGCCAGTGCCTTGCAACACTTCATAGCCTTTTGAATCAGGAATTCTTTTCTTCTCTTTATTTATATTTTCTTCACACCATTCAAAATGTTCATTTGTAAAATAATTACACTTCTTAATCTCAAAATGAGGGTTAGCATCAAAAAATATGTTATTAATAGCATCAACAGTATAATCAAACATAGAGCCATATTGAGCAAAGTCAGATAAAATGCAAGGTCCGTAAAATGAAGTAACACCAGCTTTATACATCATAAAATGATTTGCAGTAGTATCTGAAAATCCAGAAAAAATTTTAGGATTATTCTTGATAACATCATAATCAATATATGGAAGCAAACGAATAGTATCATCTCCACCAATAGCAGAAAAAATAGCCTTAATACTTGGGTCTTTAAAAGCATCCATCCAATCCTTAGCTCTAAGTTCAGGGTGCTCGTATGTAAATTTAGAACCCTTCAAAGCATGCTCAGTTGGCACAAGCTCCAAGCCAAACATATTTTTAAGCCTATCTTTCGCAAGATAATATTTATGAATAATCTCCTTTTCTCCAAGTCCACCCCAAGAAAGGCTCACAACAGCGATTTTATCGCCTCTTTTTAATCTTTCAGGTTTAATCAAAAAAATCCCTCCTTATATAATTTGCAACTATTTTACCATAAAAATTAAAGTAAGTAAAATGTTGATAAAGTGCTAATAAATATGTATAATAGAAGATAGAGAAGGAGCAATAATGGAAACAAATCAAGAAGAAAAACTAATAATAGCAAAGCTAAACGATAAATTACAGTTTTGTAAAACAAGAAATAAAATTACATATACAGACTTTTTAAACCTAAATGAAAAAAACATCATCCAAAAAGAATTAGAAAGGCAAAAATTTAAGAACTATATATTTACAGGAGGATACGAAGAGGCAGAAAGTAAAATACTCTTAATGTATCCAGAAAAATTAACAAAAGAAATAGCAATATCTAATATTAAGAATATTATAAAAGCAATTGAAATAATCCTACCAAACGAGCAAAAAAGCAAATATCAACATAGAGATTATCTAGGAACAGTAATGCAATTTGGAATAATAATAGAACGAATGGGAGATATTTTAGTGTATGAAGATAAAGCATACATAATAATTCTAGCAGAAAATGCAGAGTACATAAAAAATAGCTTAATTACAACAACAAAATTTAAAAAATCTAAAATATCAATAATAGACATAGACAACATAGAAGTAAAAGAACCAGACTTTGATATATTTAAAATAACATCAAACTCAATGAGGATAGACAACATAGTATCAGAAATAACAAAACTTTCAAGAAACGAAACAGCAAAGCTCATTGAAAGCGAGAAGGTTTCAATAAATTGTAAGATTGAAACAAAGCAATCAAAGATAGTAAATATAGGAGATGTATTGATAATACGAGGAAAGGGAAAGTTCATAGTAGGAGCTGATTTAGGAGAGAACAAAAAGGGAAAAAGAATAGTTGAGATAAAGAAGTATAAATAAAATAAAGCCTTTTACAATAATAAAGCATATTATTGTAAGAGGTGTTTTTTAAAAAACGAAAAATTTATTTACAAACAATCAAAATGAGTGTATAATACCAGTATTCAATCTATAAAATTTTAGGAAATCTTCCTAGAATTAAAATCCAAAAAACAATTCAATAATAGGAGATGGTGTATATGCTCATTGTATTAAAGTGCATAATATCAATCTGATTTGTAAAAAATAAACACATATATTGACATACGCTAAAACGTACGCTATAATATAAATACAGGAGGTGCTTTGCGATGACTAATGTAAATGTTACAAATTTTAGAAAAGATATATATGAATTATTAGACCAAACAATAAAATATAATGAACCAATAAACATTTCTACAAAAAATGGAAATGCTATTGTACTATCAGAGGAGGATTATAATAACATAATGGAAACTTTATATATTTCATCAATACCAGGATTAAAAGAAGACATAATAAAAGGACTAAAAGAACCAATTGATGAATGTGTCGATGAAAAAGAGGTGGAGTGGTAGTGTATAGAATCGTGTACAGAAAGAAAGTACTGAAAGACATTCCTAAAATAAAAGCAATAAAACTAGAAAGCAAAGTTAAAAAATTAATTGAAATAATTAAACAAAATCCATTTCAAAACCCACCACCTTATGAAAAACTAGTAGGAGATTTAGAAGGTGCATATTCAAGAAGAATAAATGTACAGCATAGATTAGTTTATCAAATACTAGAAGAAGAAAAAACAATCAAAATACTTAGCCTTTGGACACATTATGAAAATATTTAAAAATAAAGCCTTTTACAATAATAAAGCATATTATTGTAAGAGGTGTTTTTTTATGAGGAAATATAATAGAGATGTGATGAGTTATGGGGTTAGAAAATTGAGGGGGATAAAGATAGAAGGGGTGAGATAAAGTAAGTTAATGTTGACATACGAGTAAAAAACAAATATAATAAAACAAAAAAGTAAAAAAATTTTTCTTATTCTACACATTTCGACATTTTTTGCATATCAGTGTATGTTATACTATAAATGTTTTAAAAAATATGAGATGAAGGAGGTGAAAAAATGAGATTAAAACTGTATTTTGAATTAGAAAATGAAAAAATGCCAATACAATATCGCAAAAACATAATAAGTTTTATAAAAGCATCGCTTAATAAATATAACGAAGAGGAATTCAAGAAATTATATGATGGCAATAAACCTATAATTAAGCCATATACATTCTCAGTATTCTTTGAAAAACCTCAGTTTGAAAAAGAACAGATAATATTAAACAGCAAAACTTTTGAAATCAATATGGCTGTGGCAGATTATGAAGTTGCAGTAGTATTATACAATTCATTCAATCATCAGAAAAACAAAAAATTCTCAATCAATCAAAATTCTTGGAAATTAACTAATATTGCTATGCTACCAGAAAAAAAGATTAATGGGGATAGCATAAATGTAAAATTTCAATCTCCACTTGTAGCAAGAAATAGGCAAGAACAAAAAGATTATTATTATTCATTTGAAAGTCCAGAAATGTTTTTAGAAACACTAAAAATAAATATAAAAGAGGAACTAAAAATAACAGACATTCCACAGGAAATAGTTAATACTTTTGAAATAGAACCAATAGAACCTAAAAAAGTAGTAATAAAATTCTATGAAAAACAAATTGAAGCAAGTACAGGTATATTTAAAATAAAAGGGGACAAGCAATTACTAGAATATTTGTACAAAGCAGGTATAGGAAGCAAGCGTAGTGCAGGATTTGGAATGTTTCAAATTTTATAAAAGGAGGTGAAATTTTGAATACGAGAATTTATTTAAACGAATGGTTTATAAATGCAGGAATAGTAGGATTTTTGAGAATGCTAGAACATAATAAACAAGACTTTGTAAAAAAGGAAGAAAATTATATAGAATTTGACACAGAAGACTTAAAAGACTTCCATAAATATTACTTCAATTACTTTTTTGATAATTATAATATTGCCAAAAAGATGGAAAAAAGAATAAGTGAGTCTTTTGGTAGAATAGAAAATTTACTAGAAAATAAAGATAAAAAAGATATATTAAAAAGAGAACAAAAGTATATTAAAGATTCAATAAAAAAAGAACTAGATAAAATCAAAAAGGTGGATGAAAATGTTTATAAAACAATGTTCGAAGCATATTCGAAAATTGATAAAGTACATACAAAAGAAGAGTTAGATGAGATACAAGAAATACTAATTAATAACTTTAAAATAGATAAAATTAACAAAAAAACAACATTGAATTTATTTAAAAATATACTAAGCAAAAACTATTTCGGGCAACCCTCATTTTTCAACGTTGTTAAAAACACTTTATCTTATGAGGAACAACAAAACTTAATGTATAAAGATTATATAAATAACATTATTGAGGCAGATACAATAAAAAATAAACAACAATGCTCAATTTGTGGAGAAGACCATTTTGGAACAAGCAAATACACTGAAAGTAATTTTGTTCCTTTAGCTGTAAGTAGCGATAATATGGCAAACTTCTTTTGGAATCAAAATACAAAAGTTCCAATTTGTGATATGTGCAAATTGATACTATTCTGCATACCAGCAGGTGTAACAACAGTTATAAAAACAGTAAAAGATAATAATAAATACAAAGAAAAAGAAATGCTTAGCTTTGTAAATTACGATACAGATGTAGAAAATTTATTAATAACAAATAATAATTTTTCAATGCAAGCAAAAAAAGAAAAGACACAATACAGCCCTTATGCTGATATGATTTTAGACATAGTGAGGCAGAATAAAAAAATAAGCGAATGGCAATTACAAAACATATTTGTAGTGGAATTTGAGGCCGAATATTTAGCATACAGTAGAATGGAATACTTTAATATAAAAAGACACACGGCAAGATTTTTTATGAAATATTCAAAGTTTCTAACAAGTATTGTAGATTACAAATATAGAGTAGAGATAATTGATTATATCTTAAAAAATAAGGATATTAATATAATTATAAACAGAAGATTGAGGGAAGGATTTACAGAAAATAATAATAGTGGGTATAGTTCTTTATTAGCAACAGAAGTAAAGGTTACATTAGAAGTTTTAAAAGGAGATGATAATGATATGAAAGAAAAAGTAGAGGAAGCAAATAAAAAATGTGACACAATGTTTAAACTAGGTAAAAATATTAAAAAGAAGCTACGAGACCAAAAAAATGAAAACAAACTTGATGGATATATATACAAAATGCTAAATTGCATAAAAACAAACAACAAAGATGATTTCACAGATATAGCAATAAGAACATTGTGGTCAATGGGAAAAGATATTCCAGAAATATTAGTAAAGAATAATGAGGATATAACTTGGCAAGAGCTAGGACATAGCTTTATAGCTGGTCTAACATCAAATATATATGAAAAGAAAGATGAGGTAGGTAAAGATGAATAATAAAAATGGTTTAACAATTACAATGATATTTAAAGCACAAAGTTTAAATTATGGAGAAGGAATAGGTAATATTTCAGAACTAAAAAAATTATCAAGAGGAAATGGCAAGGTTTACACTTTTGCATCAAGACAAGCAATAAGATATGATATAGCAAGACTTGGAAATAAAATGTTCAACTGGAATTTGCAAACTGTTGACAAGGCAAAAGGAACAATACAATTCAAAGACAATTTAAGTATAGAAGATTCAGAAGAGATGGATCTTTTTGGATACATGAAGACTTCAAAAAAATCAGAAGATACTGATGGTGGTTCAAATATTAGAAGTGCAGCAGTAAGGTTAAGCAATGCTATATCACTAGAAGAATATAAAAGCGATATGGACTTTTTAAATAATAAAGGACTAGCAGATAGAATAAATGAATTTCCAAACCTAGCAAATATAGAACAACATTTGAGTTTTTATACATATACAGTAACAATAGATTTAAGCAAAATAGGAAAAGATGGAGAAATAGAGCTTTCAAATGAAGAAAAACAAAAAAGAGTAATTGAACTATTAGAAATAATAAAAGTTTTAAATAGAGAAATAAGAGGTAGACAAGAAAACTTAAGCCCATTATTTATAATAGGTGGGACTTATGAGCTAAATACACCATATTTTTTAGGAAGAATAAAACTAGAAAATGAAAACAATGAATTTGCAATAAACACAGATATTTTAAAAGACACAATGAAATTAAAAATAGGAAATTCAATAGTAGAAAATAATACACATATTGGAATAGTAAAAAATATGTTCAAAAATGAACAAGAACTAGAAAACATGCTTCCAGGCAAAGTACATGATATTCAAGCATTTTTTGAAGAGTTGGAGGATGAAGTAAAAGAATACTATAAATAAGGGAGGGAGCAAAATTTGGCAATATTAAAATTAAAAATATTTCAAGAAACAGCATGTTATAAAAAACCATTGGCATTTAAAGTTGCTGAAACATATCCATTACCTCCATATTCAACAGTAATTGGAATGTTCCACAAAATAATTGGAGCAAAGCCAGGCGAGTATTTTCCAATGAATATATCAATTCAGGGAAACTATGAAAGTATTTTCAATAATTACCAAACTTTAAGAATGTTTAAAGGGAAAGACAAAGTAACTTCAATGCCAAGAAATGTTCATCAGTTATTAAATGTCGAATTAATAATACACCTTGAAGCAGAACAGGAAATTGTCCAGAAAATATATGACAATATAGTAAATGGAACGGAAACATTTACATTAGGAAGAAATGAAGATATAGTAAGAGTAGATGAAGTTAAGGTTATAAAAGAACCAGAAATATTAGAATCGGCAGATATAACAAAATATAATGCTTATGTACCAGTAAAAAGATTAGACAGATATGCACAGGGGATAAATTATAAATTACATACAGTGTATATAATCAAAAATGAATTAAGAAGCTGGGAAAATGTAGATGTAAAGTATATAGAAAAAAGTATGGAACAAGAAGTTCAAAGTGTGTTACAAGATGAAGATGGAGACTATATATTTTGGTATAATTAAAAACGAAACGGCAGATCATGCCGTTTTGTTGTAAAGGGAGTGAAATTAATGACATATTATGCAAAATCTAAACCTAAAGAAACAATAATGGAGCATACAAATATATTACTAGAAAATTTAAAGGTATTAAAAAATATATACAGCAAAGATATTGAACGAAATAAAGATTTTGTTAATGAAAGGTTTTGGTATTTATTAGAAATTATATGTAAATACCATGACATAGGTAAAGTATATACACCATTTCAAAATATAATACGACAAAAATTAGGAGAAAAAATCATTGAAACAGAATTTAATTATGAAAAAGTAAAACATGAACAACTATCTCCAATGTTTGTACCAGTGGAAAAACTAGGATTAACTGAAGATGAAAAGGTCTTGGTATATCAAGCAATATACTATCATCATGAGAGGGAAAATAAGGAGATTTCAAAAGAGTATATTAGAAGAATAATTGAAAAAGATGTTTATCCCAATATAGATAAAATAAAACAAGAGCTGAAAATAGATATTAGGGAGAAAATAGATGAAAGATATGTAAAGTATATTGGAGATAGAATCACAGAACACCATCATTTGTATAAGAAAATATACCCAGAGTATTGTATGTTAAAGGGACTTCTTCATAGATTAGACCATAGTAGTTCTGCAGAAATTGCAGTTGAAAATGAAAATGGACAAGTCATTGAAAAATGCACAGAAGAATTTATGGAAGACCATGATTTTCATAAAAACGAATTGCAAGAATTTTCACAAAAAAATCAAAATAAAAACTTGTTGATTATTGGTTCAACTGGAATAGGAAAAACAGAATCAGCATTGCTATGGAGTAAAAATAGTAAAACATTTTTCACACTTCCAATAAGAGCAAGCATAAATGCAATATATGATAGAATAAGCGAAAATATGGGATATACAAATTTAGGCTTATTACATTCAACAGCATTAGATTACTTGGAAGGAAAACAAAAATATGAAGATGAAGAAGAAATATATGGAAAAACAAGGAATTTATACTACAAAATAACAACCTGCACAATTGATCAGATATTTCCTTTTGTGTTCAAATATAAAGGGTATGAAAAAATGTATTCAACACTTGGGTATTCAAAAGTTATAATTGATGAAGTACAAGCATATAGCCCAGATATAGTAGCAATAATACTAACAGGGCTACAAAAAATATACCAACTTGGAGGACAATTTATGGTAATGACTGCTACACTGCCAAGAATATATAAAGAAGAATTAGAAAAAATGAATATTGAATTTGAATACAAAAAGGTAACAAGTAGAAAACTAAGGCACAAAATAAGATTAGAAGACAAAGAAATAATAGAAGACATTAATTCAATATGCGAAAAAACAAGAAACAGAAAGGTTCTAGTAATAGCAAACACAGTAAAAAAGGCAATAGAAATATATACAAAAATAAAAGAAAATGGAGAAGAAAATGTAAATTTATTACATTCCAGATTCATTCAAAAAGATAGAAGTGATAAAGAAAATAGAATAAAAGAATTTTCAAATGAAAAAGAAAATCATGGAATATGGATAAGTACACAAATAGTAGAAGCTTCATTAGATATAGACTTTGACTATTTATACACTGAGATGTCAACATTAGATAGCCTATTCCAAAGGTTAGGAAGATGTTATAGGAAAAGAGAATACAAAGAAAACGAACCCAATATTTACATATATACCCAAAATGCGAGTGGAATAGGAGAAAAAAGTGTATATAATGAACAAATACATCAAAATAGTATTAAACTTTTAAAAGAATACAATGAACAAATTTTAGATGAAGAAACAAAAGTAAAACTAGTAGATGTTTTGTACTCTAAAGATATGCTAGAAAACACCAAATTTTATGATGATTTCAAAGCAGGAATGAGATTTTTAGAAAACATAGTAGACTATGAAGCTAATAAAGAAACAGCACAAAAAATGCTAAGAAATATAAATAATACAACAGTAATTCCCAAAGCAATATATGAAACAAATATTAATTTATTTGAAGAATATCAACAATGCAAAGACTATAAAGAAAAACAAAGAATTAAAAGAGAAATAAATAAACTAACTGTTAGTGTGGAAATTTCAAAATATAGTAAGCGCTTAGAGAACATAACAAAAATTCCATATATGCCTAACGACAATATTTTTATAGCTGATTTTCCTTATGATAAGGATAGAGGACTAATATTGGAAGAAACTTCAGAGGGAAATACAGATAAGCGTTTTTTATAGGAGGTGATGAAACATGAATGTTACAGGAATAATGATATATTATTACTTTATATGCCCTAGAAAGTTATGGTATTTCATAAATGAAATTAACATGGAACAAAATAGCGAACTTGTTTCTATTGGCAAGGTACTTGATGAAACATCATATAACAGAGAAAAACATAATATTTTGATTGATAATACTATAAATATTGACTTCGTAAAAAATGGTGCAGTATTGCATGAAGTAAAGAAAACAAAGTCAATAGAAGAAGCGGGTATATGGCAAGTAAAATATTACATATACTACTTAGAACAAAGGGGAATAAAGAATATTAAAGCAAAAATCGATTATCCATTGCTTAGAGAAACCAAAGATATAGAACTAGAAGATGAAGACAGAAAAGTATTAAATAATGTTATTAAAAATATAAAAGACATAGCCAATACTGAAAAAACACCTCCAATTATAAATTCAAAAACATGCAAGAAATGCGCATATTTTGACTTGTGCTATGTTTAAAAGGAGGAAAAGTGAAACAATCATATTATTTATATAAAAGTGGTAGATTACAAAGAAAAGATAACACTTTGGAAATTGTATATAAAGATGCAACTAAAAAAGTCATACCGGTTGAAAGAGTTGATGACATATATGTTATGACAGAATTTGATTTTAATACAAGCCTTTTGAACTTTCTATCTCAATTTGGAATAAATGTTCATTTCTTTAATTACTATGGATTTTACACAGGAACATATTATCCAAAAGAGGCTTTGGTATCTGGAAAGTTACTAATAAAGCAAGTTCGAAGTTATGAAAATAATGAAAAAAGGTTAAAAATTGCACAAGCGTTTATAGAAGCGGCATCATATAATATATACAGAAACTTAACATACTACAACAATAGAGGTAAAGACCTGAGTGGATATATGAAAGAAATAGAATTTTTAAGAAAGCAAATAGGATTAACAAAAAATGTAGAAGAACTTATGGGAGTAGAAGGAAACATTAGAAAACTTTACTATGACACTTGGAACATAATAATAAATCAAGATATTGGTTTTGAAAAGAGAGTAAAAAATCCACCAGATAATGCAATAAATTCATTAATCTCTTATGTGAACACAATAATATATACACGAGTATTAAGTGAAATATATAAAACTCAATTAAATCCAACAATAAGTTATCTACATGAACCTTCAGAACGTAGATTTTCTCTGTGTTTAGATATAGCGGAAATATTCAAACCAATTATAGGAGATAGGCTGATTTTTTCAATGCTCAACAAAAAACAAATAACAGAAAAAGACTTTGAGAATGGACTAAATTTCCTATATATAAAGGAAAATGCAAGAAAAGAAATAACCAAGCAAATTGACTTAAGGCTTCAAACAACAATAAAACATAAAACACTAGGCAGAGAAGTAAGCTATGAATATCTGATGAGACTAGAAATATATAAGATAATAAAATCATTGTTAGAAGATACTGAATATGAAGGGTTTAAAATGTGGTGGTAAGATGTATGTAATATTAGTTTATGATGTGAATTTAGAAGAAAAAGCAGGACAAAAGGTTTTAAAAAATGTATTTAAAACTTGCAAAAAGTATTTGGTACACATTCAAAACTCAGTATTTGAAGGTGAACTATTAGAATCACAAGCCATAAAACTAAAAGCAGAGCTTGATCAATACATTAGAGAAGAAAAAGATAGTGTTATACTGTTCAAAAGTAGAAATCAAAAATGGCTTGATAAAGAATTTCTTGGCAAGATAGAAGATGATAAAACAAGCAATTTTTTATGAGATGAATCTGTCGATGTGTAATAATGAGAAAATGCTATGAGAAAGACAGAGATGGAGAAACTTAGAATATCAATTAAACTAAAAAAGTAGTGGTTGAAAAAATGAAAAAAATAGTATAAAATATAAGGCATAGACAGAAAAGAGACCACGAGGCACTGTGGCAGAGGGCAATAAAGGGGTACTGTAGTAATTTAAATAAAGTAGAATGTAAATTAGAGCAAAATAGTTGGGCGTATGTATATGATTATGTAGTAATTTAAATAAAGTAGAATGTAAATAAACTTTTAAGGTTAATTGTATCTGTTTTGATTAATGTAGTAATTTAAATAAAGTAGAATGTAAATACTAGCCATAGTCTTACTTTTAAACGTTTTCTATGTAGTAATTTAAATAAAGTAGAATGTAAATACAAATAAGGTATATCTTTTTTCATTGCTTTTAGAGTAGTAATTTAAATAAAGTAGAATGTAAATAAATATTCATTAACTTTTCTGTCTAGTTTTCTACTTAAGTAGTAATTTAAATAAAGTAGAATGTAAATTTAATAAGAACAACTGCAGTTTGACCACTTTCTACGTAGTAATTTAAATAAAGTAGAATGTAAATTAATTACTCCTTTACTACTAAATTTGCTTTGATTAGTAGTAATTTAAATAAAGTAGAATGTAAATCTAACATCTTCTACTACATATAATGTGTAATCATTCAAGTAGTAATTTAAATAAAGTAGAATGTAAATCCTGTTGCAACGGGTCCCGTTAATAATGTTGATGCGTAGTAATTTAAATAAAGTAGAATGTAAATTCTCCTTGTACCGGCAAGTCGATTTCGCTTGAAAGTGTAGTAATTTAAATAAAGTAGAATGTAAATTAGCCTAATCGTATTATAGCAAAGTCAATACCTTCAGTAGTAATTTAAATAAAGTAGAATGTAAATATTCTAGAAATAGTCCATGTTGCTTTTGTCCCGCTGTAGTAATTTAAATAAAGTAGAATGTAAATACAATTCAAACTAATTTTATGAAAGGAAATCTCGAAGTAGTAATTTAAATAAAGTAGAATGTAAATGTATGTTAAACCTTTTTCTTTACACTTTTTTATATGTAGTAATTTAAATAAAGTAGAATGTAAATTTATTATACAAAAATTGTATATTTTTTTGAATTTTGAGTAGTAATTTAAATAAAGTAGAATGTAAATAAAACTATATTAAATAAACTTCGTTTTTCTTTCAGTAGTAATTTAAATAAAGTAGAATGTAAATAGCGACATTAAGTACAAAAGAATTTACGATAGAAGTAGTAATTTAAATAAAGTAGAATGTAAATTACAGCTCTGGAGACTGGTGGATAAAAAAAGATGGTGTAGTAATTTAAATAAAGTAGAATGTAAATATATAAAAGCCTATCCCCTCTTCTATTTCGATTTTGTAGTAATTTAAATAAAGTAGAATGTAAATTAATTTTTAAATGGTGCATACCAAGACATATCAATAAGTAGTAATTTAAATAAAGTAGAATGTAAATAAATAGAAACTTCTCCCCTCTTCTACTTCTATTTGGGTAGTAATTTAAATAAAGTAGAATGTAAATTTACATAGTAAAAAGAACCAACAATAAAAACTAAAAGTAGTAATTTAAATAAAGTAGAATGTAAATATTCTTGATAGCGAAGGTAATGTAGTAGAGTGGAAGTAGTAATTTAAATAAAGTAGAATGTAAATATACAAGTAAAGAAATTTATGAATGAAGGAAAAATTGAGTAGTAATTTAAATAAAGTAGAATGTAAATTTTGTTAATCATATAGATTGCAATAAACACAATAATGGTAGTAATTTAAATAAAGTAGAATGTAAATTCATCTTTTGTAAGTAATCCTAATGCTCCTGCTTCTGTAGTAATTTAAATAAAGTAGAATGTAAATAAAGGCCTTCGTAGGCGAGTTCGAAAACCTAGTTTGCGTAGTAATTTAAATAAAGTAGAATGTAAATATTGGTATGTTTGTTGTATTTGACAACATATTAAAAAGTAATCTAAATAAATCACAAAACTTCCCCCAAACCCCTTGTTAAACCACCAAACTTGTGATAAAATGCTATTATGTAGCAAAATATAGAAATTTATTGGTAATAATTTTCAAGTTTATGTTTATAGGAGGTTACTGATAAAGAAATGACAGTTAAGACCAATTTGGCTAAGAATTATAATGATATGACAGATGAAGTAGTTATTGAGCAAATTAAAGCTGGGGATTCTCAGGCTTTGGATTATATAATGGATAAGTATGCTGAGCTTGTTAATATGAAGGCAAGCAAGTTCTTTATTGTTGGGGCAGAAAAAGGGGATATTGTTCAAGAGGGATTAATTGGCCTTTATAAAGCAACGAAGGCTTTTAGTAATGACAAGCAAAATTCCTTTAAAACATTTGCTAATATGTGTATTGAACGACAGATAATTACTGCAATAAAAACAGCAAATAGGCAAAAAAATATTCCACTTAATTCAGCATTTTCAATAAATGCACAAATTTTTGATGAAAGTGATGAAAGTGATAAGGAAATTGTTGATATTTTAAATGCTCATTGTATAGAAGACCCTTCAGAGGAAATTGCAAAAAAGGAGTATTTTAAATTTATTAATAAAACAATAAATGATAATTTAAGTGAACATGAAAGAAATGTATTGAAATACTATGAACAAAACAGAACTTATGAGGAAATTGCAAACAAACTAAATTGCAAAACAAAATCTGTAGATACTGCAATGTCTAGGATTAGAAGAAAAGCAAATAAAATAAAAAAGCAAGTTGATGAAAATGAAAATATATAACCAGAGCAAGAGTTTTCAAACTCTGGTTATTGAAATTTTTAAAAAGTTGATATAAAATATAAAAGGTACACGCATTTATAGCTCAGGTGGATAGAGCGCTCCCCTCCTAAGGGAGAGGCCGCTGGTTCGAATCCAGCTAAGTGCACCACTTCCAAAGGAGATAGATAAGTTTAGGCGAAATTTAGGCGAACTTGTGCTTAAAAAAATTACTTAAATAACTTGTCTATTTTTTTTGTTGCTTTTTTATCATTACTTTCTAAGGCGTGAACATAAATGTTTGTAGTTGATATATCCGTATGCCCCAACCTATTTTGAACTGTTTTTAAATCTGTTCCATTGCTTAACAAATATGTTGCGTGAGTATGTCTCAATTCGTGATAAGAAATTTTAGGTAAATTATTTTCTTTTACAAATGCCCTTAGCCATTTGTCTATAGTGCTTACTGAAATGTTTTCAAATAGATATTCAGTTTCAAAATTATAATTGATAAGCATTTTTTTTATGATTTCTGGCATTTCTAAAATCCTATCAGAACCAGTTGTTTTTAAATCTGTATAAATTTTGCCTTGATGAGGTACATATTCACAAGAAGTATTAACCCAGAACTTATTTTCATCAAATTGTAGGGATAGTTTATTTGTTCCATAGCTTTCGGCTTTTCTAAGACCTAATGTTATAGCCAAATAACAAAGCAACTTAAAATTTACATTATTAGATTTTTCCAATTTTTTTATAAATAGTTTTAATTGTTCTGGGGTATAGAAGTTTCTTCTTTTAACTTCATGTCTTTTAGTTTTGGGTTTTGGTACATTCTTATTAGGATTAATTTTTAGTATATTCATTTTTACAGCATAGGAAAGTATGCCACTTATTAAATTATAATGCTTATTTAAGTGTTCTTGACCAAATGTATAATATTCAACTACTTCTCCATTAATATCCTTTTTAACTTTTTCATTTGCAATTGTATTATAAAAGGAATTTAATATAGAAGGAGTTATTTTCCCTATCTTATAGCTTCCCAAATATTTTAATATTCGGTTATTTAATAGCCCTTTATAACCCTGTACAGTTATAGGTCTACATTGCTGTCTAGCGTAGTTATCTAAGTATGTTTGAGCAAACTCAGAAAAAGTAACAGTGTTTGAACTTTGATAAGTACCTTCCTCGATTTCTGTTATGAACTTAGCCAATAGTTTTTCTGCTTGTGTGGGAGTTTTGGCTTTTACATTTTTACTATACTTTTCACTGTCTAGCTGATATTCTAATCTCCATACACCAAGTCGAACTTCTCTTTTATATCCTGCCATTATTTCATCTCCATTTTACCAATATATTTACCAATTATCTTTATTTCTGTGTCTTTTCCATAAACCTGAGTAGTAAAACTTGTGTCAGTACTCATTGGTTCCAATATTATCAAATCTCCTTGTTTAGAGAACTTCTTTAATGTAGCATCATACCCATTTACCAATACAACAGCAATATCTCCGTTTTCAACTACATCAGTTTTTCTAATAAGAGCATAAGCACCATTTTTTATTTCTTTGTTCATACTTTCTCCATTTACACGAAGGAAAAAACATTCTTCCGGTTCTGCAATATTCATCAAATCTGGATCAATAGGTATTCTACCCTCTATACATTCTTCTGCCCAGTTAGGTTGTCCTGCTGATATGCGACCATAGACTGGGCACATGTAGTATTTTGGTGTTAAGTTTTTTGATTTATTTAACAGCATAGAATCTAACTCGTATAAATTAGATTCTAAAATTAGTGAGTTTATATTTATTTTTATTGCTTTTATTATTTTAGTACATGATTGTATATCTTTAATATTATTTTTGAGTTCTCTTTCAATATTTTCTAGTGCCTGCTTTTGGTCAATATGTTGTTCAAAAGTCATTTCTAAAAACTTTTTCATATAATCGTTAAAATATTTTCCTTCTATGCTTGATAAATTTAAGCCTTTATACATCTCTTTAAATTTATTTTGAAAATCATTTATTTTATTAAAATTTTTACCAAATGAGCTATTTTTTTCGATATATCCACAAATTATCATAAGCTCTGTATATGTTGTGATACCGTTAGAAGCATTTGCTATTTTTTCTAATATTTTTGGAGTAGGTGGGTTTTTTAATTTTTTGTTAATGTATTTAGAAATATAAGTTCGGTCAAAGGATGCTTTTTTAGCAAAGTCTGTCATTGTATCATAACTACAATTGATTTTAGTTAATATTTTTGAAAATTCTTCTTGATTAAACATACTAAAACACCTCTAAATCAAGTATAGCATAGAGTGTGAAAAAATTCAATAAAAAAATGTGAAAAAAATCTCAAAAAACTATTGACAATATAAAAAATATATAGTATTATTACATCGTGAATAAATTCACAAAGAAAAAGAGGTGGGATAATGGAAGTAAATATAGTAGCGTTGGAGGAGTTACTTAAAGAAAAATTTAATGGAAATCAAACACTTTTTGCTGAAGCAACAGGAATAGAAAGAACACATGTCAACAAGGTTTTTAAAAATAAGGGTAAAGGTGCTGGTGCAATATTTTGTGGTGCAATTATAAAATATTGCAATAAACATAAATTAGATTATAAAAAATATATTTTTTTAATTTAGTATGTGAATAAATTCACGAAAGGAGGCAATAGTGGAACAACATTTATTAACAATAGAGGAAACAAAACAATTCTTTAGAGTAAAAGACAACAGAACAATACATAAGTTTATAAGACAAGGGCTAAAATGTTTTAAAGTTGGAACAAGAGATTACAGATTTGACATACAAGACATTAAAGAATTTGTTGAAACCCAAAAACAATTAGCACAAGACACTTTAGAAATAAAACCTATAAAAAGAAAGACAAAGAGCAAAACAATTAATGTTGACTTTCAGAAAAGAAAAATTAATCTGGAGTTGAACAGGGTTGTTTAGAAAAGGGGGAAAATCAAATGAGAAAAATAATAGCATTAATTAGCTTTTTTGCAATACTTGGACAAATTGGGGAACTTGATTGTGGAGCTGCTTTAACTGGACAAGTTATATTAAAGATATTAACTTTGCTAATTATATTTATATTAGCAGTAAAAAAATATATGAAATAATTAAGAAAGGAGGAGGAAATCATTATGCTTGAGCGATTTCAACAGTTATTAAAAGATTTGAAGAACAAACAAGACAAAGAATTAATACCAGCATCTGTAGAAACACTAGAAGGTTACTTCAAAATGCAGGATACAAACAAGTGGCTTAAATTTAATGCAACAACAATAGAGCAACTTCAAAGAGTAAATAACTTTGAAAATAATTTAAAAAAGGTATTTGCAACCTTAAGTGTTCCCGATGCACTTTAAGTAAAACACTTGCAAAATACCTACATAACTAATTTTATAATATTAGTAAATAAAAATCAAGGAGGTTTAATTTAAAATGTTAGAAAAAATTTTAGAAGATATTAACAAGAATTTAGAAAGGATAGCTGATGCAATAGAAATTAAAGTAGGATTAGATGAAAAGCATAGAGCCGAAAACAAAATTGGTACAAGTATAGGAGAAACTAAGAATGAAATGTGTGGCAAGAGTGTTGTACCTTCTACAGAAGCAATAAAACAATCAATGCCAATTAATCAAACAATACCCGTACAAGCTCAAACAGAAAAAAGCTTTACACAAGAGGAATTAGCAGTTGCGATGAGCAATGCAGTAAGTGCTGGAAAAATGAATGTGATAATGGGCATTCTCGCGCAATTTAATGTACAAGCATTAACTCAAATTGATAAAAAGGACTATAACAAATTAGCTACAATGCTAATAGAAGCAGGGGTGAAAGTTTAGTGGAGGATTTAAAAAAACATGCAATACTGTCTGCAAGTAGTAGTCATAAGTGGCTTGTGTGTACACCTTCTGCAAGGCTAGAGGAGAAATTTCCAGATAAGACAAGCGATTATATGGAAGAAGGAACACTTGCGCATGCAATTGCAGAATTTAAAGTAAATAGTTACTTCTTAGATGCACTATCAAAAACAGCATATACAAGAAGACTTAACAAATTTACAAAAGAAGAACATTTTGATAAAGAGATGTTAGCTCATACTGATACATACCTCGAATATATAAAAGGCATTGCACTTGAAACTAATACAAGGCCGTTTGTAGCTGTAGAACAAACTGTGGACTTCAGTGATTATGTTCCAGAAGGATTTGGAACAACAGATTGCATTCTTATATCTGGAGAAACATTAGTTGTTATAGATTTTAAATATGGTAAAGGTGTGGAGGTATCAGCTGAGAGAAATCCGCAAATGATGTTATACGCTTTAGGGGCCATAAAGCAGTTTGGGTTCTTATACAACATACAAAATATAAGAATGGTAATAATACAGCCAAGAAAAGATAATATATCTGAATATAGCTTGTCAAGAACAGAACTTGAGGAATGGGGAAATACTGTTGTTAAACCTAAAGCACAGCAAGCATTTATGGGCTTGGGTACATTTGTACAAGGCGAACATTGCAGATTTTGCAAGGCAAAGGGTGCTTGTGAATTTAGAGCGAAAGAAAATATGAAAACTGTTGAAGAAATCAAACAAAAAAAAGTAATAGGAATTTTAAATAATACAGAATTAGCTCAAATATTAAATGAAACAGAAGGGCTAACTGAGTGGATAAAAGACATTAATAGCTATGCTTTAGATGAAATACTAAAAGGAAATGATGTACCAGGATATAAAGCTGTCGAAGGAAAAAGCAATAGAAAAATAGTTGATATAGATAAAGCTTTTGAAATACTAGAAGCTACTGGAATTGATAGCGCAATGCTGTATGAACGAAAACCTTTGACACTTACTGCATTGGAAAAGGCAATAGGTAAAAAACAAATTGCTGAAACTATTGGAGACTACATAGAAAAACCAAAAGGGGCACCAACCCTTGCAAAAGAAACGGATAAACGAGAACCATACAAAACAATTTCAGCAGCTGAAGAATTTAAAAAAAATAAAGTTTTAGGAGGTAATGATTAATGGCATTAGATCGTGTATTTTCTACACCAACAATAACTGTTGACCAAGACAAATATGATGAATTGATAAAAATAAAAACACTGTATTTTTTAAAATTAAAAGAAGAAAAGGAGCATAAAAAAATGATTGAGATGAAAAAATTAAAAATAATGATTAGTCAACCTATGAAAGGGAAAACGGAAGAACAAATTAGATCTGAAAGGGCAGAATTAGTAAAAAAATTAGAAGAAAAAGGACATGAAGTTGTTGATACTATTTTTGCTGAAGAACCACCTGAAGGAGATGCAAGATTATATTATTTAGCAAAATCAATCGAAGCAATGAGCAAAGTGGATGCAGTAGTTTTTATGCCAGGCTGGGAAAAGGCAAGAGGTTGTCAAATAGAACATGAAATAGCTGTAAAATACAATAAATTTATAAAAGAAGTGGAGGATAAATAATATGGATTTTAATAAATTAGAAGTTATAGGGTTAGCCTTTTTGAGTGGGCTAAAGATAGCAAAAATTGCAGAAGAAGTGATAGAAGAAAGGGAATGCGAATGCGAATGCAATAACACTAAGGACAAAGTTGAAAAAAGTAAAGAAAATGTGGAAGAAATACAAATAAAAAGAATATCACCAGATGAAATGGCGCATATATTTGACACACTAAAAAATAAAGTTTTAGGGGGTAAAAATAATGAATAATTTAGTAACAGGAAAAGTAAGATTTAGTTATATGGCGGTATTTGAACCGCGAAAAACACCAAATGGCGATGAAAAATATTCAGTAACATTGCTAATACCAAAAAGCGATGTTGATACATACCAAAGAATAGTAAACGCAATTAACCAATGCCTACAAGATAATTTGGCTGATAAATTTAAAGGGGTAATGCCAGCAAACCCAAATCTACCAATTTATGATGGCGATGGACTTAGACAGAGTGGAGAACCTTTTGGGCCAGAATGCAAAGGGCATTGGGTAATCTCTGCAAAGTCAAACACAGCACCTGAGATAGTTGATAGTAATGGCAACCCAATAATAAGTAAAACAGAAATTTATTCAGGGTGTTATGGTCGTGCAAGTATTAGATTTTATGCTTACAATCAAAACGGAAACAAAGGTGTAGGCTGCGGGTTAGGAAATATTCAAAAGTTAGAGGACGGACAACCTTTAGATGGAAGAACAACCGCTGCAGAAGATTTTGGTACTCCATTACAAACAACACAGGCACAACCACAATACCAAACAACACAGGCACAACCACAATACCAAATGCCACAATACCAAACAACACAAGCAATAGACCCAATAACAGGTAAACCAATATCTAATATCTATGGGGTGAACTAAAAAATGAGAGAGCTATCAATAGACATAGAAACATATTCTTCTGTTGATATAGGTAAAGCAGGGTTGTACAAATATGTGCAATCCCAGGACTTTGAAATACTTTTATTTGCTTATTCTTTTGATGATGAGCCAGTAAAAATAATAGATTTAGCACAGGGAGAGCAGTTACCACAAGAGTTGATAACTGCTCTTTGTGATAAAGATATTTTAAAAACTGCATATAATGCGGCATTCGAATGGTATTGCTTAAACAAGTTTTGGCCAACACCGATAGAACAATGGAACTGTACAATGATAAAAGGGTTATATGCAGGGTATCCTGCCGGATTAAAGGCAATAGGAGATGCAATGGGACTAGCTGAGGATAAGAAAAAATTGGCTACAGGAAAAGCACTTATAAGATATTTTTGTGTGCCTTGTAATCCTACAAAAACAAATGGTGGAAGAACCCGAAATTTACCAAAACACGAGCCTGAAAAGTGGAATTTATTTAAAGAATATTGTATTCAAGATGTTGTAACAGAAAAGGCAATAAAAGATAAATTAAAAGTTATATTTCCAAAATCAGAACAAGAACTGTGGGAAATAGATATTCTTATGAATGCCTATGGTGTAAGGATAGATAGAAAGCTAGTAGAAGGTGCTTTACAAATAGCATATACAAGAACAGAAGAACTTTTAGAAGAAGCGCAAGAGCTATCTGGTTTAAGTAATCCAAATTCGGTTGCACAGTTAAAAGAATGGCTTTCAAGTGAAACAGGAAACTTAATAACCAGCTTAAACAAAAAAGATGTGCCAGAGCTAATAAAAAATACAGATTCAGAAAAGGTAAAGCGCATGCTTGAAATTAGACAAGAGTTATCTAAAACAAGTACTAAAAAATATGATGCTATGGAAATAGCAATGTGCCAAGATAACCGAGTAAGGGGACTATTACAGTTTTATGGAGCAAATAGAACTGGTAGATGGGCCGGAAGATTGGTACAAGTACAAAACTTACCACAGAATCATTTAGAGACATTATCAGTCGCACGAGAATTGGTCAAAAACCAAAATATAAATGCAATAAGGATAATTTATCGGTAATATTCCAAATACTCTTTCACAGCTAATTAGAACCGCATTTATAGCATCAGAGGGATACACTTTTGCTGTTGCAGATTTTAGTGCGATTGAGGCTAGGGTTATAAGCTGGCTAGCAGATGAAAAATGGCGTTTGGATGTATTTAGAACACACGGAAAAATATATGAAGCTTCAGCTTCACAAATGTTTGGAGTATCAATAGAAAGAATTAAAAAAGGAAATCCAGAATACGAACTAAGACAAAAAGGAAAAGTTGCAGAGCTTGCACTTGGATATCAGGGTGGACCTGGAGCACTAGTACAAATGGGAGCATTAGAAAAAGGGCTAACAGAGGAAGAACTACCCGATATAGTAAGCCGATGGAGACTTAGTAACAAAAGAATAGTAGACTTGTGGCATACTATACAAAATTGTGCAATAAATTGCTTAAAAACCGGTCAAACTCAGGTAATGCAAAAAGGTATTTATTTTAATATTGAACATGGTAATCTAGTAGTTACTCTACCGAGCAAGAGACAATTGTTTTATGTACAAGCTAGATTGGAACTTAACCAGTTTGGAGGAGAATCATTAGTATATATGGGGCAAAATCAGACAACAAAAAAATGGGAAAAAATACCAACTTATGGTGGAAAACTGACTGAAAATATTGTACAAGCTATAGCGAGAGATTGTTTAGCTGAAAGCATAAAAAGGTTAGTAAAAAATCAGTACCGAGTTTTGTTTCATATTCACGACGAAGTGATTTGTGAAATCCCAAAAAGAGACAATAGATTCACCTTAGAAAACGCAATAAAACTTATGTGTATGGTTCCAGAATGGGCCGAAGGATTACCGCTTAATGCAGATGGATTTACAAATGATTATTATAAAAAGGAGTAATTATATATGAATAATTTAAGAAAAACAATAATTATACAAAGAATAATAATAGCATTGTGCCTTGTTGCAATGCTAATAATAACCCTTTGTTGTTATAAGCAAGAAATAGTTATAGCAGCACAAATAAAAGAAAATGAGCATTTGAAAGGGCTAACAGAGACACAACAATCTGCGATTGCAGACTTAGAAGAAAATTTAAGAATTAATTATGAAAAAACACAGGAGGAATTGAATTATGCAAATATGTGAAACAGAACAAGTGGAAACTTTTTTAAAGGATGTTGAGGAATTTTTTGAAAATTTAGACAGCGCAAAAAAAAACTTGGAGACAGAGATAAGCAAAAAAGAAAATGAGCAAGATGATTATTTACACGAATTGGAGCTTGCAAAATTAAATGGAATAGAAATTATGAAGGTAGCAAACAACCTAACAAAAACAAGAAAAGAGAGAAGAGTTCTCAAGGATACTTTAGATTTTGTGAAAACGCTAAAGGGCTATGCGGACAAATATATAACAAAAGGGATTATCGCAGATACAAAGCAGGCACTTAAGAATATAGAAAATTTAAAAAATTTGCATAGTACAAGAGAATATACACCAAAAGTTGTAAAAGAGTTAAAGTGTGCAAGGAGGATAGGAAAATGAAAAAAGCGAAAATACATAAAGACTATGAAATAACAATAACAATATTAGGGTATATAACTTTAACACTATTAGTAATAAGTGCTTTAACTAATATTTTTGCGGGTTGTAGAATATACAAATTAAGGCTTGAAAATTATAAACTAGAAAAGAAAATAGAAATGCAACAATCTATTATTGTAGACGAAGTTCTTAAAGAAATAGCATAACAAAGTTAGTTAGGAGGAAGAGAAATGTGCAAAACGATAAAAAATTAAAAATAAGTATTGCAAATAATAGAAAAACAATTAAATGGGTAACCCAAGAAATCTTATGGTCTGATTTTGTAGCTAAAATTAGTAAACCAACATATACAGATGAAACGTATGAACAATACATGAAAATGAAAAAATCAGACCAAGATGAATTAAAAGATGTTGGAGGATTTGTTGCTGGTGAATTAAAAGATAATAGAAGAAAAGCTGAAAATGTAATAAATAGATGTATGGTTACACTTGACGCGGATAATATTGAGCCAGGACAAACTGAGAAAGTTTTAAATTTAGTAAGAGGCTTAGGGTGTAATTACGCAGTGTATTCTACAAGGAAACACTGCTCTTATAAGCCTAGATTAAGAATAATAATTCCACTTTCTAGGCCAGTAACAGCAGAGGAATATGAACCTATTGCAAGAAAAATTGCAAGTTTTATAGATTTATCCATAATGGACCAAAGCACTTTTGAGGCCTCAAGATTAATGTATTGGCCAAGCTGTAGTAAAGATAGTGAATTTATATTCGAGTTTGAAGATAAGTCATTTGCTTTTGCAGATGGGGTATTAAATTTATATAAAAACTGGAAAGATATAAATGAATGGCCTAAAATTGCAAAAGAACCGGAAATCATAAAAAGAGAAATTACCAAACAAAAGGATCCTCTTCAAAAAGATAATTTGGTGGGAGCATTTTGTAAAGTTTATGATATACCTGCTGTTATAAGCAAATATTTAACAGATGTTTATGAGCAAGGCAATGCCTCAGATAAATATACATACATTGAAGGTTCTGTTGCAAATGGAGCAACCGTTTATGGCGAAGGGAAATGGCTTTATAGCTTTCATGCAACAGACCCAGCGAGTCGAATACTTTGTAATAGCTTTGATTTAGTGAGAATACATAAATTTGGTGAATTAGATAATGAAGTAAAAGAAGGAACACCAGCAAACAGGCTTCCAAGCTATATAGAAATGTGCAAATTCGCACTGAATGACGAAGAGGTAAGAAGCATATATGAACAACAAAGAATGGCCATAGCTAAAGCTGAATTTGGAGTGAATCCCAAAGAGGAAGATTCTTCATGGAGATTAAAACTCACAAGGTCAAATAACACCGGCTTTATAGATAAAACCATAAATAATGCAGCTCTAATTTTAGAAAATGCTGAAGAATTTAAAAGCAGACTTATTTATGATAGATTTTCAAATAGGTTTTTAATAAAAGATAAAATGCCTTGGGGTAGAGATTTTGAACACTATCCAAAACTATGGTCTGATAGTGATGATGCAGAACTAAGAGCTCATTTTGAAAAGTTCTACGAAGGGTTCAAAGGTCCTTCTATTATAAATGATGCCCTAGCTATACTAAAAAATAGAAGGTCTACAAATGTAGCAAGAGAATATTTTGAAGGACTAGTATGGGATGGCAAAGAAAGGCTAGATACATTAATTATAGATTATTTAGGTGCGGAAGATAGCGACTATACAAGGCAAACAACACGAAAGGCTTTGACTGCGGTTGTATCCAGGGCTATTACGGAAATGCCTGTTAAGTTTGACAATATGATAATCTTAACAGGTAAACAGGGAATAGGGAAAAGCACATTACTTAATAAACTTGCAGGAGAGTGGTTCACGGATAATATTGTGGACTTTAATAGTAAAGATACATTACTATTGTTACAGAACTGTATTATTGCAGAAGTTCCAGAATTACAAGGGTTTAATAAAGCAGATAGTAGTAGATTAAAACAATTTTTAGGTCAAAAAACTGATAAATACAGAGCACCCTATGAGCGCAGGGAAGAAGAACATCCTAGACATTGTGTATTCTTTGGAACAACAAATGATGATGAGTTTTTAAGGGATTCAACCGGTAATAGAAGATATTGGCCAATAGAAGTTGGAAAAAATAAAACTATAAAAAATGTATTCAAAGACTTAGATAGAGAGAAAGACCAAATTTGGGCTGAAGCGGTTTACAGATTTAGAGAAAATGAACCTTTATATCTATCAGGAAAGGTATCAGACACAGCAGAAAAAGAACAAGTGTCAAGATTAATAAAGGACCCATGGGAAAGTGTTATAAATGAATACTTAGAAAGAAAAATACCTGTAAATTGGTTTGATAAAACACCAGCAGAACAAAGAAATTATTGGCTGTTTAATGGAACGGAAAATGAGATTTTAGTTGAGCGAGACAGGGTGTGTGCAAGTGAAATTTTGACTGTTTGTTTGGAAATAGAGGCGAAAAGGCAGACTAGTTTAGATAGAAAAAGAGTCATAGACATCTTGAAAAAAAAGTTGGACTATGTCTATAAGAAAAATATGAGATTTGGGAAGAACGGAACTCAAACAAGTGGATTTATAAGGAGTTGCTGATGTTGGACTTGTTGGAATATAAAACGCAATGGTCTTCCAACTTTTCCAACAAGTCCAACAAAAAGTTGGAAAAGTTGGAAACTAGTTGGAGAATATCCAACCTAGCAAATGCCCGAAAATACAATAAAAAACATCAATGTTGGAATAGTTGGAATAAAATATATAAATAAATTTAAAATAGGTAAATTAGATGTATTAGGAATGTATATATATACCTAATCTCTCAAATATGATATATATACGCGCACGCGAGACCAACTGTTCAACCAAGAAAGGAGAAAAAATGTTAGTTGATAAGGAAGATAAAAAATTAAGAAAAAAATTTTCTGATGATGGTTATGGAAAGAGAAGACTTTGCAGAATTTGCAAAGAAGGAATTACTGAACAAAACATAGAGGAAAATAATTTTGAATATTCAAAAAACAAAGACCGTGAAATATTTATACATAGAACCTGTTGGGAAAAAGAATTGAAAGAAAGTTTAAAACAGAGGAGGAAAAATAATGTTGGAAAAAGAGCTTGAAAAAAAATTAGTTGATAGGGTTAAAAAATTAGGTGGTAAGGCTTTTAAGTTTGTAAGCCCAGGAAATGCAGGAGCTCCAGATAGGTTGGCAATACTGCCTGGAAATAAAGTTGGGTTTGCAGAAATAAAAAGACCAGGAGGAAAAACAACAACACTTCAAGAAAGACAAATAAGATTTATAAGAAGTCTTGACTGTTTCGTTATGGTAGTAGACAGTGAAGAAAAAATAGATGAATTTATAGAGGTGTTACAAAATGCAAAAATTCAGTCCACATAGTTATCAAAGGTATTGTATTTCAAGGTGCATAACAGATGAACAACTTGGCTTGTTTTTAGATATGCGGATTAGGGAAAACAGTAATTACTCTAACAGCAATAAATGACCTGAAATATAATAGATTTCTAGTTAAAAAAGTATTAGTAATAGCACCAAAAAGAGTTGCAGAGGACACGTGGGTAAGAGAACAAGAAAAGTGGGAACACTTAAAATTACTAAAAATTCAACCGGTTTTAGGAACTTTAGCAAAAAGAATAAAAGCACTCAATACACCAGCGGACATTTATGTAATTAATCGTGAAAATGTAGTGTGGCTAGTAGACTATTATAAAAACGATTGGCCATTTGATATGGTGGTAATCGATGAACTATCAAGCTTTAAAAATAATAATTCTAAAAGATTTAAGGCCTTGAAAAACATAAGACCTTTGATAAAGAGAATAATAGGGCTAACAGGAACACCTGCACCAAATGGGTATATAGACTTGTGGTCTCAGATTTATTTGTTAGACCAAGGAGAAAGATTGGGAAAATATATAACTCATTATCGTGAGGATTATTTTGAACCTGATAAAAGGAGTGCAGACAGGATATTTACTTACAAAGCAAAAGAAAATGCCGTGGAAGTCATTAAACGAAAAATTGGAGATATCTGTATAAGTCTTCAAGCAAAAGATTATTTACAAATGCCAGAAAAGATAATTGATGATAGATACATAAAATTAGACTCAAGAGTTCAAAAAGAGTATGAACAATTTGAAAAAGAGATGTTTTTGCAAGTTAATGAAGAAGAAATAGATGTTGCCTCTGCAGCAGCATTAACAAATAAACTTTTGCAGTTTTGTAATGGAGCAATATATAAAGATGATAGCCACGAGTATGTTGAAATACATGATAATAAGATTGAGGCTCTTCTGGAATTAATTGAAGAAGCCCAACGGACAACCATTGCTTGTGTTTTACAATTTCCAACATGACTTAGAGAGGATAAAAAGTTCGTTAAAGAAATTACAACTGAAAGTTGGAATACTTAAAGACAGTAATGATATCGCAAAATGGAACAATAAAGAATTAGATATATTATTAGCACATCCAGCATCTGCAGCATACGGGTTGAATTTACAAGATGGAGGAAATCATATTGTTTGGTTTGGACTTAATTGGAGTCTTGAACTATACAGCCAGGCAAATGCAAGGTTATACAGACAAGGACAGAAAAACACAGTATTTATACACAACCTTATTGTGGATAACTGTAGAGACGTAGATGTAATAAAAGCACTGGAAGATAAAAATTGTAATCAAAATGCCTTGCTAGAGAGCTTAAAAGCAAGAATTAAAAAAATTAGAGGTGAAAAGATATGTTAATTTTAAAAATAATATTAATACCGTTGTTGATAGTATTAGTGTTTTCAAAATCATTAGATATAGCAATACATAATAAAGGAATAACTTTTGAAATAGTTTATTTCTTGGAGGTTCTTATTTTGATAAACATAATTTTAGATTTTATAAAATTGTGAGGTGGTGTTGAGAATGACCAAAGAAGATTTAAGTGTATTAGAGCAATACAATGAATTAAAACAAGAGTCTGAAAATTTAAAAAAACGATTAGAAAAAATAGAAAATCAATCGGCAATAGTATCTGATGTAGTTCAAAATGGTTATAAGAGACATGCCGTGATAAGGGGAGTGGACTTGAATAGGCTATCGAAAATCGACAGATTGGAGGAAAAACTTAGAGAAAAACAAGAAAACTTGTTGGACCTTATAGATAAAGCTGATGAGATAATAGATAAACTACCAAGGAAAATAAAAAGAATTGCAGAATACAGATACATTAACTGTATGACTTGGGTTCAAATTCAAATGGAAATGCGGCTATGAACATGAAGATACTGCAAGAAAGCAGTTAGAAAGATATTTTGAAAAGAATCAAAAAAAATAAAAGAAATTTTCAGTTTGTCCGGTTTGTCCGGTTTTGGTGTGGTATAATTAGTACAAGCAAAAGTATATATGATTTCTCATTGGTATTCCTTTCCTTGAGCCTGCTATCTTAGAGTAGCAGGCTTTTTATTAAAATTGGATATTACAAAAAAGCTAAGTAGGTGGAGGTAGATGGCGAATGAACAAAATTTAATACCGTTTGGACAACGAACAAAGAGTGAACAGAGAGAATACGCTAGACAGGGTGGTATAAGGTCTGGAGAAGTAAGACGACAAAGAAAAGCAATGAAAGAGCAAATGCAAATGCTGTTGTCAATGCCATTTAAAGGTAAAGATAGAAATGGCAATAGAATAACAAAAATGCTTGCCGAGTTAGGATTTGAAGAAGATGAAATTGATAACCAAATGGCCATGTTGATTTCACTTTGGATGACATCATTGAAAGATGGAAGAAATCAAGTAAGTGCATTTCAAGAAATTAGGAAAGTTGTTCAGGATGAACAAACAGCAACAGATGATGATAAAGTGCAGATAATAAATGATTTGCCACAAGATTTTGAAGGAGATGAAGATGAAACAGATTAGATTAAGTGATGAAATAATACCAAAATATTATTCAACATTTAACGACAAAAAGCATACACATAAAATCTTCACATCTGGAAGAGCAGGAACCAAATCTAGTAGAGGCGGGATAAAAGCAATCTACAAGATAGTGAGCGATAATAATTGCAGTGTTGTTGCAATGAGAAAATTCCACAACAAGCTTAAAAAGACAATATTTAAAGAATGTTTAAGAGCTATTACAAGGCTAGGCTTAAAAAAATCTGATTTTAAAATAACAGTAAGCCCGATGGAAATCAAATATAAGAAAAATAATAACACTGTAATCTTTACAGGAAACGATGGGCTAGATGATACGAAAGGAATAATTGATGAAAACAAACCTATAAAACTCGTAATAGTAGATGAAACAACTGAGTTCTTTGACAAAGGCGAAGGAGAAGATGAACTTCAGAACATTGAAGCCACATTCATAAGGGGAAATGATGATGAGTTCTGCATGGAATACTACTTCAATCCGCCTAAAAACCCAAAAGCCAAAATAATGCAGTGGGTTGAAAAGATGTGTCAAAGAAAAGATTGCATAAGAATACACACAGATTACAGAGATGTACCAGAAAAATGGCTTGGACGAAAGTTGATTGAATCAGCCGAAGAACTACGAATATTAGACGTAAAAATGTACAACTGGCTATGGCTAGGGCAATGTACAGGAATAGACGAACTGATATATTATATGTTCGATGAATCAACAATGGTAAGTGAACCAACTAAAGAAGAAATAGCAAATATGAAATTCCTTGCAGCGGGTGGGGACTATGGACAGATGAATGCCACTACTTTTGAAGTATTTGGTATCGACTATGCAAATAAAATGCTAAGAGGAATTGATGAATATTATTATTCAGGCAGAGATGCAGGAAAACAGAAAAGCCCAAGCGAGTATGCACAAGAATTTAAAAAGTTTAAGACTGAGGTTGAGAAGCAAACAGGCAAGAAATTGCTTGTTCTTTTTTTAGATCCAAGTGCAAAAGGATTGGCAGAAGAAATAAAAAGAGTTTGCCCAGAGGTATCCGTATTAAATGCAGATAACGATGTAGCCTTGGGAATAAGCAGAGTTCAAAAAATGATGAGCTATTGTAGATTAAAGTTAAGCCCAAAACAAAAGCATCTAATAGCAGAACGCTATATGTATGAATATAACAAGGACAAATTAGATGCAGGAGTAGAGGAACCAGTAAAAGAAAATGACCACTGCTCTGATGCAGAACGATACGTGGTTATGGGCGTGTGGAAATATTTAAGGTTGATATTACCACATTTGATAGGAGAAAAAGATTAATGGATAAAATAGTAAAGGATTATTTAAAACAATTCGGTTATGAGAATTGCATAGATGAGAACCAGGAAAGCAGGGTTAAGCATTGGCAAGAAATATATAAGGGCAAAACTAAAGACTATAATCTAAGGGTTTACAATGGTAAAAACTTTGTAAATTATGAAATAAAGTCTCTAAATATGCCAAGTCAAGTATGTGGAGATTTAGCAGATTTTTTCTTTAATGAAAAATTAGATATAACAATAAGCGATAAAGCAGTTCAAGAAAAAATTAACGCTTGTTTAGAACAAAATAACTTCTTACACAATGGTAATAAAACTCTGCAGCTAGTAAAAGCATTAGGAACAGGTGCATTTGTACCATATTTGGATAATAAAGTTCTTAAAATTAATTACATGAAAGCACCAAATATAGTAATTTTAAAAGCAAATACGGATGATGTAATAGATGTTTTGTTTTGGAGTCAAACCAAAACTAAAGATGGTAATGAATATATATTTAATTTACATATTTTAGAAAAAAATGGATATGTAATATATAATTCAAAAAAAATTGAAAAAAATGGATTTTCTGTAGATATAGACCTAGGGGGTATGGCAAAAATAGAAACTAATTCTTTTTTACCAAGATTTGGTATGCTATTTACACCAGAGATAAACAACCTAGATATAAATAGCCCATATGGAATTAGCTGTTTTGCTAATGCCGGAGATGTTGTGTTAGCGGTAGATAGGGCTTATGACAGCCTTGATAATGAGGTCGTATTAGGAAAGAAAAGGGTGTATGTTACTGAAGGGGCTCTTAATTTCAACACCAACGAAAATGGAGAACCAGTTCCGATATTTGACCCGAATGATATTGTTTATTATGCAATACCAGGAGAAGATACTAAAGAGCCAATAAAAGAAAGTACATTTGATTTAAGAATTGAAGAACTGTCAAGTGCTGTACAGTATCACTTAAATATATTATCAAGTAAAGTAGGGCTAGGGCATAATTACTATAGATTCAAAGATGGACAAGTATATGTTAATCAGGATAATGTAATAAGTTCTAATTCGGATGTATATAGAAAAATAAAAAAACAACAAAATATTATTACTAAAGCAATTACAAATCTAATATATGCAATAGCAGAACTAATAGGGATAAAAACAAAATTCAGTGTGTCTGTGTTTTATGATGATACTATCATAGAAAATACTGAACAATCACAAAAGCAAGCGCAGGCTGAATATAACAATAAACTTATTAGTAAAGCACAGTATTACAGAGATGTGTATAAACTAAAAGACAAAGAAGCCTTGAGCTTTGCAGCCCAAATGAATAAAGAAATAATTGAAGAAACAATAACGGATGGCACAGAAGTAGCAGAGGTCGAATAAATATGAATGAAAAAGCATTCAAAGATATAATAGATAATTATTCTGAATTAGAGGCAAAGATGCTTGAGGAGATAGTAAAACATTTCAAGTCAAATGCTGAGTTCATAAACAGTGACTATTTTAGATTAGAAAAGCTGGAAGAATTAGGACTACTAAATGATAATATTATAAAATATATAGCTGAAGTAACAAAACAAACACCAGAACAGATAAAGAAAGCAATGGAAACAATAGGATTTGAAAGCTTAAATATAAATGAACTAAATAATGCATATAATGGCGGATATTTACAAATAGACCCAAGTGTTCTATTTGAAAAACAAATAGTTCAAAACCTAATAGAGCATGCATATAATGAATTAGAAAATAGATTTTTAAGTATAAGTAACAAAATAGAAAATAGTGCAAGACAAGCTTATCTTGATGTAGTTGAAAAAGTATATTTGCAGACAGCATCAGGTATGACATACCAGGAGGCTGTTAGAAATGCTCTTGTGGACTTAGGAAATCAAGGGATAACCACTTTAACTTACAAAACTGTAGATAATAACGGCAAAGTGGTAGGACTGAGAAACTATGACATCGAGGGGGCTGTAAGAAGAGAAGTTATAACAGCGAACAACAAACTTGTGAATGAAATAAATAAAAGCGTAGCTGAAGAATTAGAAGTGGAATATGTGATTTTATCAGAACACATAGATTGTAGACCACAGCATTTTCCATGGCAAGGCACAATAATTAAAAGAACAGACATAGAAATAGTAACAGGATATGGAAATGTAGATGGAATGGGGGGGCCAAATTGTAAACACTATCCAAAACCGTATTTTGGAACTGCAAGAGGTTCAGAGCTCAAATCAATAACATTTGAAAAGGCAACAGAGCAATATGAACTAACACAAAAACAAAGATATTTAGAAAGAAATATAAGAAAATGGAAAAGAAAAGCAAGAGTTTTTAAAACAGCAGAGGATAAAGAATACTACGAAAAATGCAAAGATAAAGTAAAAGAATGGCAACTAAAGAATAAAAAATTCACAGAAACTAACGACTTGCGCAGGGATTTTTCAAGAGAAAATGTTGAAAAAATAAAAAATGATGGTATAATATCTAAAAAAGTAGAAAAAGAGGAAAATCGATTGCAACACATAGGTAAATTAGATAAAGAAAAACTTGGAAAATATAAGGATAGGGTAGTTACAGATGAGGTTGTGTTGACAGATGAAAGAATTGAACATGTAAAGGAACATCACCCAGGAGATTTTGAAAACTATGGAAAATATGTATCAGATATAATTGAAGACCCAGAATATGTTGTTAATGACAGCAAAAATATTGATACAGTCCTATTTATGAAGACAATAAAGGATAATGAGAGAAATATACAAGTAGTCGTTAAATTAAATACAAATGAAACTCTGAAAGATAAGCAAAATTCAATATTGACACTGTGGAAAATAAAGGATAAAGCATATAGGCAAATACTAAGGAATAAAGAAATTTTATGGAAAAAACTAGACAAAAAGGAATAAAGGTGCTATAATTAAGATACAATATGAGTAGTTATTTGAGGTGGTAAATTTCGTGCCGACCACACGCCGATGGCAAGACAGGGGAAACCCGAGTAGATGTAGGAGAATGGCACGCCTACCAAATAACCAAAAAAAGAGCTGTGGAAACATAGCTCTTTTGCTATGCTCCGAAATGAGCTAAAACTATTGGTAAGGTAATTAATAAATGCGAAATTTTTCGCATTTATTTTTTTATGCCCAACATAAAGGCTTAAAAGAATGTATATCAGTCCAACATAAAAGACTTAAAAGAATGGAAATGGTCCAACTTAAAGACCGTTAAAGAAGGGAGAATTTAGTATGCCAAATACAAACGATGGTACTAATAATGCTGTAGGAGGACAAGCAGCACAAAATAATAATGTCCCAAACAATTCAGCTGAAAACAATATTGCAACAGGAAATCAATCAGATAATACTGCTACAACGGGTACACAAAATGAAAAAAAATTCACACAAGAAGAGTTTAATGAAGCTCTAAGAAATGAAGTAGCTAGAAAAACAAAAGGACTTCCAAATAAAGATGAAATAAAAGAATTTAATGATTGGAAGGAATCAAAGAAATCTGCAGACCAAAAACAGCAAGAAGCAGTTGTTGAAATGCAAAGGCTAAAAGATAACAGCAATGTACAAGCTCAAATGTTAGAAATCATGAAAAAAGGTATAAGCTATGATGATGCAGAGTTTATACAATTTAAAGTTAGTAAAATGGATGGAGACTTTAGTGATAATTTAGAAAGCTACTTAAAGAATAATCCCAAATATGCAAAAGGGGAAGACAAGAAAACCAATAATACAACAGGGTTTTCTCAAAACAATGCTGGCCAAGGTGTTAGCGAGGATAAAGCATATTTAGATAAGAAGTATGCTAATAATCCATATTATAAAAAATAGAAAGGATTGATTATAAATGGCAAAATACGGAAACCAATATGTTGATGAAAATTATCGTTCAGCGATAGAACCAAACTTATACACTGATGAAGTTTTAATCCCAGGAGTTACATTCAGTGAGGATATTGTGGAGGGCCCTTCTGGAGGATACTATGCACACAAATTAAGTGATGGTGCAGAAGTTGAACCAGGAACACCTGGTAGAGATTTTAGTGATGAAGCAGCAAAAGATGACTTAATTCAAGTATCATACAACAACAACTTCCAAAAATCAAGAAAAATCTATGGAGTTCAAGCTGCCGCTGTTAAATTTGATATGGGTGAGGCTTATCTTGCAAATTCATTAAACGTTACAAAGCAAGGTCGTAGATATTCAGCACTTGCTTGTATGGTATATGAAGGTACAGTTTTAACTGATAAAACTGCAACTACTGCTTCTAATGTTGTTGAAAAAATCACATCAATTAGAAAAGCAGTTAAGGATAATCATGGGCAAGCTAACTTCTTACTTGTTTCTACATCTGTATTTGCGGTGGCTTTGCAAGCATTAGGTTTAAAAACAACCGATGACCCAGCAATAGTTAGTGCACAATTAGTTAAGAGATTTGGGCTTGCTATAATTGAATGTAATAGCTTTGACAAAGTTGCAGCAAAATACTATGACTACAGTGGAACTTTAAGAACTGTAGACTTAACAGATGTAGAAATGATTTGTGGATACCACGAGTCATTTAAGCTTGAAGACAACTTTGCTGTATATCGTTTAGTCGATAGCGAAAACTTTGCAGGTTCTAAAGCACAAGTTGAATTTAATACTGCAATGAGAGTAGTTAACTCTAAACAAATTGTTATTAAAAAAAAACAAGTAACTAAATACACAGTTACTTATAATGCAGGCGGTGGTACAGGAAGCATTGCTCCAGTAACAGTAGTCGCAGGAAATTCTATAGAGCTAAGTGATGGTACTGGACTAACTGGACCAACAGGCAAACTTGTATTTAAAGGATGGGCAAAAACAAATAATGCATCTGCTCCAGATGTAACAAGCCCATATACACCAACAGCAAATACAACATTATACGCTGTGTGGTCTGCAACTTAGAAAAAACTATGATGGAGGGATATAGATGTTAGTAGATTTTGATTATTATAAGGATCAATTTAAGGGGACTACAATCCCTCAAGAAGTATTTGAAAAAATGTCTGGTAGGGCAGAAAATGAGCTAAACAGACTTATTCTGTACAAGAACTATTCAAATTATAATGGAGTTAACTATACAGAAAAAGTTAAGTTAGCAATCTGCTCTATTGCAGATATATTATATGGAGTTTACAAAAGAGATGAAAAGATAAATGCTTTCGTAAACTCAGACAGTAAAATAGTTACAGCTGAAAAAGTTGGAGACTATTCAAGAAACTTTGAAATCGTATCTTATAAAGAACTAATAGAACAAAATTCAAAGAGTGTTGTATCTGCCAAGATGTATGAAGAAGCAAACACTTATCTAGGCGGAACAGGACTGTTGAATCGAGGTGTTCAATGTGTTTGATGAAGATATAACAATTATAAATAGGTATATAGATGAAGAACACAAGCCCCAATATAAATTAAGTTATATTAAGGGCTTTTGGTGTTCTAATTCTGGAATAACAATTAATGGTACACAGCTTACTAAAAACGATGGTTTATCCACGAGAATTTTAATTAAGGACAATAGAAATGAGCATTATCAAAGCCCTCACGAGTTCGAAAAAGAACAAAAAACTTGGACCTTGCAAAATAATGATTACCTTGTGAAAGGAAAAGTAGAAAATTTTACCACAATAAACGATTTGTTAGAAAAAAAAGGTCAAGATGTTATGAAAATAACCAATATTGCTGTAAAAGACTATGGGAGCGAAGATATGTGGCATTTTGCTGTAACAGGTGCTTAGCAAATGAAAATGAATTATATTGTAGCTTTTAGTGGTGTTCAAAAACAACAGATTGTAGACAAATACGGTCTTGAAGGCGGAAGAACACAAAAAGTAATAGATAGCGCTTTTATGGGATACGTAGATAAGTATATGCCCCAAGAAGATGGCGAATTGATAAATAGTATGTATGAATCGACCAAACCGGGAAGTGGGGAAATAAATATAAACAAGCCTTATGCGCATTATCAAAATGAAGGTGTTTTATATGTTGACCCTAAATACAAAAAAGGTGCTTTTCATGACCCAGTGAGTGGTAGATACTGGAGTAGACCAGGAATAAAGAAAATTCCGAGTGGACAAAAACTTAATTATCATGGAGGAGCTTTAAGAGGAGACCATTTCGTAGAACGTATGTTAGCAGACCACTTTGAAGATATACTAAACGCTGGACAAAAGGAGATAGATAAATAATGGCAGAAGAAAAAGCAATGCTAGATATAGTAAGGGACTATATTAGTAAATGCCCTTATCTAAAAGAATATGCTGAATTAAATGTAGAATACTTAACTGATAAAGTAGAAACTTATTCCATAAACGAAAACGCTGGGTATGACCCAACAATTCAAAAATATGTGATAGGCGGAGATTATCAGCTTTTATTTACATTTGATAGTAAATTATATTGGAACGAAGATATCAAAAACAATATAGATAATTCAAAGTTTTTTGAGAATTTTAAAAACTGGTTAGAAAAAAATAATAAAAATAAAGTATATCCTAATATTGATGGAATATATGAAATTGGAGCAACGACAAATGGCTATATATATGCTACTAATGCAAATGAGGCTATTTATCGTATTCAGTGTTATTTAAAATATTATAAGGAGGATTAAAAATGGCTGATACAGAAGTAAAATTAGAAAGATTAAATAATACGTCTAAGGTTAATTTCTTAAACACAACACCAACTGAAACAAGCAAGACTTGGTCAATTCTTGGAAAAGGTATTACTTCCAAAGAGAACAGTTATGGAGCTAAAACAACAGACGAACATTGGATAATTGAGGACAACGAAAGACATTCTGTTGATGGTTATGCTCTAGGTTCTGATATAGAACAAATAGCTCTTAAAGGAGATCCAGTATTTACATATATTGATGATTTAATGTTCAAAATGAAAAAAGGAACAGACTTAGAAACAGAATTACTTGAAGTATTTAAGTATAGAGTAACTGAAACAGACGCTACACCAAAATACGATGCAAGACTGTTTAAATGTTTAATAGTTCCTGATACAGATACACTTGAAGGTGGAACTGCATTAAAAATAAAATACAAAATTCAAATACAAGGGGATCCAACATTTGGAACAGTTACATTTACAAGTGGGGTGCCAACATTTACAGAAGAAACTGCATAGACAGAGTAAAAACTAACAGGAGGGTTCCTGTTTTTTTTAGGGTACCCTCTTTGAAAGGAATTTTTTTATGGATTATATAAAATTAAAAGAAAGAAAAGATATTTTAAGACTAGGAATTGTTGATGAAGATGGTAATATAGCTAAAGATGATGATGGAAAAGAAATATGCCTTGAATTTGTTCTTGGAGATGTAGATTTGCCTCTAAACTACAATAAGTGCGTTACAAAAATTAACGATGCAGAGAGAAAATTAAAAGCACAGATAATAGCAATCGATAAAAAGCAAGATACTAAAAAGAAAAATGCGCTGCTTTCTGCAAATGATGAAGCAAAAGCAAAAGCACTAAAGGAATTTTACAAACAATTACAAGAAGCGATGGATTTATTTTTAGGCGAAGGTGGAACAGCAAAATTCTTAAATGGTAGAAAACCTTACTACGAAATGTTTGATGATTTAAGTGAAGCCTTAGAACCATATCAGTCCAAGTTAAAATTAACTATGTCAGATATGACAGATAGGATAAAGAATAAATACAAATTAAAAGAAAAAGATGATGAGGTATTAACAGATGAATAGTTATCCTCGATTTGCTGAAATAAAAGGTATAAAATACGAAATAAATACTGATTTTAGAGTAGCTTTAGAATGCAATGAAATAGCAAATAGCGAAATAAAAGATGAAGAAAGAAGTTTAGCAATTATATACTTGTTGTTTGGCGAACAAGGTTTAGATGACTATGAGAATTGGAACAGCTTATTAAGAATAGCGATTAAATTCTTGAGCTGTGGAAAAGAAATTGAAGATGAATATGACAACGAAGAAAAAGAGGAAAATATGGATTATAAGCAAGACTGGGGCTATATTAGAGCCTCTTTTTTTAGTGATTATGCAATAGATTTGGATAAAGAAAAAATGCACTGGTGGAGGTTTTATGAGTTACTATGTGGTTTGTCAGAAAAGTGTATTTTGAGTAGGGTAAGATTTATAAGAGACTTTGATATAGGTCAAATTAAAGACAGTTCAGAACGTGAAAAATGGATAAAGCAAAAAGAAATGGTAGCATTAAAACAAATTAAAAATGAAAAAAGTAGTGAAGAAAAAAGACTTGATGAATTATTTGAAAAACAACTAAGGCGGTGAGTAAATTGAGCAGAACCGATGGATATTTAAAAATAAAAACAAAGCTAGATAATAGTGGAATCGATAAGGATATAACTGAGTTAGAAAACAAAATAAATAAATTAGAAACTAAAAATGCAGAATACTCACAAGAACAGTCTGTATTAGAAAAAGAATTAAATGACTATGATAATCTTAAACAAAAAGCGAGTGAGTATAAACAAAAATTAACTGAACTAAAAACAGAAAAAGAAGCAATGCGTAAAGCAAACCCTGCACTTGCAGTTACAGCTGATACTCCAGAATACGCAAATATAAATACTCAAATCGGAGACATGCAGATGCAGTATAATAAGGCTCTTATAGAGCTTGAAAAGCAAGCACCAGCGGTAGACAAAATTGCAACCAAATTAGAAAAAGTGAAAGCAAAACAAGCAGATAATAATTCTAAGATTACACAATTTAAAAATAAAATTGATGCAATCAAAGCTGATAAAATAACAAGGCAAATGAATGGGGTTGGTACATCAATAAAGAAACAAATTGGGGCACTAGCAAAAATGAGCTTGGCCATATTTGGAATTAGAGCAGGAATATATATGGTTAGAAACTTAATAAGCACTGTAAGTCAATATAACCCACAAATAAAAGCCGATATAGATTATATAAAGTATGTTCTTGCTAATATTTTTGTTCCACTAGTGCAGAAAATTATTAGCTTTGTAGCAACGCTATTGGGGTATGTAAATGCAGTTATGAGTGCTTGGTTTGGCATAAATTTATATAGTAATAGTAGTGCAAAGAATTTTCAAAAGATGCAGAAAAACGCAAGTGGCACAGCGAAATCGCTTAAGGAAGCTCAAAAATCGCTTGCAGGGTTTGATGAAATGAATGTGCTACAAGACAGCAACTCTAGTGCAGATAGTGGAGCAACAGCTCCATCTTTTGATTTAAGTAGCATACAAGGGGAAGTACCATCTTGGCTACAGTGGATTATAGATAATAAAGATTTAGTTCTAGGAATAATAGCAGGAATTGGTACAGCACTTGTAGCAATGAAAATTGTAGGGTTAGACCCAATTTTAAGCTTAGGTTTAGGAATTACAATAGCTGGTATAGTAAAATCAGTTAAGGCTATAATAAACTTTATTCAAAACCCATCTTGGACCAATTTCGTAGAAGTCTTGGAAGGAATATCGATTGCTATGGTAGGAATTGGAGTAATGGTTGGAGTATTAACAGGAAATTGGATACCACTAGTGATTGGTCTAATAGCCTTAATTGTTACTGAAATAGTAAAGCATTGGGATGAAATAAAAAATGTTCTAGGGGCAGTTGGGACATGGATATATGATTATGTAATAATGCCTGTATGGAATGTAATTAGTGCAATTATAGATAATATAGTTTCTGGAATTAAATTAACAATATCTATAATTGATGGCATTTTCACAACATTAATTTCAATACTTATAGCTCCATTTCAAACAATGTGGGAAACTGTAAAAAACATTTTTAACGGTGTAAAACAAATGTTTCAAGGACTTGTAAAAATAATTAAAAGCTTATTTTCAGGAGACATAAAAGGAGTTTTGGAAGGATTTAAAACATTTTTAGGGGGCTTTGTTAATGTTATTTGGTCTATTTTGAAGGCACCAATTAATTACTTAATAAAAGGTATTAACGCACTAATAAGGGGAGTTAACAAAATCAAATTTGATGTTCCAGACTGGGTTCCTGTAATTCGGACGGCCAAAGATGGGGGTTTAATCTTCCAAGCATTCCTGAATTGGCCAAAGGTGGTGTAATATCACAACCTACGCAAGCAATTATAGGAGAAGCAGGAAAAGAAGCTGTTGTGCCACTAGAAAATAACATGGAATGGTTAGATTTATTGGCTAATAAGCTGGCATCTAAGATTAATAGTAGCGGTGGAGGATATTACATAATAAACTTAGATGGCAGAACAATTCAACGAGGACAAGCTAAGCGAAGACAAGAATTAGCTTTTGCAATGAATGGGAGGTAGTTATGTTATTAGATAAGGATAGCTTAATAATCGATAATATAAAAATGGGACAATATTTAACAAAGGCTAAGTTTGGATATCACAAAATCTGGAGTTCTAAAAGTGGTAGAAATATGGCAGGTGTTAATTCTGGAACATTAGTAGGGATATTCCCTAAAATAACAATGACATTTAGAAAACTAAATACTGAAGAGGTAGGAATAATCCTATCTCTTTTTAATAAGGCTGAAAACAAAGTAACATTCTATAACCCGGATTTAAAGAAAAAAATAAACAATATGTCCTGCTACTCAAACGACCAGGAAATGGACCAGGAGTATTTAGGCGAGATAAAAGGATACAGCTCAGCTGTGATATCAAATGAGCCAAGGGAGTATTATGAATGAAACAAGTAAGTAATAATTTTAAAACTTATATAAAAACAAATGGTAAACAGTTAGACTGTAAAATTGTTATAACAGATGACCTTGTACTTGGGAAAAAAGATGTAAATAGCATACAACCATTTTTTAATACTACACTTTTTAAAACTGTAATGTGTGGGTTAGAAATAGATAGTAACACCAGAATTGCAGAAGGAACGGAGCTTAAAGCTAAAATTGGTGTAAAGTTTAAAAATAGTGCTTATGAATATATAGAATATGAGAATTATACAGTATATAAATGCGAAAGGCAGGAAGATACGGAAAGCTACAAAATAACTGCTTATGACAAAATGCTAGAAGCAATGGTAGATTTTGATATGGAAGTCTCACAAAGCCTAACAACAAGGCAATATTTGGTAAGCATATTCGAATGGTTGAACTGGGATACAACAGGAATACCTGCAGCTTTTGTAAATTCTACTAAGTTAATAGAACCCAATATCCATACAGGAATTGGATATACATTTAGAGATGTGCTTGATGAAATAGCAACGATAACAGGTGCATTTATATATTTTAATGGAGATATTCCATATTTAAAATATATAAATGAAACAAATGAAATAATAGATGAAATGTATTTGAGCCAGGATGATGTAAACATAGGCAAAAAATACTTTATAAATTCTTTGGTATTTAGTAGAGCAGAAAGCGATAATATTTTCAGAAAAGATAATGAAAGCGTAACACAAAAAGGACTAAGTGAATTTAAAATATCTGACAATCAAATTTTAAGTACAAACAACAGAGCAGACTTTATAGATGATTTATGGAATTATTTAAAAACACTAGAATTTTATATTTTTGATATAAAATCTACGGGCATAATGTGGTTTGAAGTGGCTGATAAATTTACAATTAAAGCACACAACAACACATATCCGGTAGTTCTGTTAAACGATGAAACAACTGTGGACCAGGACATAGAAGAACACTTATATGCTGATGAACCGGAAGAAAGCGAAACAGATTATAAATGTGCAAGTGATACAGACAAAAAAATAAATCAAACAAATCTAAGAGTTGATAAGCAAAATCAAAAAATCGAGGGGCTAATAACACAGATTGGCGACAGGTCTGAAAAAACTACAAGCATAACCGCTGATATAGATGTAATTAAAACAAAAGTTGAGAATGTTGTGGAGTTAACACAAATATGTGCTGGAAATAAAACAATTATTTTAGCAAATTGCTTAAAAGGAGAACTAGTAAAACTTAGAATTAAGGGAAATAATACAGTTTTCGATTGTTTATACTTAAATGATACAGTAACTTTAAATGATGAATTATATTTAAAAGGCGATAGTGAAATAACAGTAACGGATGATAAAAGCAATACAAAAATTTACGAACTTGGTATAGATGATGTATTAAGAAAAAATGGAAATATTTATGATGAATACATATTAGAAAAAGGACAAGCTAAGGTAATAAGAAGAATAAATGCAGATGGTTCTGTAAAAGAAAGCGAAAGCGTTAAAAACATAGGAACATTAAAAATAGAACTTGCAGAAGGTACAAACATAATACAAATAAAAAATTATAGTGCAGAAATAGAAGCAAAATATGTTGTAAAAAGCGAATATACTGATGTGTTTGCTGAAAAAGTAGAAATGCACACACTTGTAGAACAAACAGCAGGACATATAATGACTGAAGTAAATAAAAAAGTAGATGATGCTGAAATAGGAACTAAAATAACACAAAACTACGAGAGTGTTCAAATCGCTTGGAACTCAATTTCTGAATTTATAAAATTTTTAAATGCTATGCTACAGATACTTGACAAGAACAAAAAATTGTTAATGTCCTTAGATAAAACAGGAATGCACTTTTTTAATACTGCAGAAAAAGAAATTGGAAGTATAGGAATAAATAATGCTGAAGTTTCTTTCTATATAAATGGAGATGTACCGGGCAGTAGCATGAGCTGGGGGATAAATAAAACAATAAATGGGGAAACAAAATATTTTCCTGTTTTTTCTTATTCTGGTTACAATACCGACTCAGGGACAGAATTTGGTGGAAAATTCTTGTTAGAAGCTCCATTGATAATGCAAGAAAAAGCGTTGTTTTTAGGGCAAGACATTAATAGTAGTTACATACAAGGACAAGAAACTGATAACAGAAAGAAAACAACAATAGGAAATACAGATGACTTTTACATTTATAACTCTGCTGGGAATCTAATATTTGTGTTAAATAGTTCTTATTTAAAGCTATATGAACAATTAGAAATGTATGCAGACCCAACGGCAACAGGTGGTTATGATTTTAATTTTATGGATAATTCGTTACTTGGAATTGATAGTATTAGTGCTAGCGGAGAAATTAGTGGCAATAATGGAACTTTCAATGATATACCAAACTCCGACAATGTGAGAAGATTCAACAACACCGGGACAGATTATTTAATTGCTGTTTTAAAATCTAGTGCTGGAGGGGGTACAATTTATTGTCAAAACGCTAATTCAGATAAAAAGTTTAAAAAGAATATAAAGAATGCAGAAATTAGTGCTATTGACACAATAATGAAAATTAAACACAGACAATATGATTGGAAAGCTAATGGAAAACATGAATATGTAGGTTATATAGCACAGGAATTAGAAAAGATTAGCCCAGGACTGGTAAACAAAATAAAAGAAGAGGATGGGGAAACATATTTACTAAACGAAAAAGCACTAATAGCAATGGCAACAAAAGCAATTCAAGAGCAACAGGGACAAATAGAAGAACTAAAGAAAGAAATAAATAAACTGAAAGGAGATGGCTAGAATGGAAAAAATTAATTTTCAAAATGGCATTACAAAAGTAAATGCAGAGACTTTTAATAAATTTCAAAACAACATAAACGAAACATCATACTTTTTAAAGTTAACTGCAGATGTAGCAAAGGGAGGAACGATAACAATACCAGCTTATTATAAAGTTGGGGTAAGCGCATTGGATGTCTTCTACATGGGAGAAAAATTGCTATTAAGTAGTGATGCTGCAGGAACAGATGGGCATTATCAAGAAGTTGGAGAAGCAAACGCAGTATCTAATCAGATAAAGCTTACAAGCGACTGGGGTTGTGATAGTGGTGAGTACTTCGAATTTATTGTAAGGCGGTGAGTATAGTGTTTAATGTATGGGGAAAAATTAAAGAATTAATAAATAGACCTTATATAGTAGAAAGTGGTTCAAATGAAAATGGAAGTTACATTAAATGGAGTAACGGAACAATGATTTGTACAGGGAAGAAAACATTTCAAAGCGTAGCAGTAACACAAACTTGGGGAAATATCAACACTTGTGGAGATACTAACAACCTTGCTTTTAACAATTTCGCCAAGGAATTTGCTGACATTCCAATTGTAAATGTTTCAGCCATTCCTTATCCTAACACGAGTGGAAATTTTTGGCTTTGTACTAGTCTAAGTAATCTTGTTACCAAAAAGAACCCTGGGGCTTATCAAATTTGCAGGGGAACTCCTGGTACTATGAATTTTGTATTAAGCTATGTAGCAATTGGCCCTTGGAAATAGAAATAAAAATACAATAAAAGAAAGGATGATAAATATGATAAAACGAGCAAACCGTTGTGGCTGTACATACACACACACACACACTTATAATCTAAAAGAGATAAAAGAGAACGGAGGTGTCAAACAATGATACCTCAATTTGCAAAATTTAAAAATCACAATAATATAACATACGACACAGATATTGAAACAGGTAGAACAGTGAACGGCAAGAAGGAATATGTTAGAGCTTGTTTAATAGGAGCCGTTGCGAACACAAAAAATGTAAGCTTTGCAAAAGCAACAGGAATTACAACTAAAAATATTCTTTATTATATTGGCTCTGTTTATAGTGCTGATGCAGGGGCAAAATGGACTTTACCGAATCAAAATGTTGAAGCACATATTTCTGGGGCTAACATTTGGGTTACTAATAATACAGGCTTTAACATAACAAGTGGCTTAATTTACATATACTTTACAAAGTAGAAAGGGAAAATTATGGAAAATATAATTAATTGGGTTATTTTAATAGCAAGTTTTTTAACAGCTATAACAACTATATGTATGTTCTGTAAAAAAGTTATTAATAAAGGGTTTGAACCGATTTACGTTAAAATTACAAAAATTGATGAAAATCAATGCAGAAATTTTCTAGTAGACTTTTTAGCAGATGTAGAAAAAGGAATAGAAAAAGATGAAGTACAAATTAAACGTGCTTATGAAGTGTACGAGCATTACACGAAAGACTTGCATAAAAATTCTTACATACATGATAAGTGGGAAAAATTAATGAAATGAAAGGAAGTGAAAAGGAATGAGCAATAAAGTATATGATGTTTTAAAATGGATAACATTAGTATTTTTACCAGCATTAACGACATTAACTGGTGTAATATTAAATTGTTTTAATATTGGTTGCACAGATATAGTGTTAACAATAATGACAGCTATAACAACATTTATGGGTGCAGTTTTAGGAATATCAAACATTAACTACAAAAAAGATAGATGGGAGTATTAGTTAGTAATTTTTAAAAAATGATATAAAATGTATCGTTTTTGCAAAATTTTAGTGCAAAATAAGGCAAAAGTTTTCTGTTTTGTATTATTTTAACGAGAAATTCGAAAAATTTATATTAGAAAGGAAAATAGTTTATGGAAGAAGAAATAATTTTATCTGAAGAACAAGAAAAAGAATTTAATGGAGGGAAGGGGAAAGAAAATGAGTAATTCAAGTTTAGCAGAAAAAATCATAAAAGCCACACATTTTTCAAAAGGTAGAAGTGGGAGAAAAATAGAAACAATAACTATACACCATATGGCAGGAGTTTTAACAGCTGAACAGTGTGGCAGAATTTTTCAAGGTAATAGGCAAGCTAGTGCTCACTATGGAGTTGGTAGCGACGGAAGAATAGCACAATATGTAGATGAAGCAGATACAGCATGGTCTAATTCAAATTGGGATAGTAATTGTAAATCAATAACAATAGAAACATCCAATAGTTCAGCAGGAGGAAATTGGCCAATAAGTGATACAGTTTTAAATAGCTTAATAAGATTAGTAGCAGATGTAGCAAAGAGAAATAATATAACTTTAGTAAAAGGAAAAACATTAGTATGGCATAGCATGTTTGCATCAACAGCTTGCCCAGGGCCATATTTATTATCTAAAATGGATTACATAATAGATGAAGCAAATAAAATAAATGCAGTTCCAGAACAGCCTGAACAAACAAAACCAAGTCAAAATAAAACAAATGAAGAAATTGCAAACGAGGTAATAGCAGGAAAATGGGGCAATGGAGCAGATAGGAAAACAAAACTTACAAATGCAGGATATGATTATAATGAAATACAAAATATAGTAAACAAAAAATTATTAGGAAATAAAACAGAACCAAAACCTTCAAAAAACATTGATGAGTTAGCAAAGGAAGTAATAAGAGGGGATTGGGGCAATGGAGCAGATAGAAAAACAAGACTAATAAATGCTGGGTATGATTATAATGCAGTACAAAATAGAGTAAATGAAATTTTATCTTAAAACACATATTGTCAAGTTGCTATTGTTGTCAATATATGTTATAATAAAAATAGGCGAAATTGAGTAGTCTAAAAAAAATATGGGAGTGGCTAGCTGTTGAGATTGCAGCTAGTCTTTTAATTTTACATTAACCAGCAAATCTATTATTTGACTTATTTCCATAACTTCATTACTATTAATTCCATATTGGTCTATTCTTTTGTACATTTCCTTCTTTAAAGTTTCTATTTCATCTAAACAGTAGAATAATTGCTTAATGTTAACATCTAAAGCATTAGCGATTTTCTCCAAAACTCGCAATGTAGGGTTAAATGTTTTATTGTTTTCTAAATTCCTTAAATAAGTTCTAGATAAGTTAGTATCCTTACTTAATTTATACAAAGTTATATTCTTACTTGTTCTTAGCATTTTTATAACGAATATCTGCATAATATTACTCCTAAAGATAGTATGTATTAATTATAACAAAATATTCTAAAAAATAAATATGGAACTCCCAGGGCCATATTGCTTGGCTGTAAGCATTGCTAATACTCAATTGTTAATTTGTCGAAAAACTCAAAAATAACTTATGTAAATGAAATGTCGAAAAGTTTTTCTTGACAATTTTGAAGTTTATTATATAATTAAAGCATAGAAAAAAGAAACGCGTTTCTCTGATGAGGAGAAAAATATGGAAAAAGATGTAGTAATAATTCCAGAAAATGAATATCAAAAAATAAAAAATGAATTAGGTAAAGAAAATGAGTGGTTTTCAAAAATGGAAATTGAAATTTTGACACAAAGGCTAAGCGAAATCCAGGCGAAGCAATTGTGAAAAAGTATGTTTTTTAATGCGTTTTTATGTATATTAATGCAATCAACAAAAATGGTGAACTGCTACAGTTGCAAGACATTTGACAATTATAATAAAATGATGTAAAATATTTGAGTACACTCCTAAGGGAGAGGCCGCTGGTTCGAATCCAGCTAAGTGCACCATTTTTGTTTTTGAACAAAGGTGATAATATGGAACAAAAATTCATGAAAGAAGCTCTAAAAGAAGCCCAAAAGGCTTATGATAAGCTAGAAATCCCTGTTGGAGCCGTGATTGTTAAAAATGGCAAGATTATTTCAAGGGCACATAACTTAAAGGAAACAAAACAAACTGCAATTGCACATGCGGAAATTTTGGCTATTCAGAAGGCAAATAAAAAACTAAATAATTGGAGACTTACAGATTGTGATATATATGTAACACTAGAACCATGCGATATGTGCATGGGAGCAATTCTTTCCTCAAGAATTAAAAATATTTATATAGGCACTTTGGATCCTAAGAAAAAGGAAAAAATAGATATAAATAGATATAAAGAAGAATATGCTACAAACATAGAATATGGAATAATGCAAGAGAAATCTGAAGAAATCTTAAAGAACTTTTTCAAGGACTTGAGAAAAAGTGGAGGGATAAAATGATAATTAATCAAGGTAAAAAAATAAATATAGGAGCATATATATTTGCAGTAGTAGTGATACTTTGTTTAATTGCTGTTGTATTTATTTTGTATAAATATCAAATTGAAGGAGAAAGTGTACCTCCATTTAAAATACCTAAAATGGTTGTGGTAAGTACAGCTAAAACTCAGAATTTGAATTTGGAGGAAGGAATATATACGGCAGATGTTTATCAAACAAATGATATAAAAATATCTGTTGAAAAAAATCCAGATTATAAAAAAGAAGCTATTATAAAAAAAGTAACAATTAATAATATACAAATAGATAAAAAGCAAACACCAGGAACAATAGAAATATATAGGCCATCAATGGGAACAAAATTATATGAATACACTGAACAATATAAAATCCAAGACAGTATAGAATTTTATGGGGCACAAGAAACCTATATGAAGGGTGAAAAAATGGCAATTTCAAATCAGGGCGGAATCATTGAATTTTCAGTAATTCTTAAAGATTTGGGAAAAATACACTACAATGAAAATGAGGCAATAAAAGTTGATGGAACTTTACTAAAACAGATAGGAAAAGAAAAACTAAACTATAATATTACCTTTGATTTAATCATAGAATTAGAAAGCGGAGTAAAACTAAAAACAAAGATAACATTAGATTTACCAACAGGAGATATTATAGAAAATGGAATTGAAACATTAGAACAAACTGATTTGAAAACAATTTTCAAAAGAATATAAAAAAATCTAAAAAACCTCTTGCCAAATTTAAAAACACATTATATAATATTGGTTATGAAGTTGACCTCTGTATGGAAAGTAATTCAATAAAGAGCTATGAACCTCGTCAGGTCCGGAAGGAAGCAGCGATAAATGGTAATATTTATGTGAGTTGCTTTCCATAGAGAGGTCAATTTGTAGTAATAGGAGGATTTTAGTAATGGCATATACTGCTTTATATAGAAAGTTTAGACCAATTAGTTTTAACGAAATGGTTGGTCAAGAGCATATTACAAAAACTTTGAAAAATCAAATTGTAGCAAATAGAGTTGGGCATGCTTATCTTTTTAGTGGTGGTAGAGGTACTGGTAAAACATCTGCTGCTAAAATTATGGCTAGGGCTATTAACTGCTTACATCCTAAGGAAGATGGAGAGCCATGCAATGAGTGTGAGATTTGCAAAGCTATTTTAGACGGTTCATTAACAGATGTAGTTGAAATGGATGCTGCATCAAATAACAGTGTTGAAGATGTAAGAGCTATTCGTGATGAGGTGAATTTCTTGCCAACTGTTGCAAAATATAGAGTATATATTATAGATGAGGTTCACATGTTATCAACAGGAGCATTTAACGCACTTTTGAAAACGCTTGAAGAACCACCAGAACATGTAAAGTTTATTTTAGCAACAACAGAACCACAAAAGCTACCAGCAACAATACTTTCAAGATGCCAAAGATTTGATTTTAAAAGAATAACAGTTGATAATATTATAAAAAGATTAAAAATAATTTGCAAAGAAAGTAATATAGAAATCACAGATGATGCGCTTAAAATGATAGCAATTCTTGCTGAAGGAGCGTTAAGAGATGGAATAAGCATACTTGAAAGGTGTAGTCAAGACACAGAAGGTGTTATTAATGAAGATATGATTCGTGATTTAGTTGGAATGCCAAAATTAACATATATAAAAGGATTAACACAAAGTATAATTCAAAAAGATCCGGAAAATGCAATTTCCATGACAGATACAATAATTAGCGAAGGAAAAGACTTGGATAATTTCTTATGGGAGGTTATTAAGTTTATTAAAGACACATTAATATATAAAACAACTAAAAAGCTAGAGCTATATAGCAAGGAAGATATTGAATTTATAACAAATCTTGCAAATGAAGTTACAAAGGAAAGATTATTGAAGTTAATATATGAATTATCAGAACTTGCAAATAGTATGAAAATATCAACACAGAAAAATATAATTTTTCAAACAGGGATTATTAAAGCTTGCATGGAAATAGAGGAAACTTATATTGCGCCAGTACAAGTACAGTCTATGCCAAAACAGGCTGGAAAATTAATTTCAAATGAGAAACCTGCAAAAACAACGGTAGAACCTGCAAAACCACAACAAGTAAGAACTACAGAAACTCCAAAAAATCCAGGCAAGTATGTACCATATTGGCAAAATGTACTGGATAAAGTTAGACAAAGTGGTAAAATGACTATATATGCAAACTTACTTGGAACAAAAGGAGTTTTGGTAAATGATTTGATTGTAGGGATAGAATTTCCGGGAAAAGTTACAGATTTTGCAAAAAAAGTATTAGAAGAACATGAAAATAAAATTTTTCTTGAAAAGATTGTTTCAATGGAACAAGGTGCAGATATGCAAGTTAGAATATTAGATAAACTAGAAAAACAAGAACAAACGAAAAAACAAGGAATAGAGGGGCTAGCAGAAGATTTAGACCTACCATTCAATGTAATAGATGAGTAAAGAAAGGATGATTTAAAATGTCAAAAAGAGGTGGATTCCCAGGCATGGGAGGATTTGGTGGAATGAACATCAATCAATTAATGAAAGAAGCTAAAAAAATGCAAGCAGATATGGAAAAAACACAAGAGGAATTACAAGCCAAGGAGTTTGAATCAACAGCAGGTGGAGGAGCTGTAAGCGTTAAAGTTTCAGGCTCAAAACAAATTTTAGAATTAAAACTAAATAAAGATGTTGTTGACCCAGATGATGTTGAAATGCTACAAGATTTAATCATAACATGTGTAAATGATGCAATGAGAAAAGTAGATAGTGCACAATCAGCAGGGTTTGGTAAATACAATATACCAGGTTTAATGTAGGAGGACAAAGTGTCATACTATTCACCAACAATTGAAAGATTAATTGAAAGTTTTGAAAAATTACCAAGTATAGGGCATAAAACAGCAACAAGATTAGCTTTTTATATGTTAAATCAAAGCAAAGAAGCAACAGATGAATTTATAAATTCAATAATAGAAGCAAAAAAAAATTTAAAATACTGTTCAAAATGTTTTAACATTACAGATACAGACCCTTGCCCAATATGTGCAAGTCCTAAAAGGGATCAAAGTACAATTTGTGTAGTAGAAGATGTAAAAGATGTAGTTGCAATGGAAAAAACACATGAATTTAAAGGAGTTTACCATGTTTTGCATGGTTCAATATCTCCAATGAATGGAATTGGACCAGAGGATATTAAAATAAAAGAATTACTCGAAAGATTGAAAGATACAGATGTAAAAGAAATCATAATTGCAACAAATCCAAGAGTAGAAGGAGAAGCAACAGCTATATATTTATCAAAACTAATAAAACCAATAGGAATAAAAGTAACAAGAATTGCACATGGAATCCCTGTTGGGGGAGACCTAGAATATACAGATGAAGTTACATTAAGCAAAGCTTTAGAAGGAAGAAGAGAATTATAATGATAAAAACTCACCTCTTATAAATATATGAGATGAGTTTTTATGTTATCCCAATAATTTTTCGCAAATGTCTTTAGTTGAATTTTTTTTCGCAATTAGCCTTGCTCTAATTTTCATGTCTTGCAATTTATAGGTATTTCCAAGAACATCAAATAAAATATTTTGAATATCATCATTTTCTTTTATCCATATTCCTGCACCACTCTTTTCAATAAAATCAGCATTTTCTTCTTCTTGCCCAGGAAGTGGGTCAATTATAATAAGTGGCAAACCAGAAGCAAGACTTTCAGTTGTTGTAAGCCCTCCGGGTTTTGTAATTACCAAATCAGAAACACTCATAAGTTCTGGCACTTGGTTTGTGTAAGATAAAATCTTAACTGTATTTTGTGAATTTGTTTCTTCAACTAGAGCATCAAATCTTTCTTTCATTTTTTCATTTCTTCCTGCAATCGCAATTACTTGTAAATTAGGAAAAGTATCTATAATAGCTTTTAATCTATTGAATGTTTTGTCTTTTCCAAAACCGTACTCACCACCGCAGAAAAAGAGAATTGTTTTTTTATCTGGGCTTAAATTATATTCCTGTAAAATCTTTGGCTTATCATAATTTAGTAAAAATCTATTTGAAAGTGGAATTCCAGTTGCATAAATTTTATTTGGTTCAACTCCTCTTTCGATTAACTGTTCTTTCATCCCTTCATGTGCGACAAAGTAATAATCAACAAATTCATGAGCCACAAGCCATTGGTTATGTGGGGCATAATCTGTCATAACTGTTGCAAGTGTGCAATTTACTTTGCCCTTTTGCTTTAAAATGGCACACATTTGGCTACTGAATGGATGTGTTGAGATAATTAGTGTAGGGCAAAATTCTTGAATAAGCTTATCAAGTTTAATTGCCATTATTCTATTAATGGAATTGCTAATCCTTGCCAAACCACCACTTTCAGAACCGTAATACAGTTGCTTCCAAATCCATCTAGCATTTTTCGAAAAATCAACATAAGCTTTTGTAGTTACTTTATTAAATAATTTATTAATATATTCGATACAGTCAACTATCATAATTTCAGAATCAGGATAATTGCTTTGTATATAATCTCTAATACTTCTTGAAGCAGAAAGATGTCCTCCGCCATAAGAACCATAAAAAATTAAAATTCTATTCATAAACTTCACCAAAAATATTATAACATAAATTTAACAAAAAAAGAATAATTTAATAAATTTAGATAAAAATAAAATAAGAGAAATAAAGAAAAGAGGAAGAATATGAAAAAAATATTAATGTATGTATTTTTGATAATGTGCCTAGTATTACTTGTGATATTTGAAAATCCAAACAAAGAAAAAGCAGCATCAGGTAGTCAAAATTCTGACATACAGTTGCTTGCAAGAGCAATAAATGGTGAAGCAAGAGGAGAAAATTATGAAGGTCAAGTTGCTGTTGGGGCTGTAATACTCAATCGAGTGAAACATCCAGATTTTCCAAACACAATTGCAGGTGTTATATATGAACCAGGAGCTTTTACTGCAGTATCAGATGGACAAATCAACCATCCAATTTCAGAAGATTCAACAGTATATAAAGCTGCCAGAGATGCAATGAATGGCTGGGACCCAACAAATGGATGTGTGTACTATTTTAATCCAAATACAGCAACAAATAAATGGATATGGTCAAAAACAATAGTAAAAACAATTGGAAAACACCATTTCTGTAAATAGGGAGGAATTATGAAAGAGAATATTTTAAAAACAATGAAAAAAAACTATATGTATGGGCTAGCAATTATTTTGCTAATTGCATTAATTGTAGTAGGAATATTATATTACAAACAAAAGAATGAATATGCAATAACAACAGAAAATAATTATAACTTTGCACTATATGAACTTGTTGACTATATAAGCGATACAGAAAATTATTTGGCAAAATCAACAATTTCTAGTTCGTCAGAAAAGGCAGCAGAAACTTTAATGCATGTTTGGAGAGAAGCAAATTTAGCACAAGTATATTTGGCACAGTTACCAATATCTACAAATGAACTATCAAGCACATCAAAATTTTTAAACCAAGTAAGCGATTATAGCCATACGTTAGCAAAAAAAACAATGAATGGTGAAGATTTATCTCAAGAAGAATTAGATAATCTTAAAAAATTGCATGAATATTCATTGAGCTTAAAAGATACACTTGGCCAATTAGTAGAGGACATGGGAAGTGGAAAGATAAGTTGGAAAGAATTAACAGAAGATGTAGATACAGCATTTGCTCAACAAGTAGATAACTTATCAGCAACAAGTTTTAGCAATATAAATGAAAATTTTGGTGAGTATGAAGGATTAATTTATGATGGAGCATATTCAGAACATACTGAAAACACTGAAAAGAAAGGGTTGGTTGGAGAAGATGTAACAGAGGAGCAAGCAAGAGAAAAGGCAGTTAGCTTTGTTGGACAAGAAAAAGTTTCAGAAATAAAATCAAATGGACTTATTGAAAATGGTAATATAGTTGTGTATGATTTTTTAATCAATCTAAAAAATGGCGACAAAAATAATCCACTTACAATTTCAATTTCGAAAAAAGGTGGTCACATAGTAGTGGCAAATTATAATAGAGAAATAAAAGAAGAAAAAATACGGAATCGAAGAAGCAAATAAACTTGGAAAAGATTTTCTAGAAAAACTTGGTATTCCAAATATGAAACCAACATATTACTTGAAACAAAATGGAGCACTTACAATAAACTATGCATATACAGAGGATGATGTAACAATATACCCAGACCTAATTAAAGTTAAAATAGCATTAGATGATGGGGAAATTTTGGGAATGGAAACAACAGGGTATTTAAATAATCATACACAAAGAAATTTAGCAAAACCCAAAATAACAAAGGCACAAGCGAAAGCATCTTTGAATACAAAATTAGAAATAACAAGTGAAGGATTGGCAATAATTCCAACAGAATGGAAAACTGAAATATTTTGCTATGAATTTAAAGGAAAAGTGGATAATACTGATTTTCTGGTTTACGTAAATAGTGATACAGGAAAAGAGGAAAATATATTAGTAATAATAGATACCCCAAATGGAATACTAACGCAATAAATCTTACGGACATAAAGGTTACAAGGAGATTCTACAACATGAATCTCCTCTTTCATAGGAAAAAAAGAAAAAATACATAAAAAGGCTTGATTTTGCTTACTGGTAGTGATATTATATAAGAGAAAATTTTGCAAATAAAAGTCGAAAACAATAAATGGGGGATAAAAATGAAATCACTGAGGAAATATAGAGCAATAGTTTTGTTTATAACAGATATATTAGTAATTTGTTTAGCATATATGCTAACAGCGTTTTTACTCGAAAATTCTAGTTATTTATTTTCTCCAGAATATAGTACAATCATTACAAATTCAATATTAATAACAATATTTGTATATGAAGTAATTTTCAATATATTTGGAATTTATAAGAGTATTACAAGATATGAAAACGGAAAAGATTATATCCAATATATAGTACTGGCAGGCCTTTCAGGACTAATTGTCTTTTTCTTAAATTACATGTTTAAATTACCAATAGTAAACTTCAAACAAATAATCCTAGCAAATATCTTAATCGCTGTTGGAATGATAACATATAGAGTTTTAATAAGATTTATTCTAACAACACCAATAGAAAAAGAAGATGGAAATATAGATAAAAAGAATCTATTAATAATTGGAGCAGGAGAAGCAGCAAGAGAAATAATCAAGGCCTTAAAAACATCATCAATTAGAGGAAAATATCATATAGTTGGATTAATAGATGATAACCAAAATAAAATAGGATATACAATCTCAGGAATAAAAATCTTAGGAAATAGATATGCTATAGAACAAGTTTGCAAAGAGTATGATGTTGATTCCATATTCTTTTCAATAACAAACATATTGGCAAAAGATAAAAAGGAAATAATAAAAATATGCCAAGAAACAGGAAAGAAATTAAGAATACTTCCAAGTACAGCAGAATTAATAAAAAATAAAAATATAATGCAAAACCTAAGAGATGTTGAAATAGACGATATTTTAGGACGTGAACCAATAGTATTAAATAATGATAAAATTGCAGAACTAATAAAAGATAAAACCATCTTAGTAACAGGTGGAGGAGGTTCAATAGGATCAGAATTATGCAGACAAATAGTTAAATATGAACCTAAAAGATTAATAATATTTGATATTTATGAAAATAATTTATACAACATTGAAATGGAACTAAGACAAAAACACTTTGATAGAACAATAGAAATAATACCATTAGTAGGAAGCGTAAGAGATAAAGCAAGACTAGAAAAAATATTTGATGAATACAGACCATATCTAGTATTCCATGCAGCAGCACACAAACATGTTCCACTAATGCAAATAAGCCCATTAGAAGCAATAAAAAACAATGTATTTGGAACATACAATGTAGCAAATTGTGCAGATAAATATGAAGCAAAAAGAATGATACTAATTTCAACAGATAAAGCAGTAAACCCAACTAACATAATGGGAGCATCAAAAAGATTATGCGAAATGATAGTGCAAGCTAAAAACAAATCAAGCAAAACAGAATACGCAGCAGTAAGATTTGGAAATGTTCTTGGAAGCAATGGTTCAGTTGTTCCACTATTTAAAAAACAAATAGCAACAGGAGGACCAGTAACAGTAACACATAAAGAAATAACCAGATTTTTCATGACAATACCAGAAGCTGTAGGGCTAGTTCTTCAAGCAATGAGCTATGCAGATGGTGGAGAAATATTTGTTTTAGACATGGGGGAACCTGTAAAAATATATGACCTAGCTGTATCATTAATAAAACTATCAGGATTAGAACCAAATGTAGATATTCCAATAAAAATCACAGGCTTAAGACCAGGTGAAAAACTATATGAAGAACTTTTAATGCAAGAAGAAGGACTACAAAAAACAGCACATGACAAGATTTTTATAGGAGAATTATCAGACCTTACATTTGAAGAATTAGAACAAAAACTAGATAAATTAAGACATATAATTAAAAACGAAAATACACCACTACAAGAAATGGATGAAACAATGCGAGAAGTAGTGCCAACATATCATCATCCAGAAGAAATGAATAAAGAAGTTAAAAATGCAAGAAAAGAAATTGAAAAAAGTATAAAGAATATATTTAAAGGAAAAGAAAATAAAATAAAAGAAACGTAGAAAGGAAAATGGTAATGAGAAGGAAAATATATATAGTTATAAAGCAAATAATTGATTTTATTTTAAGCGCAATAGCCATGATAATACTATTACCGTTTTTCTTAATTTTTGCTATAATTATAAAACTAGAAAGCAAAGGCCCAATTTTCTTTAAGCAAGAAAGAATAGGAAAAAACAAAAAACACTTTAAAATATATAAATTCAGAACAATGAGAACAGATACTCCTAAAGACACTCCAACACATTTATTAAATAATGCAGAAAGCTATATAACAAAATTTGGAAAAATCATGAGAAAAACTAGCATAGATGAATTACCACAAATAATCAACATCCTAAAAGGGGAAATGAGCATAATAGGCCCAAGACCAGCTTTATGGAATCAAGACGACTTAATAGCAGAAAGAGACAAGTACAATGCAAACAGCATAAAACCTGGCCTTACTGGCTGGGCACAAGTGAATCGGAAGAGATGAATTAGAAATACCAGTAAAAGCAAAACTAGATGGGGAATATGTTCAAAAAATGTCATTTTTATTTGACTGGAAAATATTTTTCAAAACAATAGTAAAAGTATTTAAACATGATGGAATAGTTGAAGGAAAGAAAGAGGAAAAAAATAAATGAAAATATTAGTAATTTGCCAATATTACTTTCCAGAACAATTTAGAATTAATGATATATGTGAGTCATTGGCTAAAAAAGGCCATGATGTAACTGTTCTTACAGGATTACCTAATTATCCAGAAGGAAGAGTGCCAAAAGAATATAAATTTTTTCGTAAAAGGAAAGAAAATTACAAAGGTGTAAATATTATAAGAACATTTGAAATTGGAAGAAGACAAGGAGCGTTTTTTAGACTGTTAAATTATTTAAGCTATATGGTTTCAGCATCATGCAAGGCAATGTTTTTAAAAGAAAAATATGATATTGTCTATGTTTATCAACTTTCTCCAATTACAATGGCTATTCCAGGAATTATATATAAGAAGATACATAAAAAGAAAATAGTTTTATATTGTTTAGATTTATGGCCGGAAAGTGTAACAACATTTGGAATAAAAGCCAATAGCATATTATATAAAGCAATTGAAAGGATTAGTAATCATATATATAAACAAATAGATCAATTAGTTGTCTCATCAGAGATGTTTAAACAGGAACTTCAAAATAAAAACAAAAGTGATATTATATATATGCCACAATATGCAGAGGAAATATTTCAAAAAAAAGGAACAATTAATAATGGAATATTTGACTTTGTATTTGCAGGTAATATTGGAAAAGTCCAGTCAGTTGAAACAATTATAAAAGCCGCTAAAATTTTAGAAAAAAATCCAAAAATCAAATTTCATATAATAGGAGACGGAAGCGCATTAGGTGATTGCAAAAGATTGGCAGAAGATTTGAGGTTGAAAAATATCTGCTTTTACGGAAAGAAAAATCTTAACGAAATGCAACAGTATTATGAATTGGCTGATGCAATGATTGTTACTCTTGGAAAAAATGAAGTAATATCAAAAACTTTACCTGCAAAAATCCAAACATGTATGTTAGCAGGAAAACCTATAATTGCTGCAGCGAATGGGGCTATAAAGAAAATAATTAGTGAAGCAAACTGTGGAATGTGTTCAGAGGCTGAAGATGAGCAGGAATTGGCAGAAAATCTAAAAAAATTCACTCAACTAAGTGAAAAAGAAATAAAAAATATGGGAGATAATGCTGAAATATTTTATAATGAAAATTTTAGAAAGCACAATTTTATAGAAAAATTAATACAAGTTTTAGAAAGGGAAGGTAATAATAATGTTTAAAGGAAAAACTTTAATGATTACAGGAGGTACAGGTTCATTTGGACATGCTGTACTTAACAGATTTTTAAATACTGATATAGGAGAAATAAGAATTTTTTCTCGTGATGAAAAAAAACAAGATGATATGAGAAAAGAGTATCATAATGATAAGATTAAATTTTATATAGGAGATGTAAGAGATTTAGCAAGTGTTAAAAATGCAATGCATGGTGTTGATTATATTTTCCATGCGGCAGCATTAAAACAAGTTCCAAGCTGTGAATTTTTCCCACTTGAAGCTGTTAAAACAAATGTACTTGGAACAGACAATGTATTAACAGTAGCAATTGATGAAGGAGTTAAAAAAGTAATTTGCTTATCAACAGACAAAGCTGCATACCCAGTAAACGCAATGGGAACATCAAAAGCTATGATGGAGAAGGTTATTGTTGCAAAATCAAGAACAGTAGACCCAAATAAAACAACAATATGTGCAACAAGATATGGAAATGTAATGTGTTCAAGAGGCTCCGTAATTCCACTATTTATTGAACAAATTAAAGCTGGAAAACCACTAACAGTAACAGAACCAAAAATGACAAGATTTATAATGAGCCTAGAAGAAGCAGTTGAACTAGTTGTATTTGCTTTCAAAAATGCTGAAGCAGGAGACATAATGGTACAAAAAGCACCAGCATGTACAATTGAAGTTCTAGCACAAGCTGTAAAAGAACTATTTGGTGCACAAGATGAAGAAACAAGAGTAATAGGAATTAGACATGGAGAGAAAATGTATGAAACACTTTTAACAAACGAAGAATGTGTTCATGCAATAGATATGGGAAACTTCTATAGAGTTCCATGTGATAAAAGAGACTTAAATTATGATAAATACTTTGTAGATGGAAATCAAGAAAGAACAAAATTATCAGAATTTAATTCAAATAATACAGAACTTTTAAATATTGACCAAGTAAAAGCAAAATTATTACAGTTAGATTATATTCAAGAGGAATTAAAAAGCTGGAAAAAATAAGGAGAAGGTATGAAAGTATTAGTAACAGGAGCAAAAGGTTTTATAGGTAAAAACTTAATTCAAGAACTAAAACATAAAGACTATATCGAAATTTATGAATGCGACATAGATACAACTCAAGAAGAATTAGAGGAATACACAAAAAAATGCGAATTTGTATTTCATCTAGCTGGTGTAAATAGACCAGAAAATGAAGAAGAATTTATGAAAGGAAATTTTGGGTTTACATCAAAATTATTGGATTTACTAGAACTACATAAGAACAAAAGTCCAATAATGATTTCATCTTCAATTCAAGCAGCTTTGGACAACCCTTATGGAAAGAGCAAAAAAGCTGGTGAAGATTTGATTTTTGAGTATGGAAAAAGAAATAATGTAAAAGTATTAGTATATAGATTTCAAAATGTATTTGGTAAATGGTGCAGACCAAACTACAATAGTGCAGTAGCAACATTTTGCCATAATATAGCAAGAAACTTAAATATCACTGTAAATGACCCAGAAGTTATAATGAATTTAATTTATATAGATGATGTAGTAAATGAACTAGTAAATGCTTTAGAAGGAAAAGAAAATATTGAAGACAATTATTGCTCAGTAAAACCAGTGTACACTATTAAATTAGGAAAAATAGTTGAACTTTTAAACTCATTTAAGGAATCAAGAGAAAATTTACAGTTACCAGATGTAAAAGATGAGTTTTCAAAAAAACTATATAGTACATATTTAAGCTATTTACCGGAAAATGAATTTAGCTATTCTTTAAAAACCAACATAGATAATAGAGGTTCATTTACAGAAATGTTAAAAACACTAGAGAGAGGCCAAATTTCAGTAAATATATCAAAACCAGGAATTGTAAAAGGAAACCATTGGCATAATACAAAAAACGAAAAATTTATTGTAGTAAGTGGAAAAGGTGTTATTAGATTTAGAAAAGTTGATTCAGATAGAGTAATAGAATACCATGTAAGTGGAGAAAAGATTGAAGTTGTGGATATTCCAGTTGGATATACACATAACATAGAAAACACTGGAGACACTGATTTAGTAACAATAATGTGGGCAAATGAAGTATTTGACCCAGAAAAACCAGATACATATTTTTTGGAGGTATAAAATGGAAAAATTAAAATTGATGACAATAATAGGAACACGACCAGAAATAATAAGACTTTCAGCAGTTATAAAATGTGCTGATAAATATTTTAATCACGTGCTAGTACATACTGGGCAAAACTGGGATTATACACTAAACCAAGTTTTCTTTGAAGATTTAGGGCTAAGAGCACCAGATTATTACTTAGATTCAGCAGGAAAAGATTTAGGCGAAACAATGGGAAATATAATTGCAAAATCTTATGAAATAATGTTAGAAGAAAAACCAGATGCAGTATTACTTTTAGGAGATACAAACTCAGCATTATCAGCAATTTCAGCTAAAAGATTAAAAATACCAATCTTCCACATGGAAGCAGGAAATAGATGTTGGGACTGGAATGTATCAGAAATGATAAATAGAAAAATAGTTGACCATATTTCAGATATCAATTTACCTTATACAGAACATTCAAGAAGATACTTATTATCAGAAGGAATAGATGGAAAAACAATATTTGTAACAGGCTCACCAATGAGAGAAGTTTTAAGAGACCACATGGAAGAAATAGAAAAAAGTGATGTACTAGAAAGGTTGCATTTAGAAAAGAATAAGTATATAATATTGTCTGCACATAGAGAAGAAAATATAGACAACGAAGAACACTTTATGTCTCTAATGAATGCAATAAATGATATAGCAGAAAAATATCAAATGCCAGTAATCTACTCAACACATCCAAGAAGCCAAAAATTCATAGACAAAAGAAATTTCAAATTCCATCCACTAGTACAAAATCTAAAACCATTTGGATTTAGAGATTATAACAAACTACAAATGAACAGCTACTGTGTGTTATCAGATAGTGGAACACTATCAGAAGAAAGCGCAATGCTAGGATTTGCAGGAGTTTTAATCAGAACATCAACAGAAAGACCAGAAGTCTTAGACAAAGGTTCAGTAGTAATAGGTGGAATAACAGACAAAACAGTAGAACAAGCAATGGAACTTGCAGTAGAAATGAGAGCAAATAATGAAGAAGTAGTTATGGCAGAAGATTATGCAGATACAAATGTATCAGTGAAAGTTGTAAAATTAATACAAAGTTATACTGATATTGTAAATAGAACAGTTTGGGGGAAATAATGAAAATATTTATTTTGACAACAATAATGGCACCATACAGAATAGATGTGTTTAATGAACTTGGAAAAGAATGTGATTTAGTTGTTTGCTTTGAACAGAAAAAAGACAATGAAAGAAACGATAGTTGGTATAAAGACAATATTAAAAATTTCAAACTAATAAAAGCAAAAGGCTGGGAAAAAAGTATTAACCATGTTAAATTCTATACAATTCAGTATTTGAAACAAGAAAAACCAGACCTAGTTATTTTTTATGAATATAGTACTAAAACAGCAATGCTATTAATGCAGTACTGTATTACAAAGAAGATAAAATACTTGATAAACTGTGATGGCGCATTTGTGGATACCAAAAGTAATATTAAAAAATATATTAAAAGCCATTATATCAAAAACGCAGTTGGCTGTTTAGCAAATGGAAAATCAGCTAAAAAATACTTTATGTATTACGGAGCAAAAGAAAAAAATATATTTTTCCATAAATTTTCAACACTACATAAAAGTGATATTTTAGAAAAACCACTAAAAAAAGATGAAAAAATGAAGCTAAGAGAAGAACTAAAGCTATGCCAGACAAAACGAATTTTTATTTGTGTAGGAAATTACATAGAAAGAAAAGGATATGACTTAATCATAAAGGCTGCTAATGAATTAAAAGAAGAAAACATAGAATTTATAAATATCGGATGGGGAAATAAAAAGGAAGAATATCAAAAACTCATAGAAGAATATGGATTAAAAAATATTTCACTAGATGATTTCAAAGATAAAGAAACTCTAAAAAAATATTATGATTCAGCTGATGTGTGCCTATTTCCAACTAGAGAAGATATTTGGGGACTAGTTGTAAATGAAGCAATGGCAAGGGGATTGCCAGTTATAACAACAGATAGGTGTAATGCTGGATTAGAACTTGTTGAAAATAATAAAAATGGTGAAATAATTAAAACAAATTCTTATGAAGAATTAACTAAGGCAATAAAAAAATATTTAAACAAATCAGATGAAGAACTTTACCAACAAGGTGAGGAATCAATAAAAAGGATAAAAGAATATACAATAGAAAATATTGCAAAATCACATATAACAGTTTTAAATCAATTATATAAGGAAAGTAAATAATGAAAATAATATATATATCTGCACTTGCAAGTAAATCAAAGATAAATGGAATAATTGAAAATTCAAAAAACAAGCCTTTACAATCAATACAAAAATTCCATAGGCTAATGTGTGAAGGATTTGTAAAAAATAACGTACCAGTAAAAACAATATCAAGTATTCCAATGTCTAGGAAAATTTCAAAAAAAATATTATGGCTAGACAAATGTGAAGAGGAAAATGGTGTAAAATATACATACATACCATTTATAAATGCAAAAGTACTAAGACAAATCTGCACATTTTTAGGCACAATAGTAAAAGTAACAAAAGAAGTTCTGAAAAACAAAAAGGAAAAAATATTTGTATGCGATATTTTAAATACAACAATATCAACAACAACACTTGTGTTAAGCAAGCTTTTCAAATTTCAATGTTGGGCTATAGTTACAGATTTACCAAGAGATATGCAGAAAAATAAAAAAATCAATGAAAAAATGCAAACAAAGTATGATGGCTATATTCTTATAACAGAGGAAATGAACAAAATTGTTAATCCTAAAAATAAACCTCATATAGTTATTGAAGGCTTAGTTGATATAGGAGAAAGTGCAGAAAATAATGAAGTACAAAAATCATCACCAAAAATCGTAATGTATGCAGGCGGGTTATATGAAAGATATGGTGTAAAGGCGCTAATTGAAGCTTTTTGCAACATTCAAAATAACAATATTAAGCTAGATTTATATGGCGATGGCGATCTAGTTCCATATATCAAATCAATAGAAAATAAAAAAATTGACTTTCATGGAGTTGTTACAAATGATAAAATAGTTGAGGCTGAAAAAAAAGCCACATTATTGGTTAATCCAAGATTTACTAGTGAAGAATATACTAAATATTCTTTTCCATCAAAAAATATGGAATACATGGTTTCAGGAACCCCAGTTTTAACAACAAAATTACCAGGGATGCCAAAGGATTATTACCAATATGTATATTTTATAGAAAACGAAACTGTTACAGGTATACAAGATGTTCTAAACAATTTAATGAACCTACCTGAAAATGAACTTATTCAAAAAGGAATTGAAGCTAGAAATTTTATTTTAAATAATAAAAATAATGTGATTCAAACCAAAAAAATAATAAAAACAATAGAAAAAGAGGAAAAGGAAAATAATGGGTGAAAAAAAAGAAAAGGTACAAATAATTACATTGGGAATATTGGTTCTGCTTTTCATATTGGGAATAAGCCTTAAGAGTTTAAATACTATGCTTATTGCAACCGTGCTACTATGTGCAAGTAATGTAATATTTGCAATGTTTAACTTGAAGGGAAATATAATCTTTTTTATATTTAACATTACCTTTTTTACACTGGTTTTAGGTAAAAATACAATATATATGATTACTGGTAAAAATTGGTATGCACAATTTACTAATATTGCAAAAATAGAAACAATTGCAGTAATTTTTATGGCATTATTTAGTCTTAAAGCAGGACAACTAATTTTTGAAAAAATTATTAAGAAACAGGAAAAACATAGATTTAAAGGAAATTCCTATGAGTTTTTTATAAAAAGAAAGACATATATTGAAAAAATTACTTTAGCTGCATTTTATATCACGCTGTTATGTATATATATTGTTGAACTTGAAAAATTAATTTTTGTATGGAAGAATTCATCGTATTTAGCTTTATATAAAAATTTTAAGTCAAGTATACCATATTTTATAAGCAAAACTGCAGATATGAATTTTTTGTTTTTATCAATGTATTTAGCAACTTTCCCAAAACCAAAAAAGCTTGGAAAAGTTTTTATTCCCTATGGAGTATACCTTGTGTTATCACTATTGGTAGGAGTTAGAGGACCTCTTGTAATAAAGAGTATTTTTATTGGAATATACTTATTTATTAGGCAATCTAAGTTTCAAAATGAAGTCTATTATACTAAAAAAAGAGTGATTATACTTATGGTAGTACTATTTGTGGCTATGGCATTTTTAAGCATGTATAATTTATGGAGAAATAGATTAACAATAAAAAAATTTAGCATTATACACTATGCGGAGCAATTCTTTATAGATCAAGGAACATCAGGGGATACATTAGCATATTCAATACAGAATAAAAATAAATTAAGAGATTTAAAACAGCACTATACCTTTGGATTTTTTATCAATAATTTTAGATATGGAACTATTTCTAAAATATTTGGAATTAGCAAGGTACACAATACAGATAAAATTAGTGTTGCTTTACATGATAATAATTTAGGTGCAAGTATTAGTTATATAGTGTTAGGAAATAGATATCTAAATGGAGAGGGGTTAGGAACACAATACTTAGCAGAATTGTATATTGACTATTCGTTTATAGGAATAATTATATATAATTTTTTACTAGGTGGTATAATGATTTTATGTACAAAAACTGATACAAAGAACTGGGCTCTATATACAATTATCTTATTTTTAATTCCTGAAGCTATATATCTTCCAAGACAATTTGCTGCAGATGTAATTATACATTTTATATCACTAACGGCATATCTACAATTTGGTTTGGTATTGCTTTTATCAGAAATATATTTTAAATTTAATAAAAAGGAAAAGGTTTAATTATGAGAATTCTTTGGATAGTTAATACAATTTTTCCATATCCAGCTAGTAAAATCGGACAGGAAAAATGTTGCTTTGGAGGCTGGTTGAATGGATTAGCAAACATGTTAAAAGATAATAATGATATTAAATTAGCAATTGCAACAGTTTACAATGGAGTGGATATAAAAAAATTTGATGATGGAAAGGTTATTTATTATTTGATACCTGGAGCACCAGCATTAAAGTATAATTCTAATTTAGAAAAATATTGGAAGATAGTCAATGAAGAATTTAAGCCAGATTTGGTACATATTCATGGAACCGAATTTGCACATGGATTAGCGTTTATAAATGCTTGCACTAATGTTAAAACTGTTACTTCAATACAGGGACTAGTTAGCATATACGAAAAAGTTTATTTAGGTGATATCCCTGAAAATACAGTAAGAAAAAATGTTACTTTTCGTGACTTTATAAAAATGGACAATCTACTTCAGCAAAAAAAACAATTTGCTAAAAGAGGTAAACTGGAGACGGAACTAATAAAAAGGTCTGATGCAATTATTGGAAGAACAGATTGGGATTATGCAAATACAAAGGCAATTAATCCAGAAGAAAGTTATTTTGTGGGAAATGAAACACTAAGAACAGGATTTTATGGTAAAGAGTGGAATTTGGAAAACATAGAGAGACATAGCATTTTTACAAGTCAAGCAAGCTATCCAATAAAAGGGTTACATTTTTTACTACAAGCCATATACATATTGAAACAAAAATATCCAGATATTAAGCTATATATTGCAGGAAATAACATAATAGATACTTCTACATTTACCAGAAAAATTAAAATAAGTGGATATGCTAAAATTATTAGAAAGTTAATAAAAAAATACAACTTGGAAGATCAAGTGGTGTTTACTGGAATATTGAGCGAAGAAAAAATGATTGAACAATATTTAAAAAGCAATGTGTTTGTATTACCATCAGTTATTGAAAATAGCTCAAATTCATTAGGAGAAGCAATGCTGCTTGGGATGCCTTGTGTTGCTACAAATACTGGAGGAACTATGGATATCTTAGAACATAAAAAGGAAGGCTTTTTATATCCATATACTGAACCTGCAATGTGTGCAGATTATATAAGTAGATATTTCGAAGATGATAAATTGTGCATTGAGTATGGCAGACAAGCAAGAGAAAAAGCATTAAGTAGGCACAATGCTGAAAATAATGCTAATCAAATTATTAAAATATATAATGAAATAATAAAAAAATAAGGAGCTAGAAATGTTTTCGAATATTAAGCAAAAATTAGAAGGACATAATGTTTTTAAAAAGGTTGCTAAAAATAGTAGCTGGATTGTATTTCAAAATATTTTTACAATGATACTAGGTGTTGTTGTTACAGGTGTCATTGCTAGGTATTTTGGAACAGAAAAATATGGGATATTTAATTATATATTGTCAATTACAAGCTTGTTTAGTGGTATAGCATCTATTGGAATATACCATATAGCAACAAAAGACTTGACTCAAAGACCAGAAGATGAAGGCAAAATTCTGGGGACAAGTTTTACTATAAGATTAATTGCCGCTATTTTGCTTATAATTGCCGCAGAAACTACTGTATGTATTATGACACATAATGATAGTACCTCAATGGTGATTGGGATACTGTTGTCATTAATGATGCTTTTCAGTTGTTCTGAAGTTATTGATTATTACGCAACTGCAAATTTAAAAGTGAAATATTTGGCAGTATCAAAATGCATTTCTTATATTATATTTGCAGTATTAAAGATTCTTATAGTTGTGCTAAAATTGGATATTAGATACTATACAGCAACATATTTAATAGAAGGAATAATATATGCAATTTTTCTTTTTATTTCATATAAACTGATACATAAAAATATAGGAAAAACATGTAAATGGTCATTTGATAAAGACTATGCAAAAAAATTATTGAGTAATTGTTGGTATTTTGCATTATCATCTATCATGGTTACAATTTATATGAGAATTGATCAAGTTATGTTAGGAAAAATGATAGAGGACAAATCTCAAGTCGGAATTTACTCTGCTGCGGTTAGAATTGCTGAAATGTGGGCATTTGTGCCAAACTCAATTATATCATCTTTTAAACCTGTAATCATGAAATATAAAGGTGAAAATAATAATAAAGAATATGTAAAGAATTTACAAAGATTATATGACATTTCATCATTAGTTAGTATTTTATTTGCAATAGGAATAACCATTTTTGCAAGATTAATAATTATGATTTTATATGGAAAGGCTTTTTTAGAAGCATCAAAAATACTATATATATTAATCTGGGGAATTTGGTTTGGAATATTAGGAAATGTACATTATGTTTGGCTAATTTGTGAAAATAGAGGAAAATATAGTTTGTTTTATTCTGCTACAGGTAGCATTTCAAACATTATATTTAACGCAATTTTAATACCAAAGTATGGAATGTATGGAGCAGCTATTGCAACATTAATAAGTCAATTTATTGCAAACATAGTATCATTTGGAATATTTAAAGAAACTAGAGTACTTTCTAAATTTGCAATAAAAGCAATTTTATTTATTGAACCATTAAAATTTTTGAAAAATAGAATAAAAGGAGTAAAGTATGCAGAATAAAGAAGTGAATTTAAAAGAATTACAACAGGTAGAACTAGATATTTTAAAAGAATTTATTAGAGTATGTAATGAATTAAATGTAAAATATTTTCTAGATAGTGGAACATTATTAGGTTGCATAAGGCATGGAGGATTTATTCCATGGGATGATGATATAGATATTTCAATGCCACGAGAGGACTATGAGATATTCTTAAAAGAAGGACAAAAACTATTGAAGGACAAGTACTTTTTACAGACTTATAAAACTGATCCAGAATATACAATGGGATTTGCTAAAATTAGAAATTCAGAAACTACTTTTATAGAGAGTTCTGTAAAAAATTTGAAAATAAATCATGGAGTATATATAGATATATTTCCGTTGGATGGGTATAATGATAAAAATAAAATAAGAAATTTTCTGAATAAAAAAGCATTTGTTCTATATAATTTGCAAATTAACAAAAAGTATGACTTCAAAATAATACATAAAAATAATATTAAAGGAAAATTAGCTTTGATTCTTTCA
>CAKPLZ010000005.1 GCA_934167835.1 uncultured Clostridia bacterium | reverse complement strand
ACAAGAGCAGAAGTTGCTGGTGGTGGAAGAAAGCCATGGAAACAAAAAGGAACAGGTAGAGCAAGACAAGGAAGTATAAGAGCACCACAATGGATTAAAGGTGGTATAGCTTTAGGACCAAAACCAAGAGATTACAGCTACAGAATAAACAAAAAAGAAAGACAACTTGCTATAAGATCAGTATTAAGTTCTAAAGTATTAGAAAACAACCTAGTAGTTGTTGATAAAATAGAACTAAATGAAGTAAAAACAAAAAATATGGTAAATGCTTTAGCAAACCTAAAGGTAGAAGGAAAAACATTAATAGTTTTACCAGAAAAGAACTTAAATGTTCAAGCTTCAAGTAGAAATATTGAAGGAGTTAAAACAACATTAACAAACACAATCAATGTTTATGATTTATTAAAATACAATAAATTAGTTTTAACAGTAGATAGTGTTAAAAACTTAGAGGAGGTATATGCTTAAATGAAACCAGAAGAAATAATTATAAAACCAATAGTAACAGAAAAAAGTAATACTGGACTTCAAGAAGGAAAATATACATTCCGCGTTGCAAAAAAAGCAACAAAAGTTCAAATAGCTAAAGCTGTAGAAGCTCTATTTAATGTTAAAGTATTAAATGTAAATACAATGACAGTTAAAGGAAAAGAAAAAAGAGTAGGAGCAAATACAGGAAGAAGACCAGATTGGAAAAAAGCAATCGTTTCAATAGATACAAACCCAGCAGAAGTAACATACTTAGGCAAAGGTGGAAAAGAAACAAAGCTTGATAAGAAATATAAAGATTCAATAGATGAATTTATGGGTGCATAAACCTTAAAAAATTATCCAGATTAAACTGGGAAAATAAATATTTAAAAGGAGAGAATTAAAAATGGGAATTAAGACATTTAGACCATATACACCATCAAGAAGAAATATGACAACATTGACAAACGACGAAATAACAAAACAATCACCTGAAAAATCTTTATTAGATACAAAAAAGAAAAATGCAGGTAGAAATTCTTATGGTAGAATAACAGTTAGACATCAAGGTGGAGGAAACAGACAAAAATATAGAATAATTGATTTTAAAAGAAAAAAAGATAACATGGAAGCACAAGTTATCGGAATTGAATACGATCCAAATCGTACAAGTAATATAGCTTTAATTCAATATGAAGATGGAGAAAAAGCTTATATACTAGCTCCAGTTGGATTAACAAATGGAGACAAAGTTATATCTGGTGAAAACGTAGATATAAAACCAGGAAACTGCTTACCAATAGCAAATATTCCAGTAGGTACTTTAATTCATAACATAGAATTAAACCCAGGCCAAGGTGGAAAAATGGTAAAAGCAGCTGGTGGAGAAGCTCAATTAATGGCAAAAGAAGGAGAATACGCACATGTAAGATTACCTTCTGGAGAAATGAGATTAGTAAGAGCAAAATGTAGAGCAACAATAGGAACAATTGGAAACTTAGACCATGCAAACATCAAATTAGGAAAAGCAGGAAGAACAAGACATTTAGGTGTAAGACCAACAGTTAGAGGTTCTGTAATGAACCCAGTAGATCACCCACATGGTGGTGGTGAAGGTAGAGCACCAGTAGGACATAGTGGACCACTTACTCCTTGGGGCAAACCAGCATTAGGATATAAGACAAGAAAGAAAAATAATAGAACAGATAAATATATAGTTAAGAGAAGAAAATAATTAAAAGGAGGAAAATCTAATGTCAAGATCTAGTAAGAAAAAACCATTCGTAGAAGAAAGATTATTAAACAGAATCAAAGCTATGAATGAAAGCGGAACAAAACAAGTTTTAAAAACTTGGTCAAGAGCTTCTACAATATACCCACAAATGGTAGGTCATACTATAGCAGTTCATGATGGAAGAAAACATGTTCCAGTATATATATCAGAAGAAATGATAGGACATAAATTAGGAGAATTTGCTCCAACAAGAACATTTAGAGGACATTCAGGAGAAAAGAAAACAGACGTAAAATAGTCTAAAAAATATTAATAGGAGGTAACTTAGAATGCCAGAAGAAAATAAAGTACTAGAAGCAACAGCTACTTTAAATTTTTCAAGAATATCAGCTAGAAAAGTTAAAATCGTAGCAGACCTTATAAGAGGCAAAAAAGTTGATGAAGCTTTAGCAATTGTTAAATTCACACCAAAAGCATCATCTGAAACAATAGAAAAATTATTAAAATCTGCAATAGCAAATGCAGAAAACAACCACAACATGAACAGAGGCAACCTAATAGTTAGCGAAATTTACGCAAACCAAGGTCCAACAATGAAAAGAATAAGACCAGCAGCTAAAGGTTCAGCTTCAAGAATTAGAAAAAGAACAAGTCATGTTACAATTAAGTTAAGAGAAGTTTAAGGAGGGAGATTGAATATGGGACAAAAAATGCACCCACATGGATTAAGAGTTGGTGTTATTAGTGATTGGAATTCTAAATGGTATGCAGATTCAAAGAATTTTGCTGATTATTTAGTAGAAGACCATAAAATCCGTGAATATGTAAAGAAAAAATTATTCGTTAGCGGTATTTCTAAAGTAGAAATAGAAAGAACAGCTAAATTTGTTAAAGTAAATGTTTATACAGCTAAACCAGGTGTTGTTATAGGAAAAGGCGGAAGCTTAGCTGAAAGTTTAAAGCAAGAATTATCAAAAATGATTGGTAAAGAAGTTAACTTAAATATAGTTGAAGTTAAGGATGTTGATACTAATGCTCAATTAGTAGCAGAAAACATTGCAAACCAACTAGAAAGAAGAATTTCATTCAGAAGAGCAATGAAACAATGTATGCAAAAAGCAATGAAAGCAGGTGCTTTAGGTATTAAAACATCTGTATCTGGACGTTTAGGTGGAGCTGATATGGCAAGAACAGAATTCTATAAAGAAGGAACTATTCCACTACAAACACTAAGAGCAGATATTGATTATGGATTTGCAGAAGCAGATACAACTTATGGAAAAATAGGTGTAAAAGTTTGGATATATAAAGGAGAAGTTCTTCCAACTAAAAAAATTAAAACAGAAGGAGGAGAAGAATAATGCCAGTAATGCCAAAAAGAACAAAATATAGAAAAATGCAAAAAGGTAGAAATAGAGGTAAAGCAACAAGAGGTAATGTTGTAAATGAAGGAGATTACGGATTACAAACTCTAGAAGCAGGATTAATTACAGCAAACCAAATAGAAGCAGCACGTATTGCTATGACTCGTTATATTAAAAGAGGTGGAAAAGTTTGGATTAAAATATTCCCAAACAAACCAATAAGCAAAAAACCTGCTGAAACTCGTATGGGTAAAGGTAAAGGAGCAGTTGAATATTGGGTAGCACCAGTTAAACCAGGTAGAATATTATTTGAATTAGCAGATGTTACAGAAGACATTGCAAGAGAAGCTTTAAGATTAGCTGCACATAAACTACCTGTAAAAACAAAATTTGTTACAAGAGAAATTGAACAGGGTGGTGATGTTTAAATGAAGATAGAAAAAATTAGAGAAATGTCTTCAGAAGACTTAAAAACAGAATTAGGAGAATTAAAAACTGAATTATTCAAATTAAGATTTAACTTAGCAACAAATGGTTTAGATAATCCTATGAAAATAAAAGAAACAAAGAAAGATATAGCTAGAATAAACACAGTACTTAAAGAAAGAGAATTAGCTTAAAGCAAGCGTTAAAAGGAGGATTAAATAATGGAAGAAAGAAATCTTCGTAAAGTTATGATTGGTACAGTTACATCTAACAAAATGGATAAAACAGTAGTTGTATCAGTTGAAACAAGTGTTAAACATAAATTATATGGAAAAATCGTTAAAAGAACATATAAATTAAAAGCACATGATGAAGAAAATGTTTGCCAAATAGGCGACAAAGTTAAAGTAATGGAAACTAGACCTCTATCAAAAGACAAAAGATGGAGAGTAGTTGAAGTTGTAGAAAAAGCAGTTATAAAATAAAGAAAATTATAAGGAGGAAACCTAGATGATTCAACAACAATCTAAATTAAAAGTTGCAGATAACACAGGAGCAAAAGAATTAATGTGTATCAGATGTTTAGGTGGTTCACATAGAAAATTTGCAGGTGTTGGAGATGTTATAATAGCATCAGTTAAAAGTGCTATACCAACAGGTGTTGTAAAAAAAGGTGATGTTGTAAAAGCAGTTATAGTTAGAACAACAAAGCCTATAAGAAGAGCTGATGGATCTTATGTAAGATTTGATGAAAATGCAGCAGTTATAATACGTGATGACGGAACACCAAAAGGAACACGTATATTTGGACCTATAGCTAGAGAATTAAGAGATAAAGATTATATGAAAATATTATCACTAGCTCCAGAAGTTTTATAGAATTAAGTAAAAAGGAGGGAAAACCTTTATGAAAATAAGAAAAGGTGATACAGTTCAAGTTTTATCAGGAAATGATAAAGGAAAAACTGGAGAAGTTTTAAAAGTAATGCCAAAACAAGAAAAAATAGTTGTTAAAGGTGTAAATATTAGAAAAAAACACATCAAACCTAGAAAACAAGGCGACGAAGGTGGAATAGTACCAGTAGAAGTTGCAATACATTCAAGCAAAGTAAATGTTTTATGTTCAAAATGCAACAAACCTGCAAGAATAGGTTACAAAATCGAAAAAGATGAAAAAGTTCGTATTTGTAAAAGATGTGGAACAGTTATAAAATAAAAAGGAGGTAAAAATTAAGCATGGAAGTATTAAAAGAACAATATCAAGAAAAAATAGTACCTGCATTAATGAAAAAATTTGGTTACAAATCAATAATGCAAGTTCCAAAACTTGAAAAAATAGTTATAAACATTGGCTTAGGAGATACTAAAGAAAATCCTAAAGCATTAGATAATGCAATTGCCGATTTAACAGCTATAACAGGTCAAAAACCAGTTATAACAAAAGCTAAAAAATCAATTGCAGCATTCAAATTAAGAGAAGGTGCAAATGTTGGATGCAAAGTTACATTAAGAAATGATAAGATGTATGATTTTGCATACAAACTATTTAATGTATCTCTACCAAGAGTAAGAGATTTCAGAGGATTACCAAACAATTCATTTGATGGTAAAGGAAACTATTCTTTAGGAATTAAAGAACAAGTTATATTCCCTGAAATTGAATATGAAAAAATAGATAAAATAAGAGGTATGGATATTATATTCGTTACTACAGCTAATTCTGATGAAGAAGCTAAAGAATTACTAACAGAGTTAGGAATGCCTTTTAGAGCTTAAACCAATTAAAAAGGAGGAAAATAAAAAACATGGCTAAAAAATCTATGATTGTTAAACAACAAAAAGAACAAAAATTCAAAACAAGAGAATATAATAGATGTAAATTATGCGGAAGACCTCATGGATATATTAGAAAATATGGAATCTGCCGTATATGCTTTAGAGAATTAGCACATAAAGGTGAGATACCAGGAGTAAAAAAATCAAGCTGGTAATAAATATTAATTAAAAAGGAGGATAAAAAATGGTTACAACAGATCCAATTGCAGATATGTTAACAAGAATAAGAAATGCAAGTCAAGCAAATTTCAAAACAGTTGATGTTCCTGCATCAAATATGAAGAGAGATATTGCAGAAATATTATTTAATGAAGGATATATAAAAGCATTCGAAGAAATCCAAAATGAAAATCAAGGAATTTTAAGAATAAGCTTAAAATATACAGAAAAAGGTAAAAAAGTTATATCTGGATTAAGAAGAATAAGCAAACCAGGTTTAAGAATATATGCTTCTAAGGAAGAACTTCCTAAAGTATTAAATGGTTTAGGAATAGCTCTAATTTCAACATCAAAAGGAGTTATGACTGATAAAAAAGCTCGTGAATTAGGTGTTGGTGGAGAAGTATTAGCATACATTTGGTAATTAAGATTTAGAGAGGAGAAAAATATTATGTCAAGAATAGGAAATAAACCAATTACAGTTCCAGAAAATGTAGAAGTAACTTTAGATGGAAACAAATTAACTGTAAAAGGACCTAAAGGAACTCTAGTAAAAGAATTTCATCCAAACATGAAAATAACTGTAGAAAACAAAGTTATAACAGTTACAAGACCAGATGATGAACCACAAAACAGAAGTTTACATGGTTTAACAAGAACATTAATTAATAACATGATTAATGGTGTTGTAAATGAATATACTAGAGCACTAGAAATAAATGGTGTAGGTTACAGAGCTGCAAAACAAGGAAATAAATTAGTTCTAACACTTGGATATTCACATCCAGTAGAAATGGTAGAACCAGAAGGAATTAAATATGAAGTTCCAACACCAAACCAAATAATAGTAAGAGGAATGGATAAAGAATTAGTTGGAGAAATGGCAGCAGTTATCAGAACAAAGAGACCACCAGAGGTTTATAGAGGTAAAGGTATTAAATATGCTGAAGAACATATTAGACGTAAAGTTGGTAAGACAGGTAAAAAATAAAATTAAAGGATTTTAGAAAGGAGTAATAAAAATGGTTTCTAAAACTAATAGAAAATTAGAAAGAGAAAGAAGACATAAAAGAGTACGTACAAAAGTTATGGGAACAGCAGAATGCCCAAGACTATGTGTGTTCAGAAGTAACGCAAATGTATATGCTCAAGTAATTGATGATACAAAGGGTGTAACACTTGTTCAAGCTTCAACATTAGATAAAGAAGTTAAAACAAAACACTCAAACAAAGAAGCAGCTAAAGAAGTAGGAACACTAGTTGCAAAAAGAGCCTTAGAAAAAAATATCAAAACAGTAGTTTATGATAGAGGCGGATATGTATATCATGGTGTTGTTAAAGAATTAGCTGAAGCTGCAAGAGAAGCAGGGTTAGAGTTCTAATTTATAGAAAGGAGTATTAATTTTAATGGAAGAAAAGACAATGGAATTTAAAGAAAAAGTTGTAGCTATTAACAGAGTTGCAAAAGTTGTTAAAGGTGGTAGAAATTTCAGATTCAGCGCAGTTGTTGTAGTTGGAGATGAAAATGGACACGTAGGTATTGGAAATGGTAAAGCAGCTGAAGTTCCAGATGCAATAAAAAAAGCTATTGAAGATGCTAAAAAGAATTTAATAGAAGTTCCAATCGTTGGAACAACTGTACCTCATGAATATTTAGGTATATTTGGTTCAGCAAGTGTACTTATTAAACCAGGAGCAGAAGGTTCTGGATTAATTGCAGGAGGTAGTGTAAGACCAATTCTTGAACTTGCAGGTTATAGAGATATCAAAACAAAAGTTATTGGTACAAATAACCCAAGAAATGTTGGATATGCTACAATGAATGCATTAGAAAACATGGCAACAGCTGAGAACATAGCTAAAAAAAGAGGAAAGAAAGTAGAAGAAATAGTATAAGAGTACACTTCATGCAAACAAATAGTTAAGATTTAAATAAGGAGGGAAAATCAATGGAATTAGGAAACATAAAGTCAGCAACTGAAAAAGAAACAAGAAAAAGAGTTGGACGTGGAGTTGGCTCAGGACTTGGAAAAACTTCAGGAAGAGGACATAAAGGACAAAAAGCAAGATCAGGCGGAGGCGTAAGACGTGGATTTGAAGGTGGTCAAACACCACTATATAGAAGATTACCTAAAAGAGGATTCAAAAATATCTTCGCTAAAAACTATACAGAAGTAACTTTAACAATGCTAAATAAAGCTACAACAGAAGAAGTTACAGCTGAAAGTTTAATAAAAGACGGAGTAATTAGCAAGGCAAATGATGGAATCGTTATATTAGGAACTGGAAAATTAGATAAAAAATTAACAGTTAAAGCAACCAGATTCACAGCATCTGCTGCAAAAGCAATTGAAACAGCTGGTGGAAAAGTAGAGGTGATTTAGTTTGTTTAATACGATTAAAAACGCTCTAAAAACACCAGAAATAAGAAAAAGAATTCTTTATACATTATTATTAATAGTGATATTTAGATTTGGATGTCATATCACAGTACCAGGAGTTGATAGTATTGCACTAGATTCTATAAGAACAGGTGCAAGCAACTCAATTACTGGGTTGATTGATATAATTTCAGGTGGAGCCTTTTCAAAATTATCAGTATTTGCAATGACAATAACACCATATATTACAGCTTCAATTGTTATCCAATTATTAGGAATGGTAATACCTTCACTAGAAAAAGCAATTAAAGAAGGCGGAGAAGAAGGTAAAGCAAAAGTTAATAAATATACAAAAATACTTACATTAATACTTGCATTAGTAGAAGCAATAGGACTATATTTAACATATAGCAATGCCTACAGAGATTACAATGTGTTTGTAAATCCAGGATTTGGAACAGGAGCACTATTTGTATTATCTTTAGTTGCAGGAACAGCTTTCTTAATGTGGCTTGGTGAACAAATAACAAGTAAAGGTATTGGAAATGGAATATCATTAATTATCTTTATAGGTATTATATCATCATTGCCATCAGCACTTACAGCATTATATTCTCAAATTGTTGTAAACGGGGTATTTAGCACAACAGGATTAATTACTTCAATTGCAATAATTATAGGAGCATTAGTGCTAGTTGCAGGAGTAGTATTTGTACAAGAAGCTGAAAGAAGAGTACCTGTACAATATGCTAAAAAAGTTGTTGGAAGAAAAATGTATGGAGGCCAAAATACACACATACCATTAAAACTTGCTATGGCAGGTGTAATGCCAGTTATTTTTGCTTCATCAATATTAACATTCCCAGCAATGATTATACCAATGTTTAATAGCAATATTGCTACAGCATCAGGATTTTGGGCTGGTGTATATAAATTCTCATTATCAACATCTTCTGCACAGTTTGGATTAGGCTATACAATAGCTAATGCATTAGTTTATTTAGTTTTAATAGTTGCATTTACTTATTTCTATACGTATGCAACATTTAATCCAGCAGAAGTATCAAGCAATATAAAGAAAAATGGTGGATTTATACCAGGTATTAGAGCAGGAAAACCTACAACAGAATATTTATCATCAATTATGAAAAAATTAACTCTATTTGGTGGTTTATTCTTAAGTTTAATTGCAATATTACCAATGCTTTTAAGCTTTACAAAAATGAATATAACCTTTGGTGGAACATCAATATTAATCGTAGTAGGTGTTGCGCTAGAAACAGTACAACAACTAGAATCAAGATTAGTAATGAGACACTATAAAGGATTTTTAGAGTAAATAAAGAGGAACGACGTTTTTAGTCGTTCCATATTGCCATAAAAAAGGAGAATTTAATATGTTTATAGTATTATTAGGTGCACCACGGAAGTGGAAAAGGAACAGTTGGAAAAATATTAGCTGAAAATCTTAAATTAGCTCATATTTCAACAGGAGACTTATTCAGAGAAAATTTAAAAAATGAAACAGAACTTGGAAAAGAAGCAAAATCATACATGGATAAGGGAGAACTTGTTCCAGATGAAATAACTGTTAAAATGCTTGCAAAAAGAATGGAAGAAAATGATGTTCAAAATGGAGCAATATTAGATGGATTCCCAAGAACAGAAAATCAAGCCAAAGTATTAGATGAATTATTAAACTCAAAAGGAAACAAAGTGGATATGGCTTTAAACATCGAAGTACCATTCGATGAAATAGTAGAAAGAATAGCAAATAGAAGAAGTTGCAGAGGATGCAATGAAATCTATAATGTAGTATTTAACCCACCAAAACAAGAAGGAATATGCGATAAATGTGGTGGAGAATTATATCAAAGAGAAGACCAAAAACCAGAGGTTGTTCAAAACAGACTTGAAGTATACAAAAAAACTTCAGAAGAACTTATCAAGTATTATGAAGCAAAAAATGTATTAAGAACAGAAAAAGCAGGAGACAAAGCAGGTAGAACATCTTATGATGTTGCTAAAGAAGTTGAAGAATCTTTGAAAAAATAGAAATGTACTTAAAAATAGAGGTATAAAAAAATGGTGGAGATAAAATCAAAAAGAGAAATTGAGTTAATGAGAGAAGCTTCAAAAATAGCTTCTCAAACTCAAAAATTAGTGGAAAGCTTAATAAAACCAGGAATATCAACAATTGAACTTGATAAAGCTGCAGAGAAATTTATTTTAGATAATAATGCTATTCCAGCACAAAAAAATTATCCTCATTATGAAAAAGGAGTAGCACCATTTCCAGCAACTTTATGTATTTCAATAAATGATGTAGTTATTCATGGAATTCCTTCTAAAAAGCTTATTTTAAAAGAAGGAGACATAGTAAGTGTTGACTTAGTTGTATATAAAAATGGATTCCATGGAGACTGTGCAAGAACATATATTGTAGGAAACACAACTTCAGAAGCCAAAAGACTAGTTGAAACTACAAAACAAGCCTTTTTTGAAGGCATAAAATTTGCAAAGGCAGGAAATAGAATAGGTGATATTTCACATGCCATAGGTGAATTTGTAAATAAAAATGGATATTCTGTTGTTAGAGAATTTGAGGGACATGGAATTGGAAGACAAATGCATGAGGAACCAGAAGTTCCAAACTTTGGGCCAGCAGGCAAAGGAACAAGATTAGTCCCAGGAATGACAATAGCCGTAGAACCAATGGTAATTATGGGAAATCCAGATATTTGCCAATTAGATGATGGCTGGACAATAATAACAGAAGATGGAAGTTTAGCGGCACATTATGAAAATACAATTTTAATTACAGAAAAAGAGCCGGAAATATTGACAATTTAGAGAAAATAGTGTATAATAAACAAGTTATGTAATGTAAATTTTAGAAAATTTATAGGAGGAACGAAAATTGTCTAAAGAAGATGTTATAGAAGTTGAAGGAAGAGTAGTTGAAAGTTTACCAAATACAGAATTTAAGGTTGAACTTGAAAATGGACATCAAGTATTAGCACATATTTCAGGAAAACTTAGAATGAACTATATAAAAATCCTTCCAGGCGATAAAGTAAAATTAGAATTATCACCATACGATTTGACAAAAGGTAGAATCACATGGAGAGATAAATAAAACTATTATTTAATGAGGTGAAGAAAAATGAAAGTAAGACCATCAGTAAAGAAAATGTGTGAAAAATGCAAAGTAATTAAAAGAAAAGGTGTTACAAGAGTAATTTGTGAAAACCCTAAACACAAACAAAGACAAGGGTAATTAATTTTGCTAATATATAAAAATAGTGCGGCTGTCTTAAAATATTAAGAATATCTATTTTTATTTATTAATATATACAATCCAAAAAGAAATAAATTAAAGAGGTGAAAGAAAATTATGGCACGTATAGCAGGTGTTGACTTACCAAAAGAAAAAAGAGTTGAAATAGGACTAACATATATCTATGGAATAGGTAGAGCAAGTTCTAACAAAATATTAGCAGCAGCTAATGTAAACCCAGATATCAGAGTTAAAGATTTAACAGATGATCAAGTACAAGATATCAGAAAAGCTATGGAAGGATACAAAGTTGAAGGTGACTTAAGAAGAGAAGTAGCTTTAAATATTAAAAGATTAGTTGAAATAGGATGCTTTAGAGGAACAAGACATAAAAAAGGCTTACCAGTTAGAGGACAAAGAACAAAAACAAATGCAAGAACAAGAAAAGGTCCAAGAAAAGTAGTAAGTAAAAAAAGCAGTAAGTAATAAATAAATGTTGTACAGGAACAACATAAATATTAAAATTTAAGGAGGAAAAACTTAAAATGGCAAAACCAACAACACAAAAAGTAACTAGAAGAAGAGATAGAAAAAACATTGAAAAAGGTGAAGCACATATTCATTCTAGTTTTAATAATACAATAGTTACAATTACTGATGAAAGAGGAAATGTAATTTCATGGGCAAGTGCTGGAGAACTAGGATTCAAAGGTTCAAGAAAAAGCACACCATTTGCTGCAGGAGAAGCTGCTTTAACAGCTGCAAAAGCAGGAATGGAACATGGATTAAAAAGTGTTGCAGTATTTGTAAAAGGACCTGGTTCAGGAAGAGAAGCAGCAATAAGATCACTTCAAACAGCAGGACTTGAAATAACAGCAATAAAAGATGTAACACCAATTCCACATAATGGTTGTAGACCACCAAAAAGAAGAAGAGTATAGAATAAGGAGGAAAGGAAATGTCAAGATATAAAGACGAACAATGTCGTATTTGCCGTAGAGAAGGGCAAAAATTGTTCTTAAAAGGTTCTAGATGTTATTCAGATAAATGTAGTGTAACAAGAAGAAATTATGCACCAGGAGAACATGGACAAGGTAAAAAGAAATTATCTGAATACGGAACACAATTAAGAGAAAAACAAAAAACAAAATCATTTTACGGAGTAGGAGAAAAACAATTTAGAAAATACTTCGAAATGGCTGAAAACAAAAAAGGAATCACAGGTGAAAACTTATTACAAATACTAGAAAGCAGATTAGATAACGTAGTATACAGAGCAGGATTTGGATCATCAAGAGCACAAGCAAGACAACTAGTAAACCATGGACACTTTGAAGTAAATGGTGAAAAAGTTGATATTCCATCATATCTAATTAAAGCTGGAGATGTAATAACAGTAAGAGAAATCAAACAAGATAATAAAACAATTAAAGAAAATGTTGAAGCAAATAAAGCAAGACCAATTCCAACATGGCTTGAAAAAGATAATGATAAATTACAAGTTAAAGTAATTAGATTAGCAGCAAGAGAAGACGTAGATATTCCAGTTGAAGAACACTTAATTGTAGAGTTATATTCTAAATAGAGTTTAAAATTTAGAGTTTGGAATTTAGAATTTTATGTATTTAAAATTCTAAATACAAAACTAAATTAGGAGGTTAAAATTAATGATTGAATTTGAAAAACCAAATATTGAATGCCTAGCAATAAATGAAGATGAAAGCTATGGAAAATTCGTTTGTGAACCATTAGAGAGAGGCTATGGAATGACAATAGGAAATTCTTTAAGAAGAATTTTATTATCATCATTACCAGGAGCAGCTATAACAAGCGTAAAAATCGAAGGTGTATTACATGAATTTTCTAGCATACCAAATGTTGTAGAAGATGTACCAGATATTATAGTAAACCTAAAAAATGTAAGATTAAAAATGCATGAAAACGGAGTTAAAACTATAAAAATCGATTTTAAAGGTGAGGGCGAAGTTAAAGCAGGAGATATAATAACAGATTCATCTATAGAAATATTAAATCCAGACTTACATATAGCAACAGTTGCTGAAGGTGGTTCTTTAAATATGGAAATGACTGTAGATAGAGGAAGAGGATACAATGTTGCAGAAAAGAACAAAGTTCCAAATCAAGCAATAGATGTATTACCAATTGACTCTATATTTACACCTGTAAAAAAAGTAAATTATACAGTTGAAAATACAAGAGTTGGGCAAATGGTTGACTATGATAAATTAACAATAGAAGTGTGGACAGATGGAAGTTTAAAAGCTTATGAAGCACTAAGCTTAGCAGCCAAAGTAATGACAGGACATTTAGAATTATTCATAGACCTTTCTGAAACAGCAAGAAATACTAAAGTAATGGTAGAAAAAGCTGAATCAAAGAGAGAAAGAATATTAGAGATGCCAATAGAAGACTTAGAGTTATCAGTAAGATCATACAATTGCTTAAAGAGAGCAAATATATCAACAGTTCAAGACTTAGCAAATAAAACAGAAGCTGATATGATGAAAGTAAGAAATCTAGGTAAAAAATCACTAGATGAAGTTATAAACAAATTACATTCATTAGAATTAGATTTTGCTTCTGAAGAAGAAGAATAAAGAAGGGGAGGCTGAAAAAAGTGGCTAGAAAATTAGGAAGAACAACAGACCAAAGAATGGCAATGCTTAAAAACCTAACAACAGATTTGTTAGTAAATGGAAAAGTTGAAACAACTGAAGCCAGAGCTAAAGAAGTAAGAAGCTTAGCAGAAAATTTAATAGCTATTGCTATAAAAGAAAAAGACAACTTTGAAACAGTTGAAACAAAAGTTGTTAAAGCAAAATTAGACAGCAAGGGTAATAAAGAATTAGAAAAAGTTACAAGCAAAAATGGTAAAGAATATTTAAGAGTAGTTAAAGTTGAAACTATGGAAAAAAGACAAAAAGATATGCCATCTAGATTAAATGCAAGAAGAAAAATAATGGCTAGAACAAACAAAGTAAAAGATAGTGAAGGAAATAAAATAGATTTACCAGCAAAACTTTTTGGAGAAATGGCAGAAAAATATGCAGGAAGACAAGGCGGATATACAAGAATATATAAAATGGGTCCAAGAAGAGGAGACGCAGCAGAAACAGTTATTATTGAATTAGTTTAATTTGTAAAAGGAGATGAAAATTATGCTTGCAGAATCATGGAAAAAAATATGTTTAATCATACTTATAATTGCATGTGTATGGAACATAATTTCAAAATTAATGCATTTTGTTTCATTTGATGAAACTTTAAAGAGTTTTAAGGAAAAGAATAAACAAGAGCAAACGGTTAAATTAAAATAATAACTAAAACTCACAAAACAATAAAATTAAAAAAGGAGTGAAAGCTACAATGAAAAAAGAAATACAACCAAAATATGAAGAAACAACAATAACATGTGCTTGTGGTAAAGTATATAAAGTTGGTTCAACAAAAAAAGACTTAAAAGTAGATATATGCTCTAATTGCCATGCTTTTTGGACAGGTAACTTAAAAAGAGATACAACAGGTGGTAGAGCAGATAAATTCAAGAAAAAATACGGAATTGAATAAAAAAAAGAGCCATGGCTCTTTTTTTTTTATTCTCCTTTATACATAAATGGATATGCTACTAAAGCTATAATTCCAATAAGAAGTAAATAAAATCCAAATGCTAATTTTCCTAATCCATAAGTATCTTGGTTTGCAGATACAATAAGTAATATTAAAGCAATTGCTGCAGGAATTAGAACTAATTTTTGATTTTTTAATTTTGAAAGAAAAGTAGCTTTTCCTTCAGGAATTTTGCTTATTATAAAATCAATAAATACCATTGCTAAAGATATAATGCCAACAACTAGCATTATTTTTCCTGCTGTATTTTCGATCAATTTTACAGAAGCTTTAATACCCAAAAATGATACTGTGTAAAAAGGAAACAATGTTCCAATTATTAACAATATACTTCCTACTATTCCTAAGATTTTAGTGTTTTTTAAAAATGATAAAACTTTATCCATAAAATATCCCCCTCTCTCAAACTAATATATTATATAAACCAGAAATTGTCAAGAACTTTTTTAAAAATATATAAAGTAAAGGGAAGAATAATGTCGGAAAATCTCTGATGTTGGCAAATAGAAAAATAATACAAAGAAAAAAAGTGCAAAATTATGAAAAATAAGAAAAAATGGCATACGAAAATTAACAAAAAAATCGACTTTTTCGCTATTTTATATTGACATTTCTGTAAAAATTTGGTATTTTATTGTATGTAGATGACATGAAAAATGTCAAAAAAATAATCATAAGATAAATTAAAGAAAAAAGGAGAGTGCATAATATGCTAAACAATCAAATCCTTAAACTAAGAGAAGAATTAAATGATAGTATAATAAACGGAGAAAATTATGAAGTAATATATAAAATAAGCACAGAATTAGACGAACTAATATCTAAGTATTATAAGGAAAAAATAGATAAATAGAACCTAAACCATAGGTTCTATTTATTTGCTTTTTGGTATATAATTAATTTAGTAAAAAAAGTAAAAAATTCCACAAATAACTATACAAATGCGAAAAAAAATATTATAATAGATGATGTAGGATTAAAAATTTGGAGGTAAGTGATATGGAACTAAAAGCTATTATTTCAGGTATAGATGGAATAAAGGCAAGGGGAAACTTAGAGGTAGATATAAAATCAATAGAAAGCGACTCAAGAAAAGTTATAAAAGGCAGTTTGTTTATTGCAATTGTTGGCTTTGAAACTGATGGCCACCAGTATATTAAACAAGCTATAGAAAATGGTGCAACAGCAATAATGTTTGAAGAAGGGGCAAAAATATCAAAAGAAGATATAACAGATGGTGTAACATTTATAATGGCTCCAGATACTAGAATAGCAGCAGCAAAGGCAGCATGTAATTTTTATCAAAACCCTTCAAGAAAGTTTAAATTAATAGGAGTAACTGGTACAAAAGGAAAAACAACAACAACATTTATGATAAAAGCTATTTTGGAAGCACAAGGGAAAAAAGTAGGATTAGTTGGAACTGTAGCTAATTATATAGGAACAACAAATCTTGGAGAAAGTTCAAGAACTACTCCAGATAGTTTAGAATTACAAAAATTATTCTTTAGAATGGTCCAAGAAAATGTTGATTGTGTTATTATGGAAGTTTCATCACAAGCATTAAAACTACATAGAGTTGATGGATGTGATTTTGATATTGCGGTATTTACAAACTTCTCAGAAGACCATATAAGTGAACATGAACATCCTAATATGGAAGACTACTTTAATTCAAAATTAAAATTAATGGAAATGAGTAAAATCGGATTTATTAATTCTGATGATTTTAAAGTATCAAAGATAAAAAAATTATTACCAAACAAAGATATTAAATCTTATGGAATAGATAATGAAGCAGATTTAATTGCAAAAGATATTACAATTACAAACTCAAGTGTAGATTTTAAAGTTAAAATTGGCAATAAAAATGAGAGAATAAAAACAGGTATACCGGGCAGGTTTAGTGTATATAATTCATTAGCAGCTATAAGTGTTGCATGCAAACTTGGAGCCGATGCAGAACAAATAAAAGAAGCATTGCTTTCTGTAAGAGTACCAGGAAGAAGTGAACTTGTAGATAATAAAAAAGGTTTAACTATAATGATAGATTATGCACATTCGCCTGAAAGCTTGCAAAGTATATTAAGTGCAGTAAAGAGTTATACTAGGGGAAATGTGATTTCAGTATTTGGATGCGGAGGAGATAGAGATAAGGGGAAAAGACCAATAATGGGACAAATTTCAGCAAGTATAGCAGATTTTACAATAATTACATCTGATAATCCAAGAACAGAAGACCCAGAGCAAATAGTTCAAGAAATTGAAATTGGGGCAAAAAAAACAAAGGGAAAATATATAGTGATTACAGATCGAACAGAAGCCATAAAATATGCAATCCAAATGGCAACTAAAAACGATATAATAGTTTTAGCAGGTAAAGGGCATGAAACATATCAAGAAATAAATGGTGAAAAACACCATTATGATGAAAGAGAAATAATAAAGGAGGTAATATAATTTGTATTTTCAAACAAGAATACTGTTTGTTTCGTTTTTTGCAACAGTAATTCTAGCAATATTTATAATACCGATTTTAAGAAAATTAAAGGTTGGTCAAATAGAACGTGAAGACGGTCCAGAAAGCCATTTGGGCAAAAAAGGAACTCCAACAATGGGTGGAATAATTATAGCAGCAGGAATTATCATAGGAACAATTGGTGGATATATATATTATTTAAAAACAGACCCAGCAGTTGGAGAAAAATTGTTGCCTTTACTACTTATATCAATAGGATTTGGCTTAATAGGATTTATTGATGACTATAGAAAACTTGTACTTAAAAATACAAAAGGACTAAAACCATCTAGTAAAATGCTTGGACTATTGATAATAGCAGTTTTGTACACACTATATTTACTAAAAGGTATAAATATAGGAACTACTACAATTATCCCGTTTACGAAGCAAACAATAGTATTGCCAATTTTAGCATATATACCATTTGCAATATTTGTTATGCTAGGTACAACAAATGCAATAAACTTAACAGATGGAATAGATGGATTAAGTACAAGTATATCAGCAATTATAACCACTTGCTTAACTGTTATTGCAATTGTTTTAGATGTAAAAGAAATAGTAGTATTTGGAAGTATAATAGTAGGGGCATGTCTTGGATTTTTAATATTCAACTTAAATACAGCAAAAGTATTTATGGGAGACACAGGCTCATTATTACTTCGGAGGTGTTATATCTGCAATGGCATTATATTTACAAATGCCACTTATACTATTAATAATTGCAGCAATACCAGTATTAGAGACAATTTCAGTAGTGCTTCAAGTACTATATTTTAAAAAGACTGGTGGAAAAAGATTATTCAAAATGGCACCATTACATCATCACTTTGAATTATCTGGATGGAAAGAAAATAAAGTAGTATCAGTATTTTGTATATTTACATTAATGTTATGTATTATAGGACTGTATTCTATTTAAACAAAAGAATAATATACTTAATATAAGAAAGAGGTATTTATGAAAAACAAATCAAATCAAGATAAAAGTAAACCATTTGATTTTATTCTGTTTACTGTAGTTCTTGTGCTTTTAGGTATGGGAGTAACAATGGTGCTTTCAGCAAGTTCACCGATGTCACTTTCAACTACTTCAAGTAGTTATACCTATGCAAATAAACAGGCAATTGCAGCGGTTTTGGGAATAGTTGTAATGCTAATTGTATCTAGAATAGATTACAGAATATTATCAAAAATGTATGTAGTAATTTGGGTTATTTCAATAGTTGGTTTAGCTGCTGTTTTAATACCTGGAATTGGAGTAGAAGTAAATGGAGCAAGGCGATGGATAAAGTTCCCGGTATTTGGAAGAATTCAACCATCAGAAATTACAAAACTTGGTTTAATAATATTCTTTGCAGCATATCTTACAATACACAGAAGCGAATTAAAACAAACATGGAAGGGATTTTTTAAACCACTATTATTCTTTTTAATGCCTGCAATTGCAATATTAATGCTCGTTCAATCTCACTTAAGTGCATCTATAGTAATTATATTAACAGTTTCAGTTATGATGATTATGGCAGGATGCAAATTTTCACACTTTGCAATATATGGAGGGTCAATTGGTGCAGCAGGGATTGCAGGACTTTATATACTAGCAAAAAAGTTTGGAATAGGGGTATACAGATTAAAAAGATTAGTAGCATTTGCAGATCCTTGGGCAGATCCACTAGATACAGGGTGGCAAATTATACAGGGATTATATGCAATTGGTTCAGGTGGACTTTTTGGTGTAGGGCTAGGAAATAGTAGGCAAAAGTACTTATACATATCAGAACCGCATAATGACTATATTTTTGCAGTTATTGCTGAAGAATTAGGTTTTATTGGTTGTATAGCTGTAATTGCATTATTTGCAATATTTATATGGCGAGGAATAGTAACTGCAATGAAAGCACCAGATATGTTTGGAAGTTTGCTTGCATGCGGAATCACAGCTCTTATAGGTTTTCAAGCAATTATTAATATAGCAGTTGTTACATCATCAATACCAGTTACAGGAATTGCATTACCTTTCTTTAGTTATGGAGGAACATCATTAATTATTTTACTTGCATCAGTTCGGAGTTTTACTTAACATATCAAGGCAAAGTACCAAAATTTAGGTAATGGGCTTAATTATTAATTGGGGGAGAAATTTATGAAAGTTATAATTGCAGCTGCAGGCACAGGGGGCCATATAAATCCAGGAATTGCTATTGCACAGGAAATAAAAAAACATAATCCAGATGCTGAAATTACGTTTATTGGTACACCGAGAGGATTAGAAAACGACTTAGTACCAAGAGCAGGTTTTAAACTAAAAACAATAGAAGCTTATGGAATAAAAAGAAAAATAAGCATTAGCAATTTTAAAAACGTATGCAAAACTTTAAAGAGTTATAGCATAGCTAAAAATATTATTAGAGAAATTAAACCAGATATTGTAATAGGAACAGGTGGTTATATTTGTGGCCCAGTATTTTCAGGGGCTTTTAAATATGGAATTCCAACTATATTGCATGAAAGCAACGCTTTTCCAGGAGTAGCAGTAAAAGTTTTATCAAAAAAAACTAATACAGTTTTAGTTGGATTTGAAGATGCAGTAAAAAGATTACCAAAAGCAAAAAATGTAGTAGTAACAGGAACTCCTACTAAAGTAGAAAAAATCAATTTAACTAATGAACAAAAAGAGAGACTAAAGGAGCAATTAAATATAAAAAATAACTTACCAGTAGTAGTAATATTTGGAGGAAGTCAAGGAGCAGAATCTATTAATAATTGCATAATAGAAATTATAAATCAAAATTTAAATAATTCTTATCAAATAGTATGGGCTGTTGGAAAGAAAAATTATGAAGACGTAAAAAATAAAATCAAAAATGATTATAATGCAAGCATAGAGCCATACATATACAATATGGAAGAAGTACTAAATTTCGCGGATTTAGTTGTATCAAGAAGCGGAGCAATGACAATAACAGAAGTTGCAAAAACTAACAAACCCGCAATATTTATACCATATCCTTATGCAACAGAAAATCACCAAGAATATAATGCCAAAGTACTAGCAAATGCTGGAGCAGCCAAGATTATACTAGATAAAAACTTAAAACCAAATGAATTGAATTCAGCAATAAACGACATAATAATGGACAAAACAAAACTAGAACAAATGAGCCAAAACGCAGCAAAAATTTCAATTAAAGATGTAGATGAGAGAATTTATAGGGAAATTGAAAAATTAATTTAAATCGGTCCAGGCACTTTTATTTATTTGTAACATATAATTTGTTATAGATAGATGGGGGTGCTTATATTGTTTTATTTAATTAGTTTTATAGAGTTCTGCAAAACAGCATTTTTTGTTTTAGGATACATATCTAATAACAGTTTATTTCCAGAACCATTATCACCAGAAGAAGAAAAGGAATGTTTAGAAAAGTATATGCAAGGGGATGAAGAGGCAAGAAATATTTTAATTGAAAGAAATTTAAGACTTGTAGCACATATTTGCAAAAAATATAATATACCGAACATGGAAACAGATGATTTGATTTCGATTGGAACAATAGGATTAATAAAGGGTATAAACACATTTAATCAAGACAAAAATGTACGTTTAGCAACATATACATCAAGATGCATAGAAAATGAAATTTTAATGTATTTAAGAAGCACCAAAAAGCTAGGAGCTGAAGTATATTTAAATGAACCAATAGGAAAAGATAAAGACGATAACGAAATATCTTTAATAGATATACTAGAAAACGATAGTAAAAATATTGAAGATGAAATAGATTTAAAATTAAAAATTAGGCAGATTTATAATAAAATAAAATTAGTATTAAAAAAGAGAGAACAAACAATTATAGAGTTAAGATTTGGTCTCCGGAGGCAAAAAGCCCAAAACTCAAAGTGAAGTAGCAAAAATGCTTGGAATATCACGTTCGTATGTTTCAAGAATCGAAACAAAAGCAATAAAAGTATTAAGTGAGGAACTAAAAGAAGAAATATAAAAAGGGACAAAATAAAGTCCCTTTAGAAATTACTTATATCATTATGCTCAATAAAACGAGCAATATTTTTTGCAGAAACTCCAGTATTGTAAGCTAAACTATCAACTGAACCAACGGTAGGAGAATTTACAATATAATCATTTAAAGTATAAATATCGTGTTTATCTTTAACTTCGCAATTACAACAAACATCACCATTAGAAGCAAAAAAACAACCACATCTTGCACATTTTTTTAGTTCCATAAAATCAACCCTTTCTCTCAAAATCAATTTACCATATTTTATCACAAAAGGTCGAAAAAAGAAAGAAGTTTTTAAAAACAAAAAAACTATGTTTTATTAAGTGAACATTAAAATTAATATAAGTGTTGAAGCAATTGACATTGAAAGATTATAAAAAAGATAAAAAAATTGCCTACATTTACTTGACACATACCGCTTTGTAATATTTCACAAAAACTATTGCAAAAAATATTTTTTTAGTATAAAATATAGAAAAAAAGAAAGGAAGAAAAAAGATGAAGAAAAACAGAGGAATAACGCTAATAGCGTTAATAATCACAATCATTGTAATGCTTATATTGGTAGCAGTAAGCATAAGCGTAGCCTTAAACACAGGGCTATTCAAATCAGCAAGCGATGCAACAAAAAATTGGAAAACAGCACAAGAGGAAGAAAGTAATATGCCAATTGAAATTGGAGGAAAAAAGTATAATTCCATAGAAGAGTATTTAAATGGTGGAATTAAAGAAGAACACAATTGGAAAAGAACAGGAGACACGTTAACGTGTGGACATTGTAATAAAACTTATACAATAGGCGATGTAGTAGATTACAAAGATTCAGGAGTAGAAAGTACAAGCATAACTGCAGAAAAAGCTGGAGGATATACAGGAACAAGTGCTTTGGTAAATAGCGGAGTAAAAGTGGCTTCATTGAAATTAAATAATAATTTTAAAATAGCAAAAGCATCTGGTCCAACTCAACCAACAAAGACACAAACAATTCAAAAAAATGAAAATATAACATGGATAGTTCTAGGAGCAGAAGACAGTAATAATAATGGAACAAATGAAACCTTATTAATAACAACAAAAGAACCAACAACAGGTAAAATAGTATTATATGGAGCAGCAGGATATAATAATTGCATAGAAGAAATAAATAGAATGTGTAAAGAAATATATGGAACAGATGCAAGAGGAATGACAATAGAAGATGTAAACGCATGTTTACAATATACAGCCCCCAGCAGGAATGTGTAGAAAAGATAATTCTGGAACATGGGTATATTATACTGTTCCAGAAGATACAAAAATCTCAGATTTAGGTTTAAGTTATGGAGATATATGGACAGATATACAAAATAAAACTTATCAGGAAGAAGATGAAACCAAAAAATATTTCACACCAAGCTGTCCAGAGGGAACAACAGATGCAAGTGTACTAGGAAATGAAATAGTAAATGGATATAATTATAGATTATCTAGTGATGGCACATATTTAGAAAGTGATGTAGACAGAACAGATACAAGCAATAAAATAACATCTGTAGAAAAAAATGTAATATTTGGAGAATCAAAAGAGTATAGATACTGGCTGGCTTCCCGTGGGGTCGTTGCGGGCTCTTGGTTTGCTTACTTTGGCCCAGGGTCTGTGAATGGAGGCTCTGCGGACTCCTGCAGCGGCTTGTTCGGTTCCAGTGGCGGTTCAGGCGGCGTTGAGTTGCCTTTGCGCTGTGTAGTTTCTCTAAGGTCTGATATCCCAGCGGTTGCAGAGTAGGATAGGGCGAAAGTGGAAGGCTAGAGTGAAGTGGGAGAACTAGCTTCGTAACTGCCAGCACCCCAGCCGGACCTTTGGTCGGCTGGGGATTAAGGCAAGGTTTGAATTAGGGAGAAATGCAAAAATGGCACTGGCGCGATTTTTGTTACAATTTAGCAAATATCCCAATTGAAGTTATTTCAAGAGTAACAGGGCTAACACAAGAAAAAGTTAAAAAATTAAAGGAATAAATAAATATACAAACTAAATTCCAGGCTAAATTTTCATTGGCTTGGGATATTGTTTTGCTAATTCTTAAAAAAAGACTTAGTTGAAAATACAAAAAAATTCCCGCATTACTATTGACACAAAGCAAATTAAAAGGTACAATATATACGTACAGAAAATTAAATATATTAAAAACAAGATATATATAATAAATCTGAACATTGAAAATTAAATAGTAAAGAGGTGTTTTTATGAATGAAATTACAATTGCCATAATCACCTTTCTTATCTCAGCAGCTGTTTTTATTCCGGTTGGAATCATCATTAGAAAAAAATCAGCTGAATCTAAAATTAGAAGCGCAGAAAATGAAGCAAATAGGATTTTAGCAAATGCTAGAAAAGAAGCAGAAAATGCTAGAAAAGAGGAAATTCTAAAAGCAAAGGAAGAGGCTTTGCAGACTAAGAACGAGTTAGATAAGGAGATTAAGGAAAGAAGAGGCGAAGTTCAACAACAAGAAAAGAGATTATTTCAAAGAGAAGAAGCTTTAGAGAGACGTTCTGATAACTTTGAAAGAAGGGAAAAAGAGCTTGAAAGAAACTTGCAGGATGTTGATAATAAAAGAAAATCACTAGAAGAAATGTATAACAAGCAAATGGAGGAATTACAACACATTGCTGGATTATCTAGAGATGAAGCAAAGAGTATTTTACTAGAAGAATTAGATAAAAGCCTTAATGATGAAAAAGCAACTTTAATTAAACAAGCAGAAGCAAATATTAAGGAAACAGCTAATAAAAAGGCAAGAGAAGTTATAAGTTACACAATACAAAAATGTGCCGCTGACCACACATCTGAAACAACAGTATCAGTTGTAGCACTTCCAAATGATGATATGAAGGGAAGAATTATCGGACGAGAAGGAAGAAACATTAAAATGTTAGAAACTTTAACTGGAATTGATTTAATAATTGATGATACACCAGAAGCAGTAATTCTTTCAGGATTTGACCCATTAAGAAGAGAAGTTGCACGAATTGCCCTAGAAAAATTAATTGAGGACGGAAGAATTCACCCAGCCAAAATCGAAGAAATGGTTGAAAAAGCAAAAGAAGAGCTTGAAGAAACCATTAAAGAAGAAGGCGAAAGAGCAGTATTAGAAACAGGAGTTCATGGTTTACATCCAGACATAGTAAGACTTTTAGGAAAACTAAAGTATAGAACAAGTTATGGACAAAATGTTCTAAACCACTCAATAGAAGTTTCAAACTTAGCTAGAATTATGGCAGAGGAATTAGGATTAGACCCAAGAATTGCAAGACGAGCAGGATTATTACATGATATAGGAAAAGCCCTTGACCATGATATGGAAGGAACACACGTACAAATTGGTGTAGATATATTGAAAAAATATAAAGAAAACGACATTATAATAAATGCGGTAGAAGCACACCATGGAGACGTTGAACCAAAATCATTAGAAGCAGTTTTAATACAAGCAGCTGATGCAATTTCAGCATCAAGACCAGGAGCAAGAAGAGAAACTCTAGAAGCATATATTAAGAGGCTAGAAAAACTAGAAGAAATTGCAGACTCATTTGAAGGAGTAGAAAAATCTTATGCAATACAAGCTGGCCGTGAAATACGTTTGGTAGTAAAACCAGAAAAAGTATCAGATAGCCAAATGGTAACAATGGCAAGAGACGTTGCAAAAAGAGTTGAAAATGAAATGGAATATCCAGGACAAATAAAGGTAAATGTAATAAGAGAAACAAGAGCAGTAGATTATGCAAAATAAAAAATAAGGTTCACTTTTAAGTGAACCTTTATTTTTTGCTTTAAAATTAAGAAAAATTTGACTTGAGGCAAAAAAAGTAGTATAATAATAAACGTAGTGCCGGTTTAGGCCAAATTGAGATTTATAATATATGTTTAATAAAAGTAGTAATCGGGAAATTTAAATAGTAAAAAAAGAACAAAAAAGAGATGTTTTGTTCTAAATTTTATGGTGCGGATAAAAATATTGTAGGAAAGGAGCTTTTAAAAAGCATAGGAGTAAATCAAATAAAAAAGAAGGAGAGAGAATTTTAAGATATGGAAGAGAAAACAAAACAACAGGTTAAACCAAGAAGACCAAGAGTAAACAAAAAAGATGAAAAACCAAAAGGTATTTTCAAAAAATCAAATGTTAAAATAATTCCACTTGGAGGATTATTAGAAATTGGAAAAAACATTACGGTTATTGAATATGAGAATGATATTGTAATAGTAGACTGTGGACTAGGTTTCCCAGAGGACGATATGTTAGGTGTAGACTTAGTTATACCAGATATAACATATCTAGAAAAAAACAAAGAAAAAATCAGAGGACTAGTAATAACACACGGACATGAAGACCATATAGGAGGAATACCTTATTTATTAAAACAAATAAATGTTCCAATATATGCAACAAAACTTACAGCAGGATTAATATCAAACAAACTAGAAGAACATAACTTATTAAGAAGTACAAAACTAAAGGAAGTAAAACCAGGGCAAACAATAACATTAGGCTCAATGAAGGTAGAGTTTATTAAAATAACACATAGTATTCCAGATGCATGTGCACTTGCAATACACACACCAGTTGGAACCATAGTTCATACAGGAGATTTTAAAATAGATTACACACCAATAGACGGAGAAGTAGTAGATTTAGGAAGACTTGCAGCACTTGGAAATAAAGGAGTACTAGCACTTATGTCTGATAGTACTAATGCTGAAAGAAAAGGATATACAATGTCTGAAAGTACAGTTGGAGATGTATTAGATAAACTATTTGTAAACTGTACAAAAAGAATTGTAGTTGCAACATTCTCATCAAATGTTCATAGAGTGCAACAAATAGTTAATTCAGCAGTTAAATATAAAAGAAAAGTAGCTGTTTGTGGAAGAAGTATGTGTAATATGATAGATACAGCAAGAAGACTTGGATATATAGAGGTTCCAGATAATGTATTTATTGATATTGACAGCATAAAATCATATCCAGACGACAGTTTAGTTATAATAACAACAGGTAGCCAAGGAGAACCAATGTCAGCTTTAACAAGAATGGCATCTGGAGAACATAGAAAAGTTCAAATTACTCCAAATGATTTAATAATAATTTCAGCAAACCCAATACCAGGAAATGAAAAATATATTTCAAAAGTAATAGATGACTTAATGGGTATAGGAGCAGAAGTTATATATAATGCACTTCAAGACATACATGTATCAGGACATGCTTGCCAAGAAGAACAAAAATTAATGTTAACACTTGTAAAACCTAAATTCTTTATACCAGTACATGGTGAATATAGACAATTAATAGCACATGCAGAAACAGCAAAATCTATAGGAGTACCTCATGAAAATATATTCTTAACAGAAAATGGAAAAGTACTTGAATTAAATGAAAATGAAGCAAAATTTACAGGACACGTAACATCAGGAAAAGTATTAGTAGATGGTTTAGGTGTAGGAGATGTTGGAAATATAGTATTAAAAGACAGACAAAAACTATCACAAGATGGGTTAATAGTTGTAGTAATAACACTTGATTCAAGAAGCGGAAGAATAGTTGCAGGACCAGATGTAATAAGCCGTGGATTTGTGTATGTAAGAGAATCTGAAAACTTAATGGAAGAAATAAAACATCTATTAAGAGACGAATTAAGAAAATGTGAAGAAAGACATATAACAGATTGGACAACTCTAAAATCTGTAGTAAGAGAAGAACTAGGAGACTATATCTATAAAAAAACAAAACGTCAACCAATGCTTATACCAATTATTATGGAAGTTTAAAGAAAAAAACCAAGCTAAGATTTAGCTTGGTTTTCTCTTTAAAATATAGTATTTCCATTGACTTTTTTGAGTTTTCGATATATACTAAAGTTCGTCACAAGATGAAACTAAAAGGGAGGTTAAATATTTAATGAAAGATTTAATAGAAATAAGATGGCATGGCCGTGGTGGGCAAGGAGCTAAAACAGCATCATTACTTTTAGCAGATGCAGCATTTAATACAGGCAAATACATTCAAGGTTTTCCAGAATATGGACCAGAAAGAATGGGAGCTCCAATAACAGCATATAACAGAATAAGCACAAAACCAATAACAATACATAGCAATATTTACGAACCAGATTATGTAGTTGTAGTTGATGATACTTTAATTGAAAGCGTAGATGTAACAGCAGGCTTAAAGAAAACTGGAGCAATTGTAATTAATACAACTAAAGATGGAGAATATTTAAAAAAACATTTGAAAGGATATGAGGGAGAAATATATAAAATAGATGCAAGAAAAATATCAATGGAAACATTAGGTAAATATTTCCCAAATACTCCAATGCTTGCAGCTATTGTAAAGGTAAGCAAAGTAATGACAGATGAAGAATTCTTAAACGATATGCAAGGCTCATTTAAACATAAATTTGCTAAAAAACCAGAAGTTATAGAAGGAAATATGAAAGCACTAGAAATGGCACTAAAGGAGGTAGAAAAGGTATGACAGAAATTAATCCAAAAACAACAATGGAAAATTTAACAGAAGGCGGAACAATATATACAGCAGGAAATGCAAGAGAATTTAAAACAGGAGACTGGAGAAGTTCAAAACCAGTATTTATAAGCGAAAAATGCAAACAATGCGGACTATGCTTCCCAGTATGCCCAGATGATAGCATACCAGTAGGACAAGACCAAAAAAGAGGAGATTTTGATTATGACTACTGCAAAGGTTGCGGAGTATGTGCAAAAGTATGCCCATTTGGCGCAATAGAAATGAGATAGGAGGAATAATAATATGTCAATTAGAGAACGTTTAAGTGGTAATGAAGCAGCAGCAACAGCTATGAAACAAATAAATCCAGATGTAGTTGCAGCATTCCCAATAACACCATCAACAGAAATACCACAATATTTTTCAACATTTGTTAGCAACGGAACAGTAGATACAGAATTTGTAGCAGTAGAAAGTGAGCATAGTGCAATGAGTGCATGTATAGGAGCAGAAGCAGCAGGAGCAAGAGCTATGACAGCAACATCCGCAAATGGATTATCACTAATGTGGGAAATGATATATATAGCATCAAGCTTACGATTACCTATAGTAATGTCACTTGTAAATAGAGCTGTATCAGGCCCATTAAATATACATAATGACCATTCAGATGCAATGGGAGTAAGAGATGCAGGCTGGGTAATGTTATTTTCAGAAAACAATCAAGAGGCTTATGATAATCTACTTATGGCACACAGAATAGCAGAAAATCCAAATGTAATGTTACCTTTAATGGTATGCCAAGATGGATTCATAACATCACACTCAATAGAAAATATTGAATTAGAAGAAGATGAGCTTGTTAAAAAATTTGTAGGAACATATAAACCAGAGCATTATTTATTGAACGATAAGGAACCAATTGCAATTGGCCCATTAGATTTGCAGGCATATCTATTTGAACATAAAGCACAACAAGCCGAAGCAATGAGAAATGCAAAACAGGTTATATTAGAAGTTTCAAAGGAATTTGAAAAATTAACAGGTAGAAAATATGGCCTATTTGAGGAATATAGAATGGAAGATGCCGAATACATAATAGTATGTATGAACTCAACCGCAGGAACAGCAAAGTTTACAGCAGATAAATTAAGAGAAAAAGGAGTAAAGGCAGGAGTTCTAAAAATTAGAGTATTTAGACCATTCCCAGCAGAAGAAATAGCAAAAAGCTTATCAAAAGCAAAAGCAGTTGCAGTATTAGATAAAGCAGATGGATTAAATGGAGCAGGTGGACCTTTATTTACAGAGGTAACATCAGGTATGTACACAGCAAATACAAACGTTCCAACTGTAAGCTATATTTATGGAATAGGTGGAAGAGATACAAAATCAAGCGATATTGAAAAAGTATATAATGATTTACAAGAAATAGGCAAAACAGGAGAAGTTAAAAATCCTTATAGATATCTAGGTTTAAGGAGGGAAGACTAATGGCATATAATTTAAAAGAAGTAGTAGCAAATAAAAAATCAAGATTTACAGCAGGTCACAGAATGTGTGCAGGTTGTGGAGCACCAGTAGTTGGAAGAATGGTACTAAGAGCATTAAAAAATGAAGACCATGCAGTAATTTGCAATGCAACAGGATGTATGGAAGTATCAACATTCATATATCCATACACAGCATGGACAGATTCATTTATACATACAGCATTTGAAAATGCAGGAGCAACATTATCTGGTGTAGAAGCAGCATATAAAGCAATGAAAAGACAAGGTAAGTTACCAGAAAAAACTACTAAATTTATAGCATTTGGAGGAGATGGAGGAACTTATGACATAGGACTTCAAAGCCTATCAGGAGCAATGGAAAGAGGACACGACATGGTTTATGTATGTTATGATAATGGAGCATATATGAACACAGGTATCCAACGTTCATCAGCAACACCAAAATTTGCAGATACAACAACATCACCAGCAGGAAAAGTAATTCCAGGAAAAATGCAATCAAGAAAAGACTTAACAGAAGTTATGGCATCACACCACTTACCTTATGTAGCACAAACAATAGCAGTAAACAACTTTAAAGACCTATACGAAAAATCAGAAAAAGCAATATACACAGAAGGTCCATGTTTCCTAAATGTACTAACACCATGCCCAAGAGGTTGGGGATACCAAACAGAAGACCTAATGAAAATAAACAAACTAGCAGTTGAAACATGCTATTGGCCATTATATGAAGTAATAGATGGCAAATACATAATAAACTACAAACCAGCTAAAAAGTTACCAATAGAAGAATTCTTAAAACCACAAAAAAGATTTAAACACATGTTTAAACCAGGAAATGAATGGATGATAGAAGAATTTCAAAAAGAAGTGGATAAAAGATGGGATGAGTTGTTAAAGTTAGAAGAAATAACGAATAAATAAAAAAACGGCAAATGGCGACATTCAATAAGGACAATTATTGAAGTTGCCATCTCCTTTCTGATAGACAGCCTAAATACGATATAATTGTAGTACACTTAATATATCATATTTAGACTTTTTTAATAACGGATAGTGAAAAAGAAGAAATGATTTTATAAATTACAAGAGTAAAATGTGTAAAGTTATTGATAAATTATTATTTTTATGTTATAGTAAAAAAAGACAATTAAGAAATAAAATATTAGTATAGTTTTATATTACACAAGCGATAAAAACATATATTTTATTTTAAGAAATTTTATATAGTTTTAAATTTCTTATTTAAATATAAGATAATAATATGGAGATAGTAAATGGATTATAAATATAGAAAAGGTCAAATATTTGGAAAAAGATTAAAGGTTCCTAAATATATATTAAATAAAGTTTATAATTGTACACTTTTTTTAAATGAATTTATTGAGTATCAATTAGATAATAAAATACCAACTTCCTGTATTATAGAAAATGATAGAAAAATTGTTGAAAAATTCGGTATAGACAAGTGTAAAGAATTAGATTGGGAATTAATAAATAAAAGAATACATGATAACGACATCAATTTTAGAGATATATTAATGACTATTGATTCTCGAACTGATGATATTAATCTTGCTTTATATGAGTTAGTAAAGGATCAAATCAAACCAAGTGATTATTCTTCAAAAATGGCAGAACTATACCAAGATAGATTATTTGAAATTCCTGAAATAGATTATAAAAAATATGATTATAGCGAAAGTAAAACAAGAAATTTAAAAGGCAATTTTAATGATGGTAAAGTAAGTTTAGAAAAGATAATAAGGAATTGGGATTTATTTAAAGGTAAAGATTTAAGTTATTGTTTATTAAAAGATGAAAAAAATTCTAATCATATTACTGATGAAGACTTAAAAAGATTTATGTCTGATTATGGCATTTTAGTACCTTTAATAATTGAAAACAATGATATTTATCCATTTATTAATAAACTTTCTAATCTTTCTAGTGATGAAGAAAAATCGAACTATTTAAAACAATTTACAGATGATATATTAAGTAATACTTATAGAAAGTATGGAGATAGCAGACCACCTATTAAGCTAACAGATAACCAATACAAAGAAATCTTTAAGTATTCGTCAATTGAAGAATATTTAAAAATATTTCATTATGGTTACTTGTCAGGAGAATTAATTAAGGAGTTACAAGAACTTCCTAAAGATTATTTGTTTAATATGCCTATTCCATTTTCAGAATTATTAAATTCTAATGTTTTATCTTTTATTGGAACTTATGGTTTAAGAAATGTTGTTGATTTTGATAATGAATGTGGACATTTTTTCACTAAAAACAATTGTGAAATGTTAAAACTAATGGATGATATGTATCTACATTATGGTGGAAATGAACAGGATCCTAATAAAACAATTTATACTAAAAAAGTTATAGATGAAAATGGAAAATATATTGATAGACCATATACTAAAGATGAATTCTATGAAGCGATGAGAAGGATGATTATTTATGGTCCAAGTGATGGGGAGTATGCAAATAAGGCACCTGATTATAGAAAAGTAACAGGAGAATTTAGAGTTAGAAATGCAGAATTATTTATATCAGAACAAGCACCAGAAGAATTACAAAAACTTTTTTACACGAAATCAATTACTCCTCAATTAATATTTGAACATCCAGAATATATCCAATATTTAAATGGTAAAGATTTAAGTTCATGTTTTAAAAGTAGGCTAATACAAGTTGAAGGCACATTGTATGGCTATGAAAATATTTATAAAATTATTGGTAGTAAGACAGATTTTAATGGCGTTATGAGTTTTATTACTGAATATAGGGATGTTTTAGATATAGTTTTTGATAGAGGAATGGCAGATAGTTATCAATATGAAACAAGATTTACAATAAATGATAACATGGATAAAATTCAAGATAGAATATGTGAAACATTAAGAAAACTTATTATTGAAAAAGGTCTAGCTTATCCTAAACATATACCTAAAGATTTAATTGAAAAATATCCATCAATGTTTTTAGGTAAAAACGCTCCTCAAGAATTGCAAGAAGCTTTTTATAGTAGAACAATATCATCAGAGTTTATTTTGTCAAATCCATCATATAGAGAATATTTAAAAAATGTTGATTTAGAGGTCTTATTTAAATATATGCCTGTAAATGTTGCAAATGAAGGATATAGATATGAACAAGTTAATCTAGTTAGTAGTATTAAACAAATATTGGGTTCAGATGATGCTTTTGATGTAATGCTTTTATATAGAAAATATATCGAAAAAGTTTTTGAAGATAATAAATTGAAAAATTTTAAATTTAATCCAAATTTTTCTAAAGGTGATTTGTTAGATGAAATAGATAAAACAATATTACAAAATATTATTGATGGAAACATGAAATATGATGAAAGTATCCCTAGTCATTTCAAGAATAATAATCCAACTTTGTTCTTAGAAGCAAATGTTCCACAAGATATTAAGGATAAATTTTATAATAGACAGTTTACAATAAAAGATTTTAGTGATAATCCTGAACTATTTGATATATTTGATAAAACAAATATTGCCTGTGGTTTTTCAGAGAGTATGTCTTGGATTATTCCATTATTTAATAATTCCGAAAATTTAAAAACAGCAAATTACAATCGTATGAAAGTGATATCAGCATATTCTAAAATACAAGATGTAGCATTACAAAATACATTTAAAGAATATTTTATGGAATTTGGAACAAATATCGATGTAGAAAAAATAGAATATGTTTCCGAAATTTTATCAAGACTTTCACTATCAAATTCAAGTGAAATATTTACATTTAGAAAAGAACTTGCTATGCAAATATTAAAATCTAATAATCCTTTAGAAAGCTTAAGTAAGATTGAAGATGTATTTATAAGAAATAATATTCCAACAGTTGGTAAAATATATTCTTGTTTTAAAATACTGCATCCAGATTTTCAAGGTTTTAATTTTGAAAGTTCTATGATTTCACCAGTATTAAAAAAGAGTTCAACTATAAAGAAGAAAGTAATAATATTTTCAGATTTGATAAAATCATCATTTGGTTCAAATAATAGATCTGTACAAGCTTTTTTAAAGAATATTGAAATTGGTAATGCATTATATGAAAGTATAAAAAATGGAAAAATTCAATATGAAAATCTAGATGAATCACAACAAAAAGAATTGACTACTTTTGGTAAAATTCTATCTACACTTTATAATAATACTATGCAAAATAGAGGAAGAAATAAATCATTTAATCTTAAAGGAGATACTATTTCAGACATTTCAGAATTATCTAAATTGTTATCTCCAGATGGAAGTTTGGATTATAATTTGCGGTGATAGAGTTATAAGGATGTTTTGTGGATTTATCGGAATCAATACTCTTAATCAAGCAAAAGAATGGATAAGTTCTAAAATAAAGATAGCTGATGCGAGAAACAGAAATGCAGCAAATTCAGAAATGGAATTAGAACAAGGTGACTTTATTAAAGGAATTGGAGGTATTACATATCTAAGAAATATTTTACAAAATGGAAGTGTTTCTAAAGAATTTTTAAGTGCTAGTGCAGCAAGTGATGCTACACCATTAGATACAGATGTGTCAATGATCATAGAATCCGAAGGAACTAATGCTGAAAAAATAAAAAAGACTGCAGCTAATGAATATGGACCGATTTATTTTGTTTTAAAAAATGATGATAGATTTATAACAACAAGAAATAGTAGTGAATCTTTGAATGTAGAAGAAGATATGTCTAAAATAGAAGTGTTTTATACAGGAGTTTTAGGACAAGGACATTATGGAATAAGGACAGGTTTCTCATCTAGTGAAATTAATTATATTGTAATGGATAATTATGATGAAAGAGTTGGTCTTGAAATTGCAATGAATGGATTCTACATTCCTGTTGCAAATAAGGAAGGAAAAATAATATTTTCACCAAAAGAATATGATAGTTTAAGAGCAAAAATGCAAGGTTTATCATATTATGGAGAAAACAAATATACATTTTCTGAAAATTTAGTTACAAGTGATATTGAAGATATAGTTTCACAAATAGAAAAAAGTAGCTATCTTACACAACAGAAAAGAATGAAAATTTGTGGAATAATAGAAGAATCTCTTAATGAACTTGGATTACAACTTAAAACAAAAATAAATGGAGATTTAACAGATGGTTTTGTTGAACTTATTGATACAGGCTCAACTGGTAGAGGTACCAATAAGCCTGGAGATGGTGATTTCGATTTTATGATGAGATTAGATAAGTCAATATTATCTAATCCTTCAAAAATAGAAGAATTAAAGCAAACTTTATTAAAAAAGTTAGGAATAGAAAATTCATCAGGGCTAACAGAAACAGGAGACTTTAGACTAAAAGGAGTGAAAATTGATAATGATACTAATGTTGATATAGATATTACATTTACTGAGAAAACAAATACTGTTTCTTATTCAACTGATATGGCTTTATCAGATAGGCTTTCAACTATTCAAAAACAAAATCCAGAAAAATATAAATATGTAGTAGCTAATATTCTTCAGGCAAAACATACTTTAAAACAAGCTGGTGTATATAAACCAAATCGAGGGGAATTTCCTCAAGGTGGTTTAGGAGGAGTTGGAATAGAAAATTGGATTCTCCAAAATGGAGGTTCATTTATAGACGCAGCCAAAAGTTTTATTGAAGCGGCTGAAGGAAAAAGTTTTGAAGAATTTAGAAATATTTATTATATATGGGATTTTGGAGAAAATCATTTAGCCGAAAGACGAGGGCTATATTCTCATGATAATTTTGTTACAAATAACATGAGTGAATTAGGTTATCAAAAAATGGTTCAGGTTTTAAAAGAATATATGAAAAATTATTCAAAGTCTGTTCAAAGTCTTGCTAAAGAAACTTTAAAAGAACAAAAAGATGTTACTCTTTTAGATGAAATAGAATTTGAACAAGAAAGACAGTCAAGGGCTATTTCAAAAACAAATAATGTACAAATTAAATAGGAGAAATATAATGGTTGATTTTAAATACGAAAGAGCATACAGTGAAGTATTAGAAATATTAAAGTATGTTCCAATTGAGGATTATAATAAAATTCCAAAGGAGCAAATAAAACTGTTTAAAAAGTATGCGACTACAGATTCCACATTTATTTATAATCCTTCTAAAACATTAGATGAAAATAAAGTATCAAAAATAACAAAAGGTATTATTGCAATTTTATATAGAAATTATTGGGCAACAGATGAGCAGAGAAAAAAGATAATTACATGGCAAAACCTTGAAAGGCAGAGAATTGAAAACAAAAAAAGAGAGCTATATAATCCAGATAATATTTTTAGAAAACAGGATAAAAATTATTCTATAGATATTGTAGAAAATAATCAAGAACTATCATTAACAAAAACAGATAATATAAAATGGTATAAGAGAATTTGTAAGTTAATTAAAAATTTTTTTAGAATATAATAATCGCGGAAGGGATGATATTATGAAATTAAGGAAAATATTAGCAATGGTCATTATAATAATGGCATTGATTTTATTTTGTGGAACTAAGTCAGAAGCTAGTTTGTATTTGGAAAATTTAGATTTTAGGGCTAATATAAATGAAGATGGAAGTATGGATGTAGTTGAAACATGGGATATTAGTGTTTCAGAGACTAATACATTATATAAAACATTTAATAAAGACAGTAAAAAATATTCCCGGATTAACTAATTTTTCTGTTAAAGAAATAACAGATGGAGTAAGTAAAGATTTTGTAAGGTCTAATTCTTGGGAATATCATTTACCAAAGGATTACTACTTTGGTGGGATAAATAATGATGGTAAATATGAGATTTCGTGGGGAGTAAGCATTGAAAGCTCTTCAAGAAAAAAGTACCAAATTGAATATAAAGTAGAAGATGCAGTACATAAATATGCAGACTGTGCAGAATTGTATTGGCAATTTGTAGGAAGTGATTTTGAAGTATCAGCAGAAAGCATTACAGGAACAATAAAATTACCTGCAAATATAAATCAAAAAGACGAAATAAAAGTTTGGGGCCATACAAAGTATTTAAATGGGGAAATATATGTAACTGATTTAAATACAGTAGAATTTGTAGTAAAGAACTACAAATCAAAAAATTATGTTGAAGCGAGACTTGCAATGCCAACATATTTGTTTGGAGATATACAAAGCGAATCTAATACAAATGAATTAGATAACATAATAGAAGAAGAAACTAAATGGGCAAATGAAGCAAATGCAAGAAGAAAAGTAAGAGATAGAAATTTAACAATTGTTATAATAGCTGCAATTGTATTCAATGTTGTTATTGTAGTACTATCTTTTAGAACAATAAAGAAAAGCAAACAAGTACTTAAAGAAAATCCTAAAATTAAACCGGAACAAGAATTAGAATATTACAGAGATTTACCAGATAAGAATGCTACTCCACTAGAGTCGGTATTCATCTTTAAAAAGGGATATAGCCAAATGTATTTATCAAGTGTATTTTCATCAACAATACTTGATTTAACATTAAAAGGATATTTAAAGCTAGAACAAGAAGATAAAACAATTAAAATTGAATTAACACAAAAAGATACAGCCGATTTACAGGAAGATGAGAAGAGGGTAATAGAACTTCTAAAATTAGCAAGCAAAGATAATATAATTACAATGAAAGGCTTAGAAAAATACATAAAAAATCATACAGATAAATTAACTTCATTAGAAACAAAGTTTGAGGAAATATCAAAAGACGAAGCAAATAATAAAGGAAAATTTGATAAAAAAATAGCTGATAAAGCAGGAATTTATATAGCAAAACTTACAGGATACATTTTCCTACTAGCAGTAAGTTTTATGGCTACAATGATGTCAATTGGTTTTACGGCAGATATTGTAAATGAAAAACTAATAGATTGTTGTTTGATTTCTGGATTATTTGCAATAATAATTACTATTAGAAATATTATATTAAACTCAAAACTAATAAAAAGCTTTAATGGCTTTACTCAAAAAGGAGTTAATGAACAAGAAGAATGGAGAGCATTTAAAAAATACATGGAAGATTTTTCATACTTAAATGAAAAAGAAGTTCCTGAATTAGTATTATGGGAAAAATATTTAGTATATGCTACAGCGTTTGGAATAGCAGATAAAGTGTTGAAACAATTAAAAGTAAAATACCCAGAACTAAATAATCAAGATACATTAAATAATATGATATTATTTAATGCAATGTATAATTCAAATGGATTTAACACAGGATTTATTAATTCAATAAATGCATCAACTTCAAGAATGTACTCAACTACATATTCATCAGGCTCAGGAAGCGGAGGAGGATTCTCAGGAGGCGGTGGCTTTGGTGGCCGGTGGAGGCGGCCGGAGGCGGAAGATAGGCAAATACCCTTGAAAAAAAACACAATTTAATGTATAATAGTAGGGTAGTAAAAAAAGAGGTGTCCTTATGGGAAAAAATAATAACAAAGAAAATAATGAAAATAAAGAATTAATAAAAAAATTAAAAGAACTTTTTAAAGATAAAGAGATTCATGATGAAGATTTTAAAAGTATGAAAAAAGTAAATGCAAAAAAGAAGTTGCATAAATGCGATAAATTTGCGAATCTAAAGGAAATGATAGAATTATCAGCTAAAAAACATGGAGATAAACCAGCATTTAGATTCAAAACAGATAAGCCAGGAGAATTTAAAAATATTACATATAATGATTTTTTATCTGACATAAATGCATTAGGCACAAAGCTTGTAAACATGGGATTATCAGGTAAAAGAATAGCAATTATATCTGATAATAGATATGAATGGGCTTTGGCATATATGGCTATAGCTTGTGGAACAGGCGTAGTTGTGCCACTTGATAAAATGTTGCCTGCGAATGAATTAGAAACATTAATAATTCGTTCAGGTGTTGAAGCAATATTTTATTCAAGCAAATATGATGAAGTTATGGAAGATATTAGAAACAGAAAAACAACAGACCTAAGATATTACATTTCCATGGACTTGGAAAAAAGGCAAAATGGTGTATACTCACAAAGAGAATTAGTAAATTCAGGTAAAGATTTAATTGTAAAAGGCAACAGAAAATTTTTAGATGCAAAAATCAATAATGAAACAATGGGATTTATGCTATTTACATCAGGAACTACAGCAATGTCTAAAGCTGTAATGCTATCACATAAAAATATTGCATCAAACTTAATGGATATAGCAACAGTTTTAAATTTAGATGAAAGGGACACATTACTTTCTTTCTTACCATTGCACCATACATTTGAATGTACAGTTGGCTTTTTATATCCAATATCTAGAGGAGCTAGCATAGCTTATTGTGAAGGAATTAGACATATTGCAAACAATGTAAAAGAGTATCAAATAACAGCTATGATTTCTGTACCGGCATTATATGAAAGCATTTATAAAAGACTTATGAAAAACATTGAAAAAAAGGGCAAACTTTCAGAAGTAGAAAAAATGATAAAACTTACAAATATGTTCTCAAAAGTTGGAATTGATTTAAAAAGAGTTATATTTAAAGACATAATTGATGGATTTGGGGGAAAACTAAGATTACTAGTAAATGGAGCAGCAGCACTTTCACCAGAAGTTGAAAAAGGATTTAACGATTTGGGAATAACAACAGTACAAGGATATGGCCTAACAGAAACATCACCAGTTATCTCTGCAGGAACAGATTTTGAGCAAAGAATAGGTTCAGTAGGAAAAGTATTTCCAAGTGTAAAACTAAAAATTGTAGATAAAGATGAAAATGGAATAGGAGAAATACATGTTAAAGGTCCAACAATTATGCTTGGCTATTACCAAAATGAAGAAGCAACAAAAGAAGTACTTGACAAAGGCTGGTTCAACACAGGCGACCTTGGATATATAGACAAAAAGGGATTCTTATTTCTATGTGGAAGAAAGAAAAGCGTAATAGTTTTGAAAAATGGAAAGAATGTATTCCCAGAAGAAATAGAAACCGTTATAAATAGAATTGATGGGGTAAAAGAAAGCTTTGTATATGGACAACCAGAAGAAAACGACAAAATTGACTTAAAAATATGTGCTGAGATAGTTTATGATAAAGAAATACTAAAAGAAATGTATAGTGCAGAAACAGAAGAAGAAATCCATAATGTATTATGGGAGAAAATCAAAGAAATAAATAAAACAATGCCAGAATATAAATATATAAAGAAAATTTGTGTTACTGAGCAAGAACTTATAAAAACAACAACGCAAAAAATTAAAAGACATGAAGAAATGAAAAAAATGCAAAATAATGTATAAAATTAAAAAAAACTCTTGATTTTTTTAAAAAAATATAGTATTCTTAAATAGAAGAGTTAAAAAATTAGAAAAGGGGAAATCAAAATGAAAGTAGAAAAGATATCTTTAATAATTACTTTAGTTCTTATTGTAGCATTTATATTTGCAGGAGTTAGCTATGTATTTGCAGCAGATGAAAAAGAAGAAATTTCATTTAATACTATTAATTCAAATAACACAAATACAAATACAAACGTAAACCAAAACAAAGCAAATCTTATTGAAGTTGGAAACAACAACACAACAATAAATGTTAATGCAAATAAGAATCCAGATGAATTAGCTCATACAGGAACAGGTGATTTACCTTGGGTAATCATGGGAATATGTGCTGTTTCAGCAATATTTGCTTTTAAGAAAGTAAAAGAATATAAAGAAAACTAAAAAATAAAAATAGATGGAGAACTTAAATCCATCTATTTTTTATATTAAAAAGGATGCATATATTGCAGCAAAAATTCCTTGTAGAAGCTTTCCAATAAAATATGGTTTTATTGGAATTTTTGATTTTGATGTAATACTTAAAACCTGCAAAAGCACTGAAAAACCACCAAATCCTAGAACAAAGGAACAAAGGATTAATCTAAATTTTATACTTTCAGATGCAAGACTACATATAAACGAAATTCCATTTGTAACTTCAATGAAACCAGTTATAATACTTGCAGAAAATCCATTTGGAATTCCTAAAAATAGTTTAAGAAAATTAGAAATAATATATATAATTTGGCTTGAGTTTAAAATGGAAATTATAATTGAGAAAAGCACTACAAATCCGCCAATTATAAGTATTGTATTAATAGAAGATAAAATGCTTTTTTGCAGAATTTCTCCTAAATTATCTAAATTCAATGTACTTTTTTCATTAGATAAAGTAGTGTTTCTTTTAGACTTTTCATAAGATTTCTTCCACCATCTAAATAAAAAACCAACAGTTAAACAAGCTAAAAGATGGGCAGCAAAGAGTTTCATGCCAATGGAAAAACTTGAGAACATACTTATTCCAACAGTTCCAATAATAAATAATGGACCCGAGTTATTAGTAAATGCAATTAATCGTTCTGCTTCTATTTCAGAGCAAATTTTCTGTTCTTTTAGGTTAGAAACAATTTTTGCCCCAACAGGATATCCACTTATAATTCCCATAATAAGGGCAAAAGAACCTTCTCCAGGAACGTTAAAAACTGGGCGCATTATTTTTTCTAAGAATTTCCCTAAAATTGAGACTATATTTGTATATCCCAATAATTCTGTTGCAATAAAAAAAGGAAAGAGAGAGGGTAAAACAGAATTTGCCCATAAAGAAAGCCCAGATTTTGCTGCAACTAAATTATCTTTAGAAAATAAAAGCAAACATAATATAAATAAACAGACTAAGCTAGGAAGAATTAGGCTTTTTAATTTTATAAATACACTTTTAAACATATTTTAAGCTCCTTTTTTTAATACTATTTGAAAAACTAAAAGAATATGCCAAGCTTTAGCAAAAAGCAAAACGCATTTTAGAAATTATATTTCTAAAATGCGTTTTGCTCTTTGTACATCATCAGTATTTGCTGGTCTTACACCTTCTAAAGGATATTTGAATCCAAGCTCGCCCCATTTATAAACACCTAGTGTATGATAAGGATTTAACTCGATTTTTTGAACTGTTTTTAAAGTTTTTAAGAATTCTCTTAAATCGATTAAATCTTTTTCATCATCAGTATATCCAGGAACTAAAACTTGTCTTATCCACATTGGAATGTTGTTATCACTTAAATATCTTGCAAATTCTAATTCAAGTTTATTTGAAAAACCTACTAAATCTTTGCATTTTTCATCATTTATATGTTTAATGTCTAATAGAACTAAATCTGTTAAACTTAAAACTTGCTTGATTTCATCTGTTAGCGGAAACATACCAGAAGTATCAAGAGCTGTATGAAAACCTAATTTTTTTAATTCAGTAAATAATGAAATTAGAAATTTAGGCTGTAACAAAGGTTCACCGCCAGAAGCAGTAACACCACCTTTGGAAAGTTTTATATATTCCTCATATTTTTTTATTCTATCTATAAGGTCAGAAACTGTGATAGTGGTTCCAGTAGTAGGGTCCCAAGTATCTCTGTTGTGGCAATATTTGCATCTTAAAGCACATCCTTGAAAAAAAACTACGAATCTAATTCCAGGGCCATCAACAGTTCCAAAAGTTTCGATAGAATGAATTTTTCCAACTAAATCGTCCATAAATACCTCCATTATTACAAAAGTCCCTTAAATAAAGGGGCTTTTGCATGCTTTATAATAGTTATATAGTTTCTTGTATTGTGCGGTTTATAACATCTAATTGTTGTTCTCTTGTTAATTTAACGAAGTTTACAGCATATCCAGAAACTCTTATTGTAAGTTGAGGATATTTTTCAGGATGTTCCATAGCATCAACTAATAATGCTCTATCAAAAACGTTAACATTAACATGGTGGCTATTTTTTGTAAAATATCCATCTAGTAAAGCAATTAGGTTTACTATTCTTGAATCTTCATCTTTTCCTAATGCTTTAGGTGTTATAGCAAATGTATAAGAAATACCATCTTCAGCATATCTATAAGGTAATTTTGCAATTGTATTTAATACTGCAAGTGCACCATGTGTATCTCTTCCATGTAGAGGGTTTGCACCTGGCCCAAATGGAGCACCAGAACGTCTTCCATCAGGAGTATTACCTGTTTTCTTACCATAAACAACATTTGATGTTATTGTAAGAATTGATAAAGTTGGTTTTGAATTTCTGTATGTTTTTTGTTTTCTTAATTTTTCTAAGAATCTCTTAACAACGTCAACAGCAATACTATCAACTCTGTCATCATCATTACCGTATTTTGGGAAATCTCCTTCAATTTGGTAATCAACTGCTAAACCAGTTTCATCTCTAATAACTTTAACTTTTGCGTATTTAATAGCTGAAAGTGAATCTGCAACAACAGATAAACCAGCAATACCACAAGCCATAGTTCTTAAAATTGTTTGGTCATGTAAAGCCATTTCTAGTTTTTCATAAGCATATTTATCATGCATGAAGTGAATTATATTTAATGCATTAATATAAACTCTTGCAATCCAATCCATCATAGTATCGAATTTTTCCATAACTTCATCATAGTTTAAATACTCAGATGTTATTGGTTCAAATTTTGTAGCAACTTGTTTTCCAGATAATTCATCTCTACCACCATTTATTGCATATAATAGTGTTTTTGCTAAGTTACATCTAGCACCAAAGAATTGCATTTGTTTTCCAGTTCTCATAGCTGAAACACAGCAAGCGATTGAATAATCGTCTCCCCAGAATTCTCTCATTAAATCATCATTTTCATATTGAATTGAAGATGTTTCAATAGATAATTTTGTACAATATTTTTTAAATCCTTCTGGTAATCTTGTAGACCATAGAACTGTCATATTTGGTTCTGGAGCAGGGCCTAAGTTTACAAGTGAATGTAACATTCTGAAAGAGTTCTTTGTAACTAAAGTTCTTCCATCAATTCCCATACCACCAATACCTTCAGTAACCCAAACTGGGTCTCCACTGAATAATTCATTGTATTCAGGTGTTCTTAAGAATCTAATTAATCTTAATTTCATAACGAAATGATCCATTAATTCTTGAGCTTCTGCTTCTGTTAAAATACCTTTTTTAATATCTCTTTCAATATAGATATCTAAGAAAGTAGATGTTCTACCTAAGCTCATTGCAGCACCATTTTGTTCTTTTGTTGAACCTAAGTATCCAAAGTATAACCATTGAATAGCTTCTTTAGCAGTAGATGCTGGACGAGATATATCAAAGCCATAAGATGCAGCCATTTCTTTTAATTCATTTAATGCGTCTATTTGGTCATGAACTTCTTCTCTGTCTCTAACTGTATCTGTAAATATAGAAGGAATTTCTAGAGATTCCATAACAGCTTTTTTGTCTGCAATTAAAGTATCAATACCATATAAAGCAATTCTTCTATAATCTCCAATAATTCTTCCTCTACCATAACCATCTGGAAGACCAGTTAGTATATGTGAACTTCTTGCAGCTCTTATTTCTGGAGTATAAGCTGCGAAAACTCCATCATTATGTGATCTTCTATAGTTTTTGAATATATTTTCAATCTCTGGAGATACTTTTACATCAATAGCTTCACAAGATTTTTCAACTATACGAATACCACCATTTGGCATAATAGCTCTTTTTAAAGGTTTATCTGTTTGTAAACCAACGATTTGCTCTAAGTCTTTATCAATATATCCTGCAGCATGGCTTGTAATTGTTGAAACTGTACTAGTATCAACATCTAAAACACCACCCTTTGAATCTTTTTCTTTCTTATACAAATCTAAAACTGTATCCCATAATTTTTTAGTTCTTTCTGTTGGGCCAGCTAAAAATTCTGCATCACCTTCATAAGGTGTGTAGTTCTTTTGGATGAAGTCTCTAACATTTATTTCACTTTTCCATTCTCCATCCTTGAAATTTTCCCATTCATCAAATTTCATAAATATAAATCACTCCTTTTCACAATTATTTATAATACCACAAAATAGCTAAAATATCAATATTTTACTACTATTTTGTACAAAAAACGACAAAAATATTACAGAAAAATCTTGTCAAATGCTTAGAAAGAGTGTATAATAAAATAGTAATTTATTTTTCAAAAAAAGGGGTAGTATTAATGGAAGATTTAAAGGATGTTAAAGTTTTAATAAGCGAGGAGAAAATCCAACAAAGATTAGAAGAACTTGCAAAACAAATTTACAATGATTACAAAGGACAAGAAATTACTTTTATTTGTATTTTAAAAGGTTCAATATTTTTTACTGTTGAGCTAGCTAAAAAAATGCCTTGTGATATTAATTTTGAATTTATTAGAGTATCTAGTTATCACGGACAAAACAGCACAGGCGTAATTGAAATGAAAGTAGACTTACAAGGAGATATTAAAGGTAAAGATGTTGTTATTATTGAAGATATTGTTGATACAGGCAGAACTCTATCATACTTAAAAGAATATCTAAGAAGCAAAGAACCAAAAAGCATTAAAATATGTTCAATGCTAGATAAAAAAGAAAGAAGAGTTTGCAAGCTAGATGCAGATTATGTTGGTTTTGACATTCCAGATAAATTTGTTGTAGGTTATGGCTTAGATGTAGATGAAAAATACAGAAATCTTCCATATATAGGATATTTTGAAAATGTTTAATATAAACGCAGAACTTAAAAAACTCCCATCAAAACCGGGAGTTTATATTATGAGGGATAAAAACGACACCATTATTTATGTAGGGAAAGCAGTATCTCTAAAAAATAGAGTAACTCGGGTACTTTAGAAAAACAAATAAAACAGCCAGAATTCAAAAGATGGTTTCATTAATAGACCACTTTGAATATATAGTTGTGGATAATGAAGCAGAAGCGTTGATTTTAGAGTGTAATCTTATTAAAAAGAATATGCCCAAATTCAATGTGCTTTTAAAAGATGATAAAGCATACCCATATATTAAAATAGATGTAAAATCAGATTATCCAAATGTTTTTTATACAAGGAGCATAAAAAATGATGGTTCAAGATATTTTGGCCCTTATGCTAATCCTTATGCAGCAAAGGAAATGATTAACTTTATAAAGGAAAGATTCCAAATTAGGCAGTGCAAAACTTTTAAATCAAATAAAAGAGCTTGTTTAAATTATCATATTAAAAGATGTTTAGCACCATGTGTTAATTATGTTTCAAAAGAAGATTATAAAAAACAAATAGACCAGATTATAATGCTTTTAGAGGGAAAAACAGAAAGTATAGTAAAACAAATAAAACAAGAAATGAAAGATGCTTCAGACAAACAAGATTATGAAACAGCAGCAAGACTGAGAGATAGGGCATCTGCAATAGAAAGATTTTCACAAGAACAAAAGGTTTCAAATATAAACGAAAAGGCAATAGATGTTATAGGTGTTTATAAAAATGAAATTGATTGTGTTGTAGAAATATTCTTTGTTAGAAATAGCAAAATGATAGGAAGAGAACACTATTTTTTAGACAATATGCAAGGAGAAGAAACAAAAACAATACTTTCTGATTTTGTAAAGCAATACTACATGAACAAACTAGAATTCCCAAGCAAAATAATGCTTCAAGAAGAGATTGAAGATAGTGAAATTTTAGAAAAATTGTTTACAGACAAAGCTGGAAAAAAAGTAGAGTTTAAAACACCTCAAAAGGGCGAAAAACTAAGATTTGTAGAAATGTGTGTAAATAATGCAAAAATAACTTTAGAAAACAAAACAAAAGAAAAACAAGACATAGTTTTGGGACTAAAAAAGGCATTAAAGATTGAAAAACTTCCAAGAAAAATAGAGTGTTTTGATATTTCAAACCTATCAGGAGACTACATGGTTGCAGGTATGTGTGTAGCAATAGATGGAGTTATAAAGAGGAAACTAAGTCGTAGATTCAAAATAAAAACAGTATTTACACAAGATGACCCAAGGTGTACAGAAGAGGTGGTAACCAGAAGGTTAAAACACTCAATAGATAACCCAAAAGGTGGATTTGGAAATTTACCAGATGTGATTTTTGCAGATGGTGGGATAACACAAATAAGAGCAATTAAGAGGGCTATTCAAAAATACAACCTTCAGATTCCGGTTTTTGGAATGGTAAAAAACGACAAACACCAAACTAAAAACTTGATAGATGAGAACAGACAAGTTATAACTTTATCAGAAGAACAGCTAAATTTTGTAACTAGAATGCAAGATGAAGTGCATAATGTCGCAATAGAATATAACAGAAAACTAAGAGAGCAGGGAGCAACAAAATCTAAGTTAGATGATATTCCAGGTGTAGGAGAAAAGAAAAAACAAGAGTTAATAAAACATTTTGGAAGCATAGAAAACATTAAAAAGGCAGATATAGAAGAATTAACAAAAATAAAAGGAATAAATCCCGATTTAGCTAGAAATATCAAAGAATTTTTGGATTAAAAATTATCATATATGAACACTTACTTGAATATAAATAAAAGTAAGGGGGAATATGTATGATGGATGTTTCAGATACAAAATGCTGGAGTGATAATTTTGAAGAGGCACCAGAAAAGCCAAGCTTCACAAGTAAAATTATAATGATAGGTTTAATTTTATTTGGAATATGCACAACAGTAAATACAGTTTTAATATATTCATTTGTAAATTTATTAAAAAAGATATAAAGGAGAGAGAAAATTGAATATAGCAACAAATTGGAAAGATTATGAAATAATAGACATGGCAAGTGGAGAAAAATTAGAAAGATGGGGAAAATATGTGCTTATAAGACCAGACCCACAAATTATATGGAAAAACAAAAGCTTTCCTGAAAAATGGAAAAAAGCTGATGCAAAATATAATAGAAGCAAAACAGGTGGAGGAGCATGGGACTACAAAGTAAGGCTTCCAGAGGCATGGCAAGTAAGATACAAAAACTTAACATTTAACATTAAACCAATGGGGTTTAAACATACAGGACTTTTCCCAGAACAAGCAGTAAACTGGGATTGGATGATGGACAAGATAAAGAAGGAAAAAAGAAATATAAAAGTACTAAACTTATTTGCATACACAGGTGGAGCAACAGTTGCATGTACAGCAGCCGGAGCAACTGTATGCCATGTAGATAGCTCAAAAGGTATGGTAGCATGGGCTAAAGAAAACATAGCTTCCTCAGGTTTAAAGGATAAACCAATTCGTTACATAGTTGATGATGTTATTAAATTCGTTCAAAGAGAAATTAGAAGAGGAAATACCTATGATGCAATTATAATGGATCCGCCATCTTATGGAAGGGGAACATCAGGCGAAGTATGGCAATTTGAAAATAATATATCAGAGCTAGTTGAATTATGTGCAAAAGTTCTAAGCAAAGAACCATTGTTTTTCCTAATTAATTCATACACAACTGGTATATCTGCAGAAGTTTTAAGCAATATTTTAAAACTCAATTTATCTAAATATAAAGGAAAAATAACATCAGGTGAAATTGGGCTACCAATGGCAAATTCAAATCTAGTGCTACCTTGCGGAATATATGGAAGATGGGAAGCATAAACATTATGTAAAATTTATGAAATGCATAAAATCCTATATGAAAACAAATTTAAAAGTTTTCATATAGGATTTATTATTTTTCATATAATTTTTCAACATATATTTTAAAAAGGATGTAAAATAACATCATCGAAAGGGAAACAAAAAGGGAGTGAGAAAATTGGTAGAAACACTCTGTAATAAAATAACATTGATAATTAGAAAAGAAAATCCTGAAATTGATGAACAAAGGGCAGAAATTATAAATTATGGTTTGCAACTAATAGTTCGGAGAAATACCAAAAACAATTTTGATTCTGTGTGTGGCTTGGCTTTTAGGAGTATTAAAACTAACCATACTTGCAATACTTATAATAATGCCATATAGAGCAGTTGTAGGTGGAGTTCATTTTAAAACACATATAAAATGCATTTTGGCGACTGGAATATTTTATATTGGAACAGCAATGCTTAGCAAATATATAGTATTTGGAGAAACTGAAAAATATATAACTCTTGGTATAACTTGGGTTTCGGCGATTGGCCTAATTACACTATATGCACCGGCAGATACAGAAGATGTACCAATTTTAAGAAAAAAAGAAAGAAAAATTAAAAAAATATTATCATATATTATTTTAACAATAATGCTAAGTGGTTCAATAATAATAAAAAACAATACTATATCAAATTTACTATTATTTGGAGCAATGTTTCAAACAATTACAATAACAAGATTTATGTACAAGCTAGCAGGTAATAAGTATGGATATGAAGAGTACATAAAAAATCAAAACAGAACACTATAAAATTTACATAAAATTTTAAAAGTAAAGGAGGGATAAGTATGACAAAACTATTAGCAAAATTAGCAGAGAAATATGCTAGAAGTACAAATACTGCATCTGTAATATTAATCAATTGGCATCAGCCAAAAATGCCAGCATCATTAGTTAAAAAAGACTAATTAAAATAAGCTAAAAGCCAGTCTAGTAAAATCGGGACTGGCTTTTGCTTAGGAGTTATAAATTTCAAATTGTTGTGTGAAAAATTCATCTGTTTTTGTGGTATATAAATCTAAATCAGTATTTTTCTCTAAATATTTCTTTACTTCCCATAAACCGAGACCATGGCTTTGAGAGGTTTCACCTTCATCTTTTGAAGAAAATCCTTTTTCAAAAATTCTAGAAAGATTTATGTCTTTGTTTATATATGTATTTTGAATAATAACTAAAGTTTTGTTTTTGCTTTTGTCATTTTTAAATGTAACATTAACTATTTTTTTATCGCATTTAGAGGCGGCATCAATAGCATTATCAAATAATATTCCTAAAATACGTGTTAATTCAAATGGTTTTGCGTTTAGGTTACTTAAGTCTGCATAAACTTCCAAATTAAATTTTATTCCTTTTTCTTGTGAACGGCATAATTTATCACAAAGAATACTGTATATTGCTGGATTATTTACAAGTTCAGGGTTTAAAAGTGATAAATTATTATTAAGCTGACATTCTTCTAATAAATCTTTATAATATGCTTTTAAACCATCTATGTTATTAGTGCCTAAATAACCACCAATTGCTTGAACAATATTATTAAAATCATGTTTAAAGCCTCTAATATTATCATGCAAAGTTGATAAAGTTTTATTATACATTTTCTGTTCTTCTAAGCTTTGTGTTGTAATTTCAAGTTTATTTGTTCTAATTAAGCTAAAGATACTAACAAAAAAAGTATGCTAGTAATACAAATAAGCTGAAGCCAACCAAAGAATTTGGAATAAATTCAATATAGTTAAATAATATAAAATATTCAAAACCAATAGAGAATGAACCTATTAGAAGATTTAGTATAAATATTATTTCATTTTTAATTTTAAACTTATCTACAAGTGATATATGTATATTAAAATGGGTAGCTGTTTTATATACAAGGTATAAAAACACATAAAAAATACCTGAAAAACATAGTTTGTGAATTGGAATAAGTGATGTTGCAGATGCAGTAGTGTTAAATATTTTTGTGTATAATGGTAACAATGATGCACTGATTATAATTACGGTAATGTAAGTTATAATTTCAGCTAATAAGCCCTTCAAAAGACTAGCCTTAAAGATCACAATAATTAATACAAGTAAAGCAATAGCATTAAAAAACGTATTAAAAGGCATAACCCCAAAGTATATGCTTAATAATGATGCTATTGAAAACAATACAACAAATAAAATTCTTTGCTTACGTGTTGAATCAATGTTTACAATACTTAAAAATACTTTCATATACAAAAAAGCTTCAATAAAAGCTAATGGAGTGCAAATAATATCCATCACAAATTTATTTTCACCTATTAACACATTCCAAACAGTTTGAATAAAGTTCATAATTCAAAACCTCCATCATTTTAGTTTTATATTTAGCTCCAACAGAGCAAATGTGCTTGTCTGTAAATCGTATAACATTAGTTGCTGAAACGAATTGAGCTACATTATTAATATTTATAATAAAAGATTTATGGCATCTTACAAAATTATCTGGTAGACAACTTTGTATGTGAGCAAGTGAACTATATGTCTCATAGTTATCTGTTGAAGTGCAAAAAACTAACTTCATGCCATCTTTTTTTATAAAATTTATATTATCTTCATTAATAACAGTATTATTTATTTTTAGGAAATTTGAGTGATTAGATGTAATATCTTCCATTAGCCTTAGTATAGTTTCTTCCAATCGCTCTTGAGATATTGGCTTAACCAGATAGTCGAAAGTTTTGTATTTGTACGCAACTAAAGCATATTCAAAATGTGCTGTTAAAAAGATAATATAAGTACTTTTGTTTTTTTTACGTACAATATCGGCTAAATCACAGCCAGAAAGAGTAGATTTAAGATTTATATCTTGAATCAAAACATCTACTTTATTATTTTCTAGATATTGTAAAACTTCATTAGATGTGGTTGCTTTTAAACAAATCTTTGCGTCAACATTATGTTTAGCGAAAATAGACTCTAAAATGCAAGAAAGCTTATTTACTATTTGCAAATTATCATCACATAAAACAAATCGTAACATAAAACCACCCCTGTTACATACAATTGATACACGAAATCAACTATTATTTTTATATTCTAAAAATCTGCAATATGTTTAGAAAAAATAGTAATCCAAACATTAAATATAATATAACTCTAAATATAACTAAATGTCAATGAAATTTACAAAAAAACACAAAAATGAAACCTGTAAATAAAGGTTTACCAACGGGAAAATGGGCTTTTTTGCAGATTATTGTAGAAAAATGTCGAAAAAATATAACAAAAAAATTTAACTTAAAAAAACATATTTTGAAAAGTCACAACATAATTTTAAAGTAGAAAGATGAGGCGAAAATTTTATGAAAAATAGAAATTTAGCGATTACATTGATCTGCATTTTAGGTATAATAATAATAAGCATAATTTGGAAAACCAAAAATCCAGAAAAAACAGTGCAAACTAGTAGTGGAGAAGTATTAAGCAACAAAAAAATAGGGTGGGGAATAAAAAGAAACGATAACCACGAGCAACCAGATTTAGGGGCAAATAATAAAAAATTAATTGACGAAAATGAGGGAATAGCAATTGGAAACAAAGATGATAAATTCGTATACTTAACTTTTGACCAAGGCTATGAAGCCGGTTATACAGCAAAAATATTAGATACATTAAAAGAAAACAAGGTAAAAGCAACATTTTTTATAACAGGTCACTATCTAAATACAGAACCAGATTTGGTAAAAAGAATGATAGATGAAGGACATATAGTAGGAAACCACACAGTAAACCACCCCAGCATGCCAGACATTGATAATGAAAAAATCAAACAGGAAATTATGAAACTACACACAGCAGTATTTGAAAAATTTAATTATGAAATGAAATATTTTAGACCACCGAAAGGAGAATATAGCCAAAGAACTCTATACCTAACCAAAAGCCTAGGCTATACAACAGTAATGTGGAGCTTTGCGTATGACGATTGGGATGAAAATAAACAAGGAAGAGAACAATACGGCAAAGAAAAAATTCTCTCAAACACACATAATGGAGCAGTAATGCTATTACACTCAACATCCAAGGATAACGCTAATATATTAGATAATGTAATAAAAGAAATTAAGAAACAGGGATATGAGTTTAAATCTTTAGATGAATTTAAAAGGTAAACAATATAAAAAAAGATAAATTATATTGTATAAACAGGTTAATTTTAAACATAAAAAACTCAAAAAATAATTCAATAATTTTTACAAAAATTGTTGAATTATTTTTTATTTTAATATAAAATTAAAATGAAATATCATTAAGAACGATACTTAATGGTATAAAAGGAGTGGTAAAAATGCTAAAGAAGAGAATTTTAGTAATGTCAATTATACTTATATTGATTATAAGTTTATGTAGCTGTGTATATGCTACAGAATTAAAGACGGAGTTAAGCATAATACAACAGGCAAGTGAAACAAAATATTTAGAAAACAATCAAGGATATATTTCAAAGACAATAGTAGATTCTAATAAAGATACAGGAGAGGTTACAATTGAGCTAAAATTATCAAATACAGCAAAAGAAATTGAAAATATTACTGATACAGAGTTGCTTTTAGTTGTAGATAATTCACCAAGCATGGATTTTGTTACATCAACAGGAAAAACAAGAAAAGAAATAGTTTTAAATAGTGCTTCACGTTTAGTTGAGTCTATTTTTGGTATTTCATCAAATATAAGAATGGGTTTAATAGATTTTCATGGCTATGGTTTATTTTCAGGTTCGGCAAGTATATATGACGCAACTGTTAGGCAAGAATTAACTGACGATAAAAAAACTGTTTTAAATGCTATCAGTAAGGAATTAGAAAGAAGCACATCTTCCGGAACTAATATAGAAGCTGGCTTAAGAACAGCAATGGAAGAATTTTCAACAAGTGCTAATAATAAAGTAGTAATATTATTAACAGATGGTCTTCCAAATGCAGATATAAATGGCAATCATGAAGATGATGATATTACTTCAGAACAAGAAATTAGTATTCTAAATAGTACAAAACAAGCGATTTTAGATTTAAAATCAAATGATATATATGTAATTACTATGTTGACAGGAATGAGCGAAAGTGATGGAAATACAGACAAAGAAGGTAATGTATATAACAGTGAGAATACAATAGAAGAACAATTATCAGCAGCAGAAAGAGTCTTTGGAACGAGTGAAAATCCAACAGGTGATAAATATTATTTAGTTAAAAGTGCAGACATAAATAACATAATAAATAATGATATTTTGCAAGATGTTTCAAATAAAATAAGAAAGCCAATAAATACTGTAAAAATAGTAGATTATTTTCCAAAGGATATAACAGAAAATTTTGCATTTTCTTATGTAGAAAATGCAAGTATAGGAACTGCATCTGATAGTATTGACTTAGAAAGCAAAACAATAACTTGGAACATTGGAACATTAAAAGGCGATGAGGTTGCAACATTAAAATACAAACTAAAAATTAAAGATATGAAAAACACAGAATTATTAGAGAAAACAATATCAACTAATGAGAAAGTAGTATTAACATATAAAGATATAAAAGCAAATGATTATACAGTTACTTTAACAAGTAGTCCACAGATTAAGTTGTCTAAAACAAAAGAAGAATTAACAGCTACAGTAAGTTATGAGCCAACATCTGAAACAACAGAAACAGTTAAAGCGACAATAAAAACAAATAAAAAGGTAAGTAAGGTAGATGGATGGACATTATCAGATGATGGAATGACATTAACAAAAGAGTATTCAAGGAATGCAATAGAAACTGTACATTTAGTTGATATAGACGAAATGACTAAAGACGTTGTGATTGTTATTGATAATATAAAAGATGATGCAACAGTTGTAAAAGCTACTTTTCCACAAACAGGAATTAGTAGGACAATTATATTTATTATTTTAGCAGTAATAACAATTTCAATAATATGTTATAAAAAATATAATAGCTATAAAGATGTAAAATAGAATATTACTATATTAATAAAATATTTAATAAATTAGCTATTAGGCAACAAGGGTTTTTAAGGAAAATCCATAAAAACCCTTGACTTTTTCTAAAAAAAGTAGTATTATAGTAAAGTATTAAAGAAGAAGGTATCCACTTCTCACCTTAACTAATAAAGGAAAAGGTTATATGTTTTTGATAAAATTAAAAAATATATATTGTGGATGACTTGTTTCTTAAGAACAAGTTTTTTTATTTACGGGGGTGAATGACATAAAACAAGAATTACCAATTAATGAACAAATTCGCTTTAAAGAAGTTCAAGTAATTGATGAACAAGGTCAAAAAGTAGGCAAGTTACCAACAAGCAAAGCAATTGAAATGGCTGTTTCTAAAAATTTAGATTTAGTTTTAGTTTCAGGGAATAGTGATAATCCGGTTTGTAAAATTATGAATTATGGAAAACACAAATTTGAACAAGCTAAAAGAGAAAAGGAATCTAAAAAGAAACAAAAAACAGTTGAAAGCAAGGAAATTAGAGTAACACCAAACATTGAAATACATGACTTTACTTTCAAAGCTAAAAATGCAAGAAAATTCTTATTAGATGGAAACAAAGTAAGAATAACTGTAAGATTTAGAGGAAGAGAAGTTAATTATGTAAAAGCAGGTGAAGATGTTCTAAACAATTTTATTGAAGAATTAAAAGATGTTTCAACAGTTGAAAAGAAACCATTCTTAGAAGGTAAAAATATGTTTATTATCTTAGCACCATGTAAATAAAATAAAGGGAGGAAATAATTATGGCAAAGCTAAAAACAAACAAAGCAGCTGCAAAAAGATATTCTTATACAGCTACTGGAAAAGTTAAAAGAACAAAATCAAACAGAAGACACTTGTTAGGAAACAAAACAACAAGACAAAAAAAATCAGGAAAAATTCAAAATGCTTATGCAGATAAAACATGCGAAGCAGGAATCAAAAAAATGTTACCTTATGGAAACTAATTAAGAGGAGGAATAGAAAATGGCAAGAGTAAAATCAGCAATAGCTACAAGAAAAAAACATAAAAAAGTTTTAAAACAAGCAAAAGGATATTTTGGTGCAAAAAGTATCAGATTTAGAAATGCAAAACAAGCAGTATTAAAATCAATGTCTTACGCTTATGTTGGAAGAAAAGATAAAAAGAGTGATTTTAGAAAATTATGGATCACAAGAATTAATGCAGCAGCAAGAATGAATGGAACAACATACAGCAAATTAATGGCAGGATTAAAGAAAAACAACATTTCTATAAACAGAAAAATGTTAGCTGAATTAGCAGTAAGCGATGAAGTTGCATTTGCAGAATTAGTAAAGAAAGCAATTGCTTAAATTTCAAAATAAAAAAACGTTTCTAGCATTAGAAACGCTTTTTTAATATAAAGAGGTATAAAAATGAACGATTATATTACAGTAATAGGCGGAGGCCTAGCAGGAACGGAAGCAGCATATCAGATTGCAAAAAGAGGAATAAAGGTAAAGTTATATGAAATGAAACCAAAAAAGTTTTCACCAGCACATACAAATCCAAATCTTGCAGAAATAGTATGCAGTAACTCTTTTAAATCTAATAGTATTACCAATGCATGTGGATTATTAAAAGAAGAATTAAGAAGATTAGACTCACTTTTAATAAAAATAGCTGATGAAACAAAAGTACCAGCAGGACAAGCATTGGCGGTAGATAGAGAAATCTTTTCAAAAAAAGTGAATGATGCAATAGAAGGAAACTCAAATATTGAAATTATACACGAAGAAATTGAAAATATTGATGCAAATGAAGGAATAACAGTTATTGCAACCGGCCCACTTACATCAGACAAAATGGCAGAACAAATAAAGAAAATTACAGGACAAGAAAGACTTTTCTTTTTTGATGCAGCAGCACCAATAATAGAAAAAGATAGTATAGATTTTAGTATAGCATTTTTCGGAGATAGATATGGTAAAGAAGGAGACAGCAGTTATATAAATCTTCCAATGAACAAAGAAGAATATCAAAACTTTTACAATGAGCTTATAAGTGCAGAGGTAGTTACCTTACATGAGTTCGAAAAAAGAGAAATATTTGAAGGATGTATGCCAATAGAAGTAATGGCAAAACGAGGAGAAGACACAATAAGATTTGGCCCACTAAAGCCTGTTGGATTTACCGACCCAAGAACAGGAACAAGGCCGTATGCAATAATACAATTAAGGCAAGATAACACAGAAGGAACCTTATATAATATGGTAGGTTTTCAAACAAATTTAAAATTTGGAGAACAAAAAAGAGTTTTCTCGTTAATACCAGGCTTAGCAAATGCAGAGTTTGTAAAATATGGAGTAATGCACAGAAATACATTTATAAATTCACCGGAATTACTAGATAATACATATAATCTAAAAACAAATTCAAAAATATACTTCGCGGGCCAAATAACAGGAGTAGAAGGATATGTAGAATCAATAGCTTCAGGCTTAGTTTCAGGAATAAATGCAAGCAAGCAATTTAAAAATGAAGAAAAACAAATATTCCCAAAAGAAACAGTAATAGGAGCACTGGCAAACTACATTCAAACCCCAAACTCTAATTTTCAACCAATGAATGCAAACTTTGGAATACTTCCATGTCTTGATGAAAAAATCAAAGATAAACAACAAAGATATGCCGCAATGGCTAAGAGAGCGTTGGAAAACATTTAATGTAATAAAACAAATAAAGAAAATTGGTAAAAAAAATACCAATTTTCTTTATTTATGTGAACCAATTTACAAAAAGTTCCGTCTAATGTATAGGAAGTGGCTTAAGAAAATAATTTTTTAGATAACTTTAGAACGTTTAAAAGTTCATCTATATTAATTTTTTCAGAATTGATATACTGGTATAGTTTATGAATTTTTGAAATTTCTGTTGCAGGAAATTCATTTTGAAACTCCAATATATCGTTAGGAGTTATTTTATACAAATTACATAAGCCAAGTAGAATATCGATAGGAATTTTGCTACTTCCGAGATTCATACCTACAATAAGTTGAACGAGGAATGTTTAAATATTTAGCGACATCTAATTGAGATAAATCGTGATCTTCTCGAAAATCGCGCATTATTTGATTAGTAGTTTTCATAATTAAATCACCATTCTTATTCTATCCAAAATAAGAGCAGAAAAGTACAAAAAGTTTAAAAAATAAACAAAAATCAATTGACATTCTCAAATTTAAAGAATATAATTAGTAAAAATGAAAAACGGAGGTAAAAAAATGTCTATTATAAAAAAAGCTCAAAATGGGGATATAAGCAGTTTTGAAGCATTAATAGAAATGCAAAAAGTACAAATGTATAAAACAGCAAAAGCTATTTTAAAAAATGAGGATGATGTATGTGATGCAATACAAGAAACTTTAATTAGTGCATATAAAAATATTGCAAATTTAAAAAATGAAAACTATTTTAAAACTTGGATTATTAGAATAACAATAAATAAGTGTTATGACATAATTCAAAAAAATAATTTGAATTCAGAAAAAAATGAAAAAACGGTATTTTATGAAGAAGATAAAAGCACTGGAAGCATAGAAACAAAAATGGATTTGGAATATGCATTAAAACAAATAGATGAAGACCTAAGGGTAGTTACAGTATTGTTCTATTATGATGATATTCCTGTAAAAGAAATTTCAAAAATATTGGATATTCCACCAGGTACTGTAAAGTCAAAATTATCTAGAGCTAGAGATGACTTATATAATATTTTAAAGGAGAAGGAGGTGACAGTTAATGAATCAAAAAGACAGATTTATACAAGCTAAACTACAAGAAGATAAAAAAATATCTAATCAAGCAAATGAAGTATTTAAAAATTTTAAAGGGGGAATAATTTTGGATAATAATAAACCAAAGGAAAGAAAAATATTAAAAATTAGTTTAATGCAGGGGGTACTTGCATTCTCAAGCTTAGTAATAGTAGGCGTATTAGGAGGTAATTTGTATGCACATTTAAATGGCAGACCAAACATTTATAGTGCAATTAAAAGCTTATTTATCAAAGAAGCAAAATATACACAAAGTGAAGTTGAAGTTGGCGAATACGTAGAAAACAATGGAATAAAGCTAACATTAAAAACAGTAGCAATGGACGAAAATGTTTTAATAACAAAATATACAGCAGAAGGAGATAAATTAACAAACGAATTTTACACATATAATGAATTTGAAAATGAAATGCTACATTATGCAAAAAGAAGATTATCATTATTAGGTATGGATGTAGGAGAAGAGGAATATAAGAAATATAAAAATCAACTTGACGAAGGAGCAGATGAAGAAATTGAGGACTATAATAGAATATTAGCTAGATTTAAAGCTTTAGGTCTTACAGACAGTGAAGCAAAAGAATTATTGGAATCTGCAACAACAGCATATATAAAATATATTGGAAAACAAATAATGCCAGAAGTATATGAATCAGATGCAAAAATCAAAGAAATGCTTGAAAATGTTGTAGCAACATTTGAAGCAAAGGTATCAAGCAAATTTACAATAATACAATCAAATGATACTCTACAAGGTATAGGCATAAAAGCAATATCACAAAAAATTGAAAAGTCTGGAAATAGCTATATAATATACAATATTTATAATGTAGATACAATAACAGATTTGGCAAGTAAATTTGATTTAATTATAAAAATAACACAGATTGGAAATGTTAAAGGAAAATGGAATTTTGAAACAAAACTTGAAAAAGCTAGGTTAGACACAAGAGTAGAAACAATAGAATTTTTCGAAAACAACATAGCACAACATGTTGCAGCAGGTGTAGTAGTAGCAGATAACACAAGATATAATGCAACAGTAGAGGCTAAGAAACTAGTAATAAGCGATTTCTCAACAGTTTTAATGTTACAAACAAAAACAGCCAATGCAAATATGTACAAAGAATATGGAAAAAATGGTTTACCTTGTGTATTTGTAATAACAGATGAAAATGGAACAGTACTTGGAACAGGAACTTGTTCAAATGAAAATTATGAGAAGGCATTAAGCACAGAAGGAACAGCAATTTATACAGACAGAATTCTACTTGAAAATGTTGAAAAAGATACAAAGAAAATAATAGTAAAAATATATGAACAATTATTTGACGAAGAAGTTAGCAAAGAAACAATAAAAACAATGATAGGTGCACCGCTTACACTTGATATAGATGCTGCAAGATATAGCAATCATTTTGAATTAAATCAAGAATTATATAATGAAAATCAAGGTGTTAAATTAATGTATCCAGGAAGCTGGGTTTATGGAGAAAAAGAAAATAGTGTAATTCTATATAGCCCAGAAGATGTAGATGGAAACAAGGCAAGCTTAAAAATTCAAAAAATTGCACAAGAAGATATAGACAATGGAAAGGTAACTTTAAGTAATGTAGAAGATTTAAAAAATCCAGAAAAAGCATCAATTACAATAGCAGGGTATACAGGAGAAAGTTATATATATTCTTATGATAGCAATAACACAATAAAAGAAAGACAAATAAGAGTTAAAAAAGATAATTCATTATACTACATTGAATTTAGAGCAATAAATGCACAATTTGAAAGATATAATAAAACAGTAGAAGAAATGCTAAACACAGTAGAATTCTTTGAAAAACAACCAGAAAAGAAATTTGTAGCATATTATAGTGATAAAAGTACAGAAAGTAAAGAAACAGTAAGAGTATATGAAGATGGTACAGTAACAATATCATTTAGTCAAGAAGCAATAGACGGATGGTTTTATGCACAAGAAGCAAATGTTGAATACACCATTACAGGTATAGATGAAAAAATTACAGGTGTTGAATTTGTAGATATTAGCAAAAATGGATATACTGGAAAGAAAATATTCTTATATGGCACAAGTAAATTATATTTTGCACTTTCATCTGATTTATCTAGCCAGGGAACATTAAAGGCAAAAGTAATTCCAGGAAAGTTCTCACAATATGTTAAAGAAATATATGTAGAGAAAATATCAGAAGAAGAACAACATGATGGATTTATCACAGTAATAATGGATACTACTGGTAAATTATATCAAGTTAATAATGATGGAACAATAAAAGAATATATAGAACCAACTGAGGAATCAAGTGCTATGGATACAAAACAGGAAATACAAGATGCAAATGAAGTAAAAAGTATAACAGAAAAAGTTCTAAATATGGCAGGAAAATCTAATGGAAATGCAAAAGATGCATTATTAGTAATAAAACCAGACTTAAACATCAATTATAATGATAGCATAAAAGACTATTTCCAAAATGATAAAAATTCTGTATTTGTAAATACAAACTTAAAATATGATGAGTTTAAAAAAGAAATGTTGAAATATACAACAGAAGAATATTTTGAAACTTATGTAATGAATAACAAAAAATTTAAAGAGGCAATAAAAATTGTAGATGAAAATATTTACGTATACCCTGAAAACTACGGAGAAAGTGATGTATATACAGTAGAAAGAGTAGAAAAAATGAAAAGAGATGGAGACAGATACCAATACAATGTATATTTACGCAAAAATGCAATAAACGGACAAAATGGAACAAGCACAACAGTTCTTGTGGAAGTAATTAGAACAGATTATGGACTAAAAGTTGATTTAATAATGGTTGGCTAAAAAAATCAAAAAAAGTATTGACATTATAAACAAATGTGTTAAAATATACTACATAATAAGGGAAAATAAGACTCTAATTCTCTTCAGAGCGATTTGGAATATTCCGAATCGCTCTCTTAAAAATAGAAAGGATTTTAAATTTTTGGAAAGAATTAATCTAGATAATAATTATATTTTTGAAATAATAAATAATAATGAAAAATGTAGAGAAGAAAATGTGGTAGACATAGATAAAATAAATGCTAGGGCAAATGGATTGCTTAAAATAGATTTTGAGAAAATAGAGGAAAATCAATATAAAAAGATTTTACGAAAATTATTGAGGCATAAGAAGAACGTTAATACTGAAATTTTATCTGATAATAAGATTTTACTTGGGTATGTTCAAAATTTTAATGAAGAAAGCAGTATACAAAGAGAGTTTATTAAGGCCATTAATGCGATTTTTTACAAAACTAGATATGAAAGGTATAATTACATATATGATGAGGCATGTGCATATTTAGACCACTTCTTTTATGAAAAGAATTTGTGCGATTTCAAAAATAATAAATGCGGAGAAAAGAGAAATACTTCCTCTGTAACTGGCTGTTGTCATCATTTTAAAGTAAAATGTCTTGGACCATTAACTAAACTTGTACTTTGCGAATATCTAAACAAAGAAAATTATACATGTGATGCAAAATGTTTGGGATGTAAACTCTTTACATGTGATTATTTAGAGAAAAAAGGATTTAAATTTAGAATTAAAGATATATTATTATTAGATACATTTTTTAATCCAGTACAAAAATACTTTATTAAAACAATGGTGTTTACACCAAAGGAAAAGGTTTTGAAAAGATTAGTGAGAACATAAAAAAATTCAAAAATATTCCATAAACACTTGTATTTTATTGAAATTTGTGTTAAACTAAATATTAGTGAATTTTATTTTAAGCATTTTAGGAGGTGCTATAGACATGGCAAAATGTGAAATCTGCAATAAATCAGTTAATTATGGAAATCAATTAAGTATAACACGTTCACATATAAGTAAAAGATCAACAAGAACTTTCAAACCAAATGTTAGAACAGTTAAAGCAATGGTTGACGGACAACCAAAGAAAATTAATGTTTGTGCAAAATGCTTACGTTCTGGAAAAGTAACAAAAGCTTAGGAAACAAACAAAAGAGCAAGGCATTTTATTTACTTGCTCTTTTTTCTATGTAATTTCAAATTACATGTTAAGATTATTTGAAAATCATTTTTCTTTTATTCCAAAAATTAATTTTACAAATCCTCTTAAAAACTTAGGAACTTTTTTTACAACTATTGTCATCTACAAACACTCTCCTTTTTAAAAATTAACAACAAAGCCAAGATAGCCCAAGGCACGCAAGTGATATTCCAATAAGAAACAACCAACCAGTAAATGGGAGCAATATAACAAGTAAAATTCCAAGTCCTAATCCAAACAAACAAACAGCTAAAGTCTTTTTAAATAATCTCATTAATATACCCCCTAAAAATATTATCTTTATATATAATATTACATTTTATGTAAAATTGTGAAAGGAACATATATGCTACTAGATTTTATATATCCACCAGTATGTGGAATATGCGGTAATATCAATAAAAACAGTTTATGTAAAAAATGCGAAATAAAGCTAAAAGAATATGAAATATATGATATTGAAAAAAGCCAAAACACATATTATGATTATAAAATAAAAATATTAAAATATGAAAAAATGGTTAGAGACAAAATGCTAGACTACAAGTTTAATGAAAAATCTTACCTATACAAAACTTTTGAAAAAATAATATTAAATAATAAAAAAATATATAGTTTTCTAAAAAAATATGATATAATGTTATGCGTGCCAATGCGTAGAAAAAAACAAAAAACAAGAGGTTATAATCAATCAGAACTAATAGCAAAAGAAATCGCTAAAGAACTAGAAATTTGCTATTTGAGAGACTGTTTAATAAAAATTAAAGATACTAAAAAACAAAGCACACTTACAAGAAACGAAAGAAAAATAAATTTGAACAATGCATTTGGAATAAAAAACAAAGAAAAAATACAAAATAAAAATGTAATTTTGTTTGATGATATTTTTACAACAGGAAGTACTATGAAAGAATGCTCTAAGATTTTAAAAGATGCTGGAGTAAAGAAAATTGCGGTACTTACGCTTGCAACAGATTAAAAACTAAGGAGGATGAAAATGGAAGACTTAGTAGAAAGCATATTAGATTATGTAAGGTCAGATTACACTGATTATGCGATAATGATAAATGGTGAATGGGGAAGTGGAAAAACCTATTTTTGGAATAATAAAATTAAACCCAAAATTGATGGAATGCAATTTAATGGAAAGAAGTTTTCTACTATTTATATGTCATTATATGGTATTTCAAATCTTGAAGAAATAAGCAAGAAAATATTTATAGAGACAACACAGCTTATGGATAAAACTGTAAGGAAACATATAGATACAACAGGAAGATACACAATTCCAGAATATGCTAAAACAGGTCTAAACATGGCAAATTCATTTGGTGCAAACGCAAATGAAAAAATTAATTATGAAAAATTTTTTGCAACAGATGATAAAGTATTATGTTTTGATGATTTAGAGAGGGCAAACGTAGATGTTATAGATATTCTAGGATATATAAACAATTTCGTTGAACATGACCATATAAAAACAATAATCATCTGTAATGAAAAAGAACTTTCAACAAAGCTAAAAAACAGCAATTTGGAAATGAAAACATTTATTGCAACATATCTTTTAGACAAACAAGGAGAACTTAACAATAATGATAAACCAATGGTTGAAAGAATTCAAGATAAAATTGAATATGTATTTGATAAAGCAAATGACTATGAAAGAATAAAAGAAAAACTTATAGGAGAAACCTTTGAATATAGACCAGAATTTAACTATATTATAAATGGAATTTTAATGAGATATGAAAACGACAAAGAACTAATAAGATTTTTAAGAGAAAATACCCCATATATTATAAGTACCTTTAATAAAAGTGGAACAAGAAACCTTAGAATATTAAAACATTCACTAAATGATTTCAAAAAAATATTTGAGATGGTAAATAAATATTATCCAAATACAAACTATAGAGTAGTTCAAACAATGCTAATATTTACAATAGCAATCTCATTTGAAATAAAAGCAGGAAAAATAACAAAAGATAAATTTGTAAATATTCAAAATAATGAAGAATATAAAACAATTGTAATATCATCAAAAGTATTTATGGACAATAGACAATTTTATATAAAAGAATTTGACAATAATTATTACTATAATTTTAAAGCTGAATATAGATTTTTCAAATTTATAGAAATGTATGTAAGAACCAGAATTTTTGATTCAAGAAGATTTAAGGAAGACATGGAAGATATAATAAATACAGTAGACACTGAAAAACTTCCAGGCTACAAAAGACTTTTAACAGAAGAGTTCTGGAAAATTTCAGATGACCAATTTCCAGATGTAATTGAAAATGTAATAGAAGATGTAAAAAATGGTGTAATAAGCTTAATAGACACAACTAAGCTATTCATATATTTTACGTATTTTGTACAAAGAGGTCTTATAAATTATTCAATGCAAAAGATAAAAACAGTATTCTTTGATGGAATGAATCAAGCGTCTTTACACTCAGAATATGTATCAAATGCAGAACAAGAACTAAACGGTTTAGTTTCAGGCGAAAAGAATCTTGATGTAGAAGATGTTTTAGCACATTTCTTTGTACTGAATAATACCTTAAAAGACAAAATGTATACTGAAAAAGCAAATGATGTATTAAAAGCAATACCAATGAAAATGGAAAACTTCTATGAGAAATTTGATAGAGAATGTATGGAAATACCTATACTCAAGTATTATGACCCATACCAACTATTTCAAAGAATATCTTGTGCAAGTAATGAAGATATAATGGGAATAAAGGAAAAACTTCTAGAAAGAGCACGAAAACATACAAAAGAATTAAAATCAGAAAAAAAGAATATGGAAAAATTAAGAACAATTATAGAACAATACTTAAATGGTAAGGAAACTACTATTAAAACAGTAATGCTACTAGAACTACAAAAAGATATAGAAACAATAATACATTTAATGGATAATGTATAACTTAAAAAAGAAAGGATTTTTAGAATGGAAGAATTAAATTTAGACTACTATTTTAGTTATATAAAAGAATTTAGCGAAAAAGAGCTTTTTGAAAATTGTACCTATGTATGGGAACCACTTAAAAAACTAAAGGAATATGTAAATAACAAAATTGTAAAAAATGATGTGAAAATTAATAAAGGAACAGTTGGAGAATATGTTTCCATAACAGGTAATTATTTTATAGACGAAGGTACTAAAATAGCTTCAAATGTAGTAATACAAGGACCAGTTATAATAGGAAAAAATGTTGAAATAGGTTCAGGAGCTTTAATTAGACCATATACAATAATTGGAGATGGAGCATCAGTTGGACATGGTTCTGAAATAAAACATGCAATTCTTCAAAACAAATCAAAAGTTGCAAGTTTGAGTTTCGTAGGTGACAGTATTTTAGGAAAATCAACAAGAATTGGAAGCGGTACAATCCTTGCAAACAGAAGATTTGACCAACAAAATATTTGCCTAAAAATAAATGGCAAAAAACAAGAAACAGAATCAGATTTCTTTGGCTCAATTGTTGGTGATAGTACAAGGCTTGGTGCAAATTGCACGAGCTTACCAGGAACCTGTATAGGACCATATACATGGATTTTGCCAACAGTACAAGTAAGAAATTTTGTTCCGGCAGAAAAAAGAATTTTTCCAAAGGCAGAATATATGGTTCAAGATAATCCAAGAGTTGAATTAAAGTAATGGGAGTAAATATGAAGAAAAAGTGGGAAATTTATGAGCAAAATGAAGAATTAATAGAAAAAATATCAAAAAAACATAATATATCAAGATTATTAGCTCAAATACTAATAAACAGAGGTATTACAGATGATGAGCAAATTGATGTGTTTTTAAATCCAAAAAGAAACAATTTTCATAATCCATTTTTAATGAATGATATGGAAAAAGCAGTAGATAGGATAATAAAAGCAATTGAAAATAAAGAAAAAACAATAATATATGGTGACTATGATGTTGATGGGATAACTAGCATAACAGTATTAAAGCAATTCTTGGAAGAAAGAGGGCTTGAAACAGATTATTACATACCAAATAGATTAGACGAAGGTTATGGGTTAAACTCTAAAGCAGTAGAAGCAATTGCAAATAAAAAATATACATTAATGATAACAGTAGATTGTGGAATATCTGGAATTAATGAAGTAAAACTTGCAAATGACCTAAATATAGAAACAATAATAACAGATCACCATGAGCCATTAGATGAATTACCAAGTGCTTATGCAATAATTGATGCCAAAAGAAAGGATAACACATATCCATTTAGAGGCCTTGCAGGTGTTGGTGTAGTTTTTAAATTAATACAGGCAATATCTATAAAATTGCATTTAGATGAAAAAGAATATTTGAAATATCTAGATATAGTATGTATTGGAACAATATCAGATATAGTTCCATTAGTTGATGAGAATAGAGTAATTGCAAAACTTGGATTAATGTTAGTTAAACAAACTAAAAACATTGGATTAAAAACACTAGTAAAAGAAACAGGGTATAAAAATATCGATTCAGGAATGGTTTCTTTTGGAATAGCACCTAGAATAAACGCATCAGGAAGAATGGGGAAACAAGAAGAAGCTCTTAGATTATTTTTAACAACTGACCTAAAAGAAGCAGAAACAATAACAAACAATTTAAATGAATACAATCTTGAAAGACAAAAAATAGAAAAAAATATATTTGAACAAGCAATTTCACAAATAGAAAAAGAAAATATTTCAGATTTAAACAGCATAGTACTTGCAGGAGAAAATTGGCACCATGGAGTAATAGGAATAGTAGCATCAAGAATTACAGAAAAATTCTTCAAACCAACAATTTTAATATGCATAGAAGGGAAAGAAGGAAAAGGCTCAGGCAGAAGCATTCCAGGCTTTGATTTACATGAGGCTTTAGTTAAAAGCGCAGGCTACCTAAAAAAATATGGTGGACATGAAATGGCGGTTGGTTTATCATTAGATAAAAACCAATTTGAAGGCTTTAAAAAGTATTTTGAGGAAATAGCTAAAGAAAAAAATGTAAAAAGCATAATACCAGTAATTAACATAGATTGTGAAATTACTAAAAAAGACTTAAATAAGAGTACAATAGAACAAATGCAGTTATTAGAACCTTATGGAGAAAAAAATAAACCACCTCTAATTGTGTATAAAAATATAAAGATAGCGTCTATAAGAACACTATTAGAAGGAAAGCATTTAAAAATATCTTTAAGAGATGGAAATGAAATAATAAATGCTATAGGATTCAACTTAGGAGAGCTTGCAGATGAATTCTTGATAGGGGATAAGGTAGATTTAGTAGGAACTCTTGAATTAAATTGTTATGGCAGAGTGGAAAATATACAAATTAATATAAGAGACATGATGAAATCAGTTTAAAAGCACAAAGAAAGGACTGTTATAATTATGGATAATACAAACAAAACAATTGATGATGTAATAAAAAGAATGAAAATGAATAAAAGAAAAGTAAACACTGCACTAATACAAAAAGCATATAATTTTGCAGAAGAACATCATCGTGGGCAAAAAAGAATGTCAGGGGAAGATTATATAATACATCCTTTAAATGTTGCATACATTTTAGCAGATTTACAGATGGATGATGCAACAATTTGTGCAGCACTATTACATGATGTGGTAGAAGACACAGATGTAACAAGTGAAGATATTCAAAAAAACTTTGGGGAAGAAATTGCTGAAATGGTAGCAGGTGTAACAAAATTGAGTAAGATACAATATGTTACAATAGAGGAAGAACAAGTTGAAAACTATAGAAAAATGTTTTTAGCAATGGGAAAAGATATAAGAGTAATACTTATAAAACTTGCAGATAGACTACATAATATGAGAACACTATCTAATTTAAAAAGGGAAAGACAAATTGCTAATGCAAAAGAAACAATGGAACTATATGCTCCACTTGCAAATAGGTTAGGTATTTATTCTTTAAAATGGGAATTGGAAGATTTATCTTTTAGATACTTATATCCAGAGGAATATAGAGAACTTGTACTTAGTATAGAAAAGAAAAGAGAAGAAAGAATAGAATTCATAAATAAAATTATGGAAGAAATTAGAATAGCATTGAAAAAGCAAAGAATAGTTGCAGAAGTTACAGGTAGAGCAAAACATTTATATAGTATTTATAGAAAAATGCAAAGAGACAATATTACATTAGACCAAGTGTATGATTTATTTGCACTTAGAATAATAGTAAATTCCGTAAAAGACTGTTATGCAGCAATAGGAGTAGTTCATGAACTATATACACCAATGCCAGGAAGATTTAAAGATTATATAGCAGTACCAAAACCAAATATGTACCAATCAATACATAACACATTAATTGGACCTAAAGGAACACCATTTGAAGTACAAGTTCGTACCTGGGACATGCACAGAGTAGCAGAATATGGTATCGCAGCACATTGGGCATATAAAGAAGCCAATAAATTCAAAAAATCAAATGTAGTAGTAACAGAAGATAAACTAGCATGGCTAAGAGAAACCCTAGAATGGCAAAAAGATATGCAAGACCCTGATGAATTCTTAAAAACTTTAAAAACGGAGCTATTTGAAGATGAAGTATATGTATTTACTCCAAAAGGAGAAATAAAAGTGCTTCCAAGGGGTGCAACACCAATCGATTTTGCATATATGATACATGCAGAAGTTGGTCATAGAATGGTTGGCTGCAAGATTAACAGTAAAATGATGCCAATTGTAACACAATTAAAAAGTGGAGATATTGTGGAGATAATTACATCAGACACAGCTAAAGGCCCAAGCAGAGACTGGTTAAAAATAGTAAAAAGTTCAAGTGCAAAAACAAAAATACAACAATGGTTTAAAAAGACTGAAAGAGAAGAAAACATAGAAAAAGGAAAAGACATTTTGGATAAAGAAATAAAGAAAATCGGAATGTCACATAGTGATTTATTTAAACCAGAATGGGTTCAAGCAGCATTAAACAGATATAATTATAATAGCGTAGAAGATATGTACGCAAGCATAGGCTTTGGGGCAATTTCACCAAATAAAATAATAACAAGATTGCTTGAGGAATATAAAAAAGAACATGAAGAAGATATAATAGAAGAAAAAATACAAGAACTAGTAACAGAAAAACCAAGAAAATCAAAAGCTCCAAAATCAGGAGTAATTGTAAAAGGAATTGATAATTGTTTAGTAAAATTCTCAAAATGTTGTAATCCTGTGCCAGGAGATGATATAATAGGATACATTACAAAAGGAAGAGGTGTTTCAATACATAGAAAAGATTGTACTAATTTAAAAGACTTATTATCAGAGGAGGAAAGAATTATAGAAGTAGAGTGGTATAATGAAAACGAGAAAGTAGAGTATAATGTAGATATACAAGTACTTGCTAATGACAGAACAGGACTTCTTTCAGATGTAGTAAAAGAAATAACATCACAAAAAATTAATATTATGGGTGTAAATACAAGAACAAACAAAGAAAGAATAGCCACAATAGATGTAACACTTGAAGTACAAGGAATAGAACAACTAAACCAAGTTATAAAACAAATAAGAAAAATAGACAGTGTATATGAAGTAACCCGTAGGAAATAAATAAAAGGAGGAAATTAATACAAAAATGATACTAAAGAGAATTAAGATGGACCCAGGGATGATAGCTGGAGAAAATTGCTATATAGTACAAGATGAAAATTCAAAGGAAACTATGGTAATAGACCCAGGCTGTTTTGACAGTGAGCTTGAAGAAACACTTGATGCATTACATGCTAAAGTAAAATATATACTACTTACTCATTCGCATGGTGACCATATTGGGGGAGTTCAAAAATTAAAAGAAGAATATGGTGGGAAAGTGATAATTCACAGAAAAGATGCACCAGGACTTATGGATATAAATCTTAACTTAAGTACTCATATAGGCTTAGAACCAGTAATGATACAAGAAGATGCGCGAGTAGATGATGGAGATTTATTACATGTTGGAGACTTAGAATTTCAGGTTATACACACACCAGGGCATACTTGTGGAAGTATCTCACTATATAATAAGAAAGAAAAAATGCTATTTTCAGGAGATACTTTATTTAGAGGTGCATGGGGAAGAACCGATTTGCCAACAAGTAGTTTCGAGGATATAATATCATCAATTACCAATAAACTTATAATTTTACCAGATGATACAATAGTATATCCAGGGCATCGGAAAATCTACAATGATAAATGAAGAAAAACCGATATACCTTGAAATGAAGCAAAAAGAATGGGAATAAGATAAAAATTTGAAAGGGGAATTTAAAATGGAAAAAGTAGCAGCAAAAACATTACCAGGATTTATGGAATTGTTACCACAAGAACAAATATTATTTAATCAAATGAAAGAAAAAATACAAAAAACTTATGAAAAATTTGGATTTTTACCAATAGATACTCCAGTAATAGAAAGCACAGAAGTACTTCTAGCAAAAGCTGGAGGAGAAACAGAAAAACAATTATATTCATTTTCAAAAGGAGATAGCAATTTAACATTAAGATTTGATTTAACAGTTCCACTAGCAAAATATGTTGCTATGCATGCAAATGAATTATCATTTCCATTTAGAAGATATCAAATAGGAAAAGTATATAGAGGAGAACGTGCACAAAGAGGAAGATTCAGAGAATTTTATCAATGTGATATAGATGTTATTGGAGATGGAGAGTTAAATATTATAAATGATGCAGAAATACCAAGTATTATGTACAATGTTTTTAGAGAATTAGGATTAGAAAACTTCTGCATTAGAATAAACAACAGAAAAATTTTAAATGGTTTATTTGAAGCAATAGATGCAAAAGAAATAGCTGTAGACATAATGAGAATAATAGATAAAATAGAAAAAATAGGACCTGAAAACGTAAAAGAAGAACTAAAAGTATTAAATTTGGCAGAAGAAAACATAGAAAAAGTAATGAATTTTATTAAAATTACAGGTTCAACTGATGAAAAGCTAGAAGCACTAAATAACTTTAATATCCAAAATGACACATTCAAAACTGGAGTTTCAGAGCTAAATGAAGTAATAAAATATATTAGATTATTTAATGTGCCAGAAGACTATTTTACAGTAGATGTAAGTATTGCAAGAGGTCTTGATTACTACACAGGAACAGTATATGAGACATTTTTAAATGATTATAAATCAATTGGAAGTATATGTTCAGGAGGAAGATATAATAATTTAAGTGAATATTATACAGATAGAAAAATGCCAGGAGTTGGAATGTCAATTGGTTTAACAAGATTGTTCTTTGTTTTAAATGATGTAAATTTAATAAAAACTCAGCAAAAATCAATCTCTAAAGTATTAATATTATCAATGGTTCCAGACCTAAAACCAGCAATAGAAACAGCAAATAAGCTAAGAAATGAAGGAATAAATACAGAAATTTATTTTGATGATAAAAAAATTAAAGCAAAATTTAAATATGCAGATAAACTCCAAATACCTTATGTAATAGTAATTGGGGAAGATGAAATTTTAACAAACACACTTACACTAAAAAATATGACAACAGGAGAACAAGAAAGAAAAACATTAGAAGAAATTATAGAATTATTAAAAAAATAAGAAGGGATTTGATAGATATGGAAAGAAAAAGAGGATTTGAAATAGCAAAGGGATTTGAAGATCAAGATATAAATTTACCGGTAAGAAAAACAAAGTATTCAGCAGGATATGATATTGAAGCAGCTGAAAATACAATTATTCCAAGCTTCAAAAAAGGCATGAAACCAACACTTGTAAAAACAGGAATAAAAGCATATATGGGAGAAGATGAAGTTCTAATTCTTGCAAATAGAAGCTCAAATCCTGGAAAAAAAGGCTTAATACTTGCAAATAGCATAGGAGTAATTGATAGTGATTATTATGGAAATCCAGACAATGATGGTCACATAATGTTTGCTTTTTACAATATTAAAGATGAAGACATCGAAATAAAAAAAGGAGACGCAATAGGACAAGGTATATTTCAAAAGTTTTTAGTAACTGATAATGATGTAAGCCAAGGAGAAAGAAAAGGTGGGTTTGGCTCAACAAGCAAATAAGTTTATATAAAGAGGAGTGAAAACTTATGAAAAAAAACCGTGGAGCAATAACAATTATTACTTTAACAACAATATTATTTATGCTAGCATTTTTAATTGGCGCATACACAATAGTAATGAATAGAAGACAAGTACAAGCAGAAATAAAAAAGAAAACAAAAGATATATATCAAAATGACGTAAAAAATGCAGAGCAAATATACCAAGGATATTTTGCGGGAGATGAAGAGATAGTACCAGTTTGGACAGTTGGTAATTTGTTAAAGGTGTGTAAAATCATACAAGAAGATTCAGAAGGATATATTTTTTCAAAAGGCAAAATATATAAATGCACAGCAAGTTCAAATTATAAATTAGAAACGGATTTAAATTTGAATGACCTAGAATACGCAGATAAATATCCAGAATTATTTGAAGAAAAAAAATGGATTGAAAGTGAAATAATAACAACAACACAAACAGTGGAAAATCAAGTAACAAACTTCAAAACAGTAGGCTCAAGCGCGTACGAAGCTCCTGCAACAGGAACATATACACTTCAAGTATGGGGTGCACAAGGAGGTTCATATAGTACCACATATTATGGTGGAAAAGGTGGATATTCAATAGGAACAATAAGTCTATCTCAAGGTGATAAGCTATATGTAAATGTAGGTGGACAAGGAACTTCTGTAACATCCTCAACAATCGGTGGAACAGGTGGAAGTAATGGAGGTCGGAAGAGGCGGAAATGGGTCAAATTCATCAAAAGGTATAGCAGGATCTGGTGGCGGTGGAGCAACCGATATAAGAATTCGGAGGTACAGGATTAGGGTATAGAGTAATCGTTGCCGGAGGAGGTGGCGGTGCAGGAGGACCTGGCTGTAACGGAAGTACATCACTTGCAGCAAATACATCAGCAATTGGAGGCATAGGTGGTGGAACTAGTGGTGGAGCAGGAAATGCTTCAGGACAAGCAAATTATGGCGGAAAAGGTGGAAGTGGTGGCTCAGCTGCTTCAGGAGGAGCTGGAGGAGCTGTTGCAACATCAACTACCACAAGTTCAGACAATACTTACTATGCAGGAGGTGGCCGGAGGCGGCCGGAGGTGGTTGGTATGGTCGGTGGCCGGAGGCGGTCGGTGGCTCTTTAACAAAATCAACGCAAAGAGGAAATGCAGGTTCAGCTGGAAGTAGTGGAACAGGTGGAACTGGTGGAGCTTCATATTCACAAGGGGCAACAGCTTATTATGGCTCTGGCCGGAGGCGCTGGAGGTGGAGGCTCAGGTTTTGTATGCACAGCAACAGCAAGGCCAAGCAGTGGTTACTATGTAGATTCAAAATATAATTTAACAAATGCAACCACATATACTGGATCATCATCATTTACATCAACATCAGGAGGCACAGAAACAGGCCATTCAGGAAATGGCTATGCAAAAATAACGTTAGTTTCAGGAACTACCACTAAAAAAGTTCCAGCGAACAAAATTGTGACAGGAATTAGATGGAAAGGAATATTAGAAACAGCAAATTTTGATTATGGAGACAAAATAATTAGAGAAACCGATTCGAAAAATAATGTTCTGGAACATGGAAAAATTAATTCAGTTGAGTATATAGAAGGTACAGGAACACAGTGGATAGATACTAATATTTACCCAACTAGTCAAACAACAGTAAAAATTAAATTTAATATGACTGCACCTACAGGTGGCATTATAGTTGGATTTTACAATAATGAAGGTGATTCTTTTAGATTTTTTAATTATAGCAATAATGCATATTTAGATTATGGTTCAGGTGCTGGTTATAACCGTATAAATGGAGGAACAGTAGCATCAGGGACAATATACAATATAGAATTTGGAAATAGATATGTTAAAAATATTGATACTAATACCAATATCATATCAGGCACTGCAGTTAGCTTTTCAGATAAAACAACATCAATCAGAGTTTTCGGAGATAGTACAGAGCAAGATAAGGCTTCAGGAAAGATATATTATTTGAAAATTTACATTAATGATATCCTTGCAAGAGACTTCGTCCCAGTATTAGACTCAAATAATGTGCCATGTCTATATGATAAAATTAGCAAAACATATTTTTATAATTCTGGAACAGGAGTATTAAATTATAAATAACATAAAAAAGTCAGCTTCGATTAAATGAAACTGACTTTTTAAATATGCAAGTAAATAATATTAATTACTTAAGCATTTGGCTTTCAGCCTTTTGAATCATTTTTTTAACCATGTTACCACCGATTCTTCCAGCGTCTTTTGCAGATATATCACCATTATATCCGTTTTTTAAGTTAACACCAACTTCAGTAGCTACTTCATATTTGAATTGATTTAATGAATCTTTAGCTTCTGGTACTAATGTTCTATTAGAATTTGAGTTTGCCATTCCTTTTCACCTCCTAAGATTATGAAAAATCATTTAAAAGCATTAATAAAGCTTTTCAACATTATGATGTGCAAAAATGAGAAAAATACACTAGTAATTTTTAGAAAAAATGGATAAAAATAAATAAAAAATATTACAAATATATTACAAATATTACAAACCTGTTACAAATATTAAATTCTTGTAACAAACAATAAAAATCATTGTTTTTTGCCCAAATATGTTGTAAAATATTGATAATAATAAAAAAATAGGGGGAATAAGATTATGCCAGCAAATCCAATGCAAAGAAAAGCTAGAAACTCATTCTTTTTAGGAGTTTTAGTAATGTTGATTATAACTATAATAGTAGCAGCAATTGTATTTTTTGTGGTTGTAAAACCAAAATTAGATAAGAAAAAACAGGAAGAAGAAATTCAGTATGCATATACATATAGATTAAAAAAAGGAATGAATGTTGAATCAGGTGAAGAAATAACAGTTTCAATGGTAGAACCAGTTGAAATCCCAGTTCAAACAACATTAACAGATTTTATACCTGCAAAAACAAAAGATAAAAATGGAGATTTAAAAGATGTTCCTTTTATTGCAGGATATAAAAGTAAATTAGACTTGTCAGAAGGAACTATATTAACATATAGTTTATTGTATGAAACAGAACTTACACCAGAATCTTTAAGATATACAGAATATAATATGATAACAATGCCAACAACAATAGAAGTTGGAGATTATGTTGATGTAAGGCTTAAATTGCAAAATGGTCAAGATTTAATTGTTGCAACAAAAAAAGAAGTTCAAACTCTTTATAAAAACACTGTAGGATTCAATCTAACAGAAGAAGAAATTCTTATATTAAATAGTGCAATTGTAGAAAACTACATTATGCCAGCATCTGAATTATATCTTGTAAAATATGTAGAACCAGGAATGCAAACAGCAGCTGTTTATACTTATGTACCAACAGCAGAAGTAACAACATTAATGAACATGGATTCAAACATTGTAAATACAGCTAAAGCTGAACTTGCAAACATATACAATAGAGTAGGCACAGATACAAGAGGCACAATTAACACAATTATAAATGGATATGATAATGATGAAAGAAAAACAAATGTTGAAACAGGAATAAGAGAACAAATTGATGCAGCAATAAAAGCAAGAGAAGAATATCTATCTGAAATGCAAGGAAATTAAAAAAACAATAATAGGAGGAAGAAACTTGAAAAAGATAGGGTTATTAGGAGCCTATGATAAAACAGATTTAATTATATATATAGCAAGGATTCTTGCAGATAATAGAAAAAAAACATTAATTGTTGATTCTACAACCCTTCAGAAAACAAGATATACAGTACCATGTATTGCACCAAGTAGATGCTACGTAACAACTTATGAAGATATTGACGTTGCAGTCGGATTTGATAGTATGAAAGAAATTAAAAACTACTATGGAAAAGATGAGCTAGATTATGATTACGTATTAATAGATATTGATGATAATAAAAAAATCAATGAATTCGAACTGCAAGATGCCTTTAAAAATTATTTTGTAACCGCATTTGATAATTACTCACTAAAAAAGGGTATGGAAATAATAGGAAAAACAGGGAAAAAGAAAAAAATGACAAAAGTCTTGTTTTCTAGAGAAATGAAACAAGAAGAAGATGATTATTTAAACTTCTTATCATTCTATTATGATGTAGAATGGGATAAAGACGCAATCTATTTCCCTTACGAGATAGGTGATGGAACGGTTATAATGGAAAATCAAAGGAATTCTAGAATTAGTTTTAAAGAGCTAAGTATAGAATACAGAAGTGGACTATTAGCAATAACATCCCAAATAGCACCGGAAATTAAAAAAAGTGAAATAAAAAGAATACTTAAGAATGTATAAAAATACAAAACGAAAGGAATGAAGAAGAAAATGTCAGTTATAACTTTTTATGGTAATAGCGAAATTGAAACATCTCAAACAACTTCAATGGCAGCTATAGCAACATATTTATCAATAGAGTATAACTATAGAATACTAGTGATAAATACAAAATTCAATGACAAAAATCTTCAAGACTGCTTTTGGGAACCTAGTAATAACAGAAGAATTCGTGGCGACCTAGAAACAGGCATTAATGGACTAATTAAAGCTATTAGCAGCAACAAAATATCACCAGAATTTATTACTAACTATACAAGAACAATATTTAAAGAAAGATTAGAATTATTAACAGACTATAATACACCTAAAGAAGACTACGAAAGAAGCAAAGAATGCATGAAAAGCATAATAAAACTCTCAAATAAGTTCTACAACTTAGTCTTTGTAGATTTAAAAGGAGATATTGAAGACGAATATGTACAGGAAATTTTAGGACTAAGTAATCTCGTTGTTGCAAATACTTCCCAAAGAATAAGAGAAATCGAAAGATTTTTACAAGAAAGCAAAAAGGTTGAAACACTTAAGGATAGAAACAAAATAATGATTTTAATTGGAAAATATGATAAATATTCAAAATACAACATAAAAAATCTACAAAGAGCGGAAAAGCTAGAGCAAATTTATGGAATACCATACAATACTCTACTTTTTGAGAAAAGTAATGAAGGGCATTTGACAGATTTTATCATAAAATATAGAAACGTAAACCAAGGCAGTACACAAAAGGAAGTTTCAGAGGCGATAAAAAACACAAGTTTAGCAATAATAGATAGACTAAAAAAATTACAAATGCAAGTCTAAAAAGAGAGGAGCACGTTTAGATTATGAATGTTATTAACTTACTTTTAATATTTGCAGTTCTTATTATAGCATCAATTTTAATTTATTATATGATAAGAAAAAACAAAACAGCACAGGAAGAGCAACCAGAAGTGGAAGAAAAATCCTTTTCACTAGATGCTATGATGGAATTTATAAAGCAAAGATTAGACGAAATAACAAAAGTTAACCTTTATGATATAGGATTATCAGAAGAGGAATTGAAAAGAAGAAAAGCAAAGAAATATGAATTAAGGAAAGCTTTAAAAGGATGTACGTATGGCGATGTAAACGATAAAAAATACGTTAAAGAATTAATATATGATTTATTGTTTAAAGAATATGGAGTAAATGAAATTAATATTTCAAAAGCAATTCCATTTGATGTTCCATCACTTCTTACAGCTCAAGATAAATTTGATATTATTTTATATATGTATAAAAAAGATTTTGGATATGAAGCATTAACACAAATAATAAAAAAATACAACCTAGCTGTCCTTAAATATGTAGAAGGCGATGCAAAACCAAGTTATGTTATAACTGAACAGGAAATTAGCGATATATATGATAAAGAAAATTTCACTTTAGAATTTACTGATAAATTAAATGTTGTAACCCAAAGAATATATCAACATTATAAAGGATACAGCAGTATAGATGAGATTAGAGACATGAACATAGATGGTGTTTCAGGTGGTGTATCTGGTCTTCCAGAAAGTTTCTTAAGCCAAGTTGCCCAAACAGATGGAGATTATCTAGAACAAATTTCAGAACACAGAGTTCCACGTGCATGTGATAGTATATGGATTTTCTTCCAAGGTAAATCTATAAGATTAGGATTTTTATCATTTGGTAAGGAAAGCGAATTAAAGAGAGTATGTCAAAATATATATAAATACAATAACCCAGGACAATTATCAGACACAAATGGTTATAAAATTAACGAAATGAAAGATGGTTCTCGTGTTGTTGTTGTAAGACCAAGTATGTCAGAAACATGGGCATTCTTCGTCAGAAAATTCGATGTTAAGAGAGCTACTCTAGAACAAATAATTACAGTAGATGGAAAAGACGAAGCAATAAATCTTCTAAAATTCTTAGTAAAAGGTGCAAGAATTATAGCACTAACAGGTGAGCAAGGTTGTGGTAAAACAACAATGCTTATGGCAATGATTGAAAATATATATGAAACAATGAACTTACGTATAACAGAAACTGCATTCGAGTTGCACTTAAGAAAAATATATCCAACAAGAAACATATTGTCAATGCGTGAAACTGAAACAATATCAGGTCAGCAATGTTTGGATGTTCAGAAAAAAACTGATGGTAGTGTTAACATCATAGGTGAGGTTGCAACAGACCCCGTAGCATCATGGATGATACAATCAGCACAGGTTGCATCAAAATTCACATTGTTTACTCACCACGCAAAAACATTCCCAAACTTAATTACAGCACTTAGAAACTCAATGTTAAGAGCAGGAACATTTACAGATGAACGTATTGCAGAAGAACAAGTTGTATCAGTATTAAATTTTGATATACACTTAGTTAAAGACTTTAGAGGAAGAAGATACATAGAAAGAGTAACAGAATGTATTCCAATTGTGGATACAGGAGATTACAACCATGATTATAGAAATGAAAAAACACTAGAAGGAAAAATGGACAAATTTATGGATAATGCAACAAGATATTTCCATAAAGTTACAAATCAAGAATTGTATACTTATGTAAATATAATGGAATATCATAATGATGCTTACGTATTAACACATAAAATTTCTGACCAAAACATTAAAGAAATGAGAGAAAACATGAGCACAGAAGATGCAGCTGAATTTGATGAGTTTATAGAAAAAAATTGGGGCAAAAAAACAAAAAAAGTAGCAAATAAATGAGGTGAAAACTAAATGTCAAACCAGATAATATTTTTAATAATGGGAATAACTGGTGGCTTATCTGTACTAATTATTATTGCATATCTAATTATTAGATCAAAAAGCAGTTCATCAGATATGAAAAAAATTAGACAGTTAAGAGAAGGTACAAAACAAGATAAATACTCAATGGATGTTATTTACCAAAAATTGTATTTGTTTTATACAAGTATTCCACTATTTAAAAGATATGTCCTTAAAATAAGAAAAAAACTAGAAATAATTCACATGCAAGATGAGTACAAAACCAGAAGACAAGCTGCAAAGATAATTACAAAAGCTTTACTTATAATTATACCAGTAACAATATTAGTAATAGTGTTTGCGAAAGACGATAAATTACTTTTAGCAATTTTATTACTATATGAATTTTTCCTTATAGAAACTATTATGTCTGGAATGATAGATAAGTTTGACACAAAGCTTTTAAAACAGCAAATAGATTTCTTTGCAGAAATAAGACATGCATACCATGAGTTCAACATGGTTGAAGAGGCGATATATGAAGTATCACAAAATGATGAATTAGAAGTTTCAGTTCAAGGACAAAAAATATATGAAATATTGATTTCAGATGATCCTGAAATTGAGCTAGAAAAATATTATGATGTTGCGCCAAACAGCTTTTTAAAAGAGTTTGCAGGAATATCATACCTAACTAGAGAATTTGGAGATAGAACAGATAAAGATGGTGCATCTTTATATTTAAAAAATTTAAATAATATAACAAAAGAGATGCAAATGGAAATACTAAAGAGAGATAAACTAGATTATGTATTTCAAAGTTTATCAATAATATCAATCTTACCAGTACTATTCATGTCACCATTAAAAAATTGGGCAATAGGAAACTTTGGATTTACTGCACAATTTTATGATGGCAAAGGTGGATTAATGGTTCAGATAGCACTTGTTATATTAACATTTATATGTTATTATCTAACAAGAAAAATAAAAGACACAGGAAGCATAAAACCAGATTTTAAAGACCAGTCCAAAGTATGGCAGATGAAGTTATATAATAAGCCAGTAGTAAAGAAAATAATGAATCTTATTATACCAAAGAAGAATACAAAAGAATATAGAGTTGTTACAAAACTTATGAAAGAGGCAGCAGCTAAGCAAAAAGTTGAAACATTATATGTAAATAAAGTACTAATTGGAATAGTTGCAGTAATAATTTCAGTAGCATTCTTCGCATTTGCTCATAGAGTTGCAATTAATTATGTTTATGAGGAGCCAACGTCAGACTATAACTTACTTGGTTCAATGAATGAAAAAGATAGAGAAGCAGCAATGGAAGTAACTAATGCACAAAATATTGCTTTGAAAGAGTTTAAAGGCAAACTTAAAGTGACTCAGGCAGATGTTGAAACATTTTTAACAAAAAAAGTTGATTATTATAAAGAAGCAACACCAGGTGAAATAAAAGTTGCAGCAGAACAAGTAATGAATAAACTCGATGTAATAAATGGTGAAACATTTAAATGGTTTGAATTATTGATTGCCTTTGTTCTAGGATATGTTGGATATTGCGCTCCAACATGGATGTTAATATTCCAAAAAATAATGAGACAATTAGAGATGGAAAACGAAGTAATGGAATATCAAACTATTATATTAATGTTAATGAAAATTGAAAGAGTAAATGTTGAAATGATTCTTGAATGGCTAGAAAGATATTCAAATATATTTAGAGAACCAATTTCAAGATGTGTAAACAACTATGAAGCAGGAGCTTGGGAAGCACTAGAACAATTAAAAGATGAAATTGCATTTCCACAGTTAATTCAAATTGTTGAAAGTTTACAAGCAGCAGTTGAAAAAATACCAATAAGAGAAGCATTTGACGAGCTAGATAATGAAAGAGAATATTATGAAGCAAAATGTGAAGAATCAAATGAAAGATTAATAAAACGTAAAGGTATGATTGGAAAAGTAATAGGATTTGCTCCAATGGTAGGATTATTTGTAGGATACTTAATAGTACCATTAGTTGCAATAGGTTTAACATCAATGACAACATCTTTCTCTGCTATAGGCACAGTTGGAATATAGTAAGAAGGGATGTGGGGTAGATGGAAAATGCATCAAATGCTTTATTAATAGCAGGAGGAGTTTTACTAGCAATTCTAGTTTTAACACTTTTTATATACATGTTTTCAAATGCAAATACAATAGGAAGTGCACAAGATGAAAAAACAAAGCTTGCCCGTTTAGCGGAGTGGAATGCTGAATGGGAAGCATACAAAAAGGAAGTTGCTTATGGTGTGGATGTTTTAACTGTTGTAAATAAAGCAAAACAAAATAATATAGAATATAATAATGATTCAAAATATTTGGTAACTATTGAAATAAATGGAACAGATAATAATGGGATACAAATTACAACAAATAATATAAGAAACTATAAAAAATCTGTTTTTAAGTGTGAAGAAATTAGGTATTCAACTGAAACTGGAAGAGTAAATTACATGAGATATAGCCTTATAACACATCTGGATTCAACAGTTTAAAATAAAACTACTAAAAAGGATTTGATAATATGGAAAATATATCAAAAGCTTTGCTGATTGCTGCAGGAGTTCTAATTGGAATTTTGGTATTAACAATTGCAGTGTACTTGTTTATTAATTTTGGTAAAACATCAAGAGAATATGCAGAAAAGTTGAATAAGATTGAAATTCAAAAATACAATGGAAATTTTGATAAATTTATTGGAAGAGATGATATTACAGCACAGGAGATTGTAACAACAATAAGCATTATTCAGCAAAAAGAAATGGGAACAAAAATTTATATAGACAAAGTAGATTGTACAAATTGGACAGAAGAACAAAAAAGTGAGTTTTTAACAAATAGTATTTTGATAAAAAAGGATGATAATACACTTGAAAATTCATATTCTTATGACTTGAATTTTTACCCAATAGAATATGATGAAATTGGTATAATTACCAGAATTAGTTTTATAAAAAATTAGTCTAAAATTGTTGCAAATTTAGAAAAAAAACATTATAATTGAAGTAGGTGAAATGATGAAAAAAACAGTAATTATTATAGCAGTACCAATACTAATTATATTGCTTTCAATTATTGGATTAATTATTGAAAAGGACTCTATGATAAAAAAAGCAAAAGGTGAAAATAGGGAGTATGAATACTATCTAAATAAAGAAATTTATGGAACAGAGCTTACAAGTATAATAAATAAAACAGTAGATAAAAATGAAAAAAACAATATAGAAAAAAATCAAGATGGTTATTATATTGATAATAACAAAAATAGCATAAAAATAGATGTAAAAATGTTATTAACAAATAAAACTTATCCAATGGAGGAGTTTTATAAAAATGATATGTCAAGATTTATACAGAACTTTAATTTAACTAAATTCAAATGTACAAGCATTGAATATCATAAATCAACAGGAAAAATTAAAAAATTAACATTTGAAGAAATTGAGGAAAACATAGGTATTAACTTTTAGAACATAAAAAAATAGTTCTAATTACAAATAGAATTTATATAACAAAGGAGGTGAATGTTTATGGAGAATGCTTCAAAAGCTTTAATTATAGCAGGTGCTATATTAATTGCTATATTATTAATCAGTGTTGGTATATTAGTTATGAACTCAACAGGTAGTGTAACTGATGAAGTTGGAAAAACAGCTGACACAATGGCATTACAAACATTTAATTCACAATTCACAACTTATGAAGGAACAAACATGACAGCAAGCCAAGTAAAATCATTAATGGGATTAATAAAATCAAGCAATGCAAGTAATGGAGTTTCAACAAGTGGACAGGATAAATTTGTAGAGTTAGATCCATCAGCACCAGCTGCAGGAGCACCAAATGCAGGAAAGACTGTAATAACAGCAACAACAGGATTAAAGAAGAATAAAACATATACAATTGAAGTAACAACTTACTCAACAGGTGGATATGTTTCAAAAATTAGAGTTACTGAAAATTAGTAAAAAGCAGGATAAAATTTTAAAAATTTTATCCTGAACATAAAGCATATAAGTGATATATGTTTTATGCTCAGGATAAGCTAAGTAAGAAACGGGAGGAGAAGATTATGGAGAATGCTTCAGATGCATTAAAGATGGCAGGCGCAGTTTTAATTTTTATTATAGCATTAACAATAGTTTTCTCTTTAATTAGTCAAATTAAAACAACATCAGATAGTGTGTTATTTAATTCAGATAAATTGAATTATTACACTTGGGAAACAGGTACTTTAGATAAACGGAAGAATAGTTGGAGAGGATACTATTGTTGCAATGCTTTATAACATTGATGATGACCTAACACAGGTATTTGTAGAGAAAAAAGACGGCACACAAATATATCCATCAGACACAAAAACTTTGCAAGATATTGTAAAAAACGATTTAAGCAAAGGGAAAATTTATTTAGAAAACATGGTGGAAGTAACAACAAGTGGACAATATATCTCAGGAACAGATGGCTCAAAAATAACAATATATCCAGGAGAAAGAAAGACATATATATATTACAAAGAACAATAATTAAAGGAGGGAGTAGATATGTCAGATACATTTATAACAATAATAACAATTGTAATTGTTGCAGTAGTAATGTTTGTATTCCCATTAATGGCAACAGCAAACCAAAATGATGCAATAACACAAACATCAGTACAAACTATAGTATCAGATTTTGTTAATACAGCTGCAAGAGAAGGCAAAATAACAATGAATAATTATGATAATTTTATGCAAAAACTTTCAGCAACAGGAAATTCTTATGATGTAGAATTAGAAGTTCAAATACTTGATGATAATCCAGGTAGAAAAGGAGACAATATAAACGTAATAGGTGAAAATATTTATTATTCAGAATACACAAACGATATAGTAAAAGATGTACAAAGTGCAACAAGTAATTATGCTTATAACCTAAAACAAGGAGATTATGTTTTAGCAAAAGTAAAAAATAACAATGTTACTTTTGGTACACAATTGAAAAATTTCTTATATAGTGCTTTTGGAAAAGATACTATAGTAATAGAAGCAGATAGTTCAGCATTAGTTACAACAACAGGAAAATAAAAAAAGTATTTTTTATAGGGCAGAAGTAAAAATCTGCCCTAATTTTAAAGCAAGAGAGGAGAAACTAGAAAATGTCTGATACAATAATGGCAATAATCGGAATTATACTTGCAACAGTTTTAATGTTTATATTTCCGCTAATGGAAATGGCAAATAAGTCTGATGAAGTATCACAAACAGTAGTTCAAACAGTTGTTGCAAATTTTGTAAACAAAACAGCAACACAGGGGAAAATAACACAAGATAATTACAATGAATTAATAACAAAACTAAGTGCAACAGGTAATTCTTATGATATTCAAATAGAAGCACAAATATTAGATGAAAACTCAACAAGAAAAACAATAAGTCTATACAAAAATTTACTTGGAGAGGCAAAATATTATTCAGTTTATACAAACACAATATTAGATGGAATAAAAAATAGCCCAAATGGTGAATACTTACTAAAGAAGGACGATTATATAATAGTTTCAGTAAAAAACACAAACCAAACAATAGGAACACAGTTTAAAAATTTTATATATAAGCTAATAAACAAAGACACATATACAATAGGAACATCATCAGCAGCGTTAGTACTTAATACAGGAAGCGACAAAATAATATACTAAATAAGCAAAAGAAAGGATTAAAAAATGAAGATTCAAAATTTAGCGATAATCTTTTTAATTATAACAGTGCCATTAATAATGATTCTATCATATTACCTAAACGTGCAAAAAAAGACTTTAGAAACTCAAGCTTTATATGATACAAAACTTGCAGAAGCTACAAAAGAGGGAATTAAAGCCTTTGAAGTAAACACAGTAGACTGGGCAGATTGGGAAAGCAAAAAAAATAGCACAACAAAAAGAAATAATGCAATGGCAGCTGTAAATACATTTATGGCAAGCTTAGCAAATAACTTAAATATCTCAGGAACAGCAAAAGACTATATGGAAAACTATATTCCGGCAGTGGTTTTAACAATGTATGATGCATACTATATCTACACACCATCATATTTACCAGTTTCAATACAAAATAAAGATGGAGTTCAATTATATTTTAGTGAAAAAACAGGAAAAATATCAGATGTATATGAGGTAGATAGTAAAATAATTTTTGAACCCAAAACAGGTGCGACAACTAGAACGGCAAGTTATAAATATAAAGATGAACCAGCACAAAACATTACATTTGTAACAGATATTTCAGATGCAAAAACAGAATATAAACACACATTAAATAACAATATTTCATATACAGCAAAATATTCCAAAGGTTCAATTACAGATGCTGTAGTAAATTACACTTTAGACAACAGAATATATGTATATGGCAAAGTTGGCGGAAAAAGCGTAGAAAAAGATGGATATCTTGTATATTTTAATACAACAACATCAAAAATTCCAAGAATTAATTTAACAACAAATAGCTTTACAGTAAATACAAAAGTGAGTGATGCAGAATATAATAATACAAAAATAGATACCGAAGTTTTAACAGAACAAGTAGCGTATAAAGAAAATGGAACATTTAAATACGAAACATTTAAATATATATATGACACAAATCATGATAAATTCTATTTTGATGAAGATATTGGAATGTTCTTTACAGTCAATTCAAAATATGAAAGAAATTATTTAAGTGAAAGTAATGAAATAAAAATTGGCTCAGATGGTTGCAAATATAAGTCTGTATCAGTTTTAACAAGTAATAATGAATATAAAAAAATCTACCAAGTATTAAATGGAAGAGATAGATACACTTGGTGCATGAGCTTAGCTCCTTCAAATAATGATGTAAAAAACCAAAAAGAAGTAATAGACACAAAATTATCATCAGAACAAGTTGAAAAACTTGGCCTTTCAATGAATGAAATATATGATGATTTTAGTGCAATAAGCTATTATGTTGAAGCCTATGCCTTCACAAATTGGACAAAAGATAATTTAGGTGGAAAGCTTACATATAGCCGTACAGAGTATAATACTGAAACCAAAAAATATGAATACAAAACAAATGAAGTTAATGGAATTTTTGATATCAGTGTAGATAACGACCCAGAAAAAGAAAATTCTTTAATAGTAGACCATAAAAAAAGTGTTATGAAAGAACATGTAATAAGCAACTTAAGCATATCAATTGCAAATTATGGAAGACAAACTTATGATTTTAAATTACCAATTTTATCAGAAACAGAATGGGAACAAGTATTTAGTAATATTTCATTAATAACATTTTTCCAAGGAGTTCCAATCGGGCAAAAATACTATAATAACTATGCTATTGCAACAAGCACAACAAACAGAGAATTTGTAGACCCAGGAGAACTATACTTCTCAGGTCAAGATATAAATTACCACAGAGTTTATTGCCAAAAATGTGGAAATATAGTATATACAGGTTATAGAAGTGTTGAATATGTAAAAAGAGAAGTTAAAGAAAATAATGGTATTTCTTATTACTACAAGCATGATGAACCACAAGATACAAACTCAGAAATTGCATGTTACTATTGCTTAGTAAATAGAGGAAGTTATATAGAAACAACTGATAATGACGTTATAGCAAAACAAACAAAATCATACTCAGAAGCAATTGCAAGAGAAAGATATTACCAAAAAGAATCATTAATTGCATCATTAAACAATAGAATTACAACTGAAGTTAGAAAAATAGGAACAAGCGTAGAAAATACAGATGTAATTTTTATACTAGATGATTCAAGCTCAATGGTATATCAAAATGTCAAAAATGCTTGCTACCAGATGCTTGATTCTATATTAGGAGGTATAACAGCAAATCAATTTTATATAGGATTTATAAGATTTTCAGGAAGCTTTACTGGGCAACCAGCATCATTCCAAATTGCAAATGAAATAGGCCATATTACACGAAAATTTGAATTAAATGAAATGAAAAACAAAATCAATTTAGGCTATGGTAAATACGGAAATACGGATTTCGTAGCAGGTTTAGAGCAAGCTAAAATAATGGCACAAAATGGAACATCAAATCCTAAAACAATAATTTTTATGACAGATGGTGAAGATAACGCAATAGAAAATTCAGCAACTGCTCAAACTAGAAAAAATAAAATCCTAAGCGAATTAGACAATTTAAAAAACAATTATAATGTAAAAGCTTTTTATGGAATACAATATGAACATAATGGCTCAGTAAGAAGTCAATTCCTTCAAACAATGGTAGATCACTTTGGAAATGGAGACTATTTATATGCTTATGATAATACTTTGGCAGAAAGATTTGAAGGAGCATTTTCATCAATAAAATCTTACGAAATTGTTCAAGAAGTAAATGGCGGATATAGTGTAGCAGATATGGAAGTTTCAGATACAAAGCCAATAACAATTTATGTAACACAAAGGTCTGTTGAACAAAAAATTACAATAACTCAAATGCCAACAGCAAATTCAGATATTTTAAGTATAAGAGACGGAATAATGTATATAGATAGAGATGCAATATATACAAGGTTAAATTTAGATAATGGTATAGATATAAGCATTTGTGTTGAATATTATGTAAGATAATAAAATTTGAAAATATGGTTATCCTAAAGTTTAGGGTGACCATATTTGAATTTTATAAAAAAAATTTTTATAATACTTGTTTTAATTGTAATTTTAATATATACAGTTAATATAACCAGTATACCAAAAAGTATAATATTATTTCAAAGTGAAGAATTAAATATAGTTAAAATTTTTGGAATAGATTTTGAAGAAGAACAAACAAAAGTTATTCAAACTTCAAGTAATAGTGGAAAAACTGAAAGTAAAACAGTTACAGTAAAGCTATTTAATACAATTCCAGTAAAAAAAATAAATGTAAGTACAATTAAAAATACAAAAATAGTTCCACTTGGCAACACAATAGGCATAAAACTTTATTCTGACGGTGTTTTAGTGATTGGAATGACTGAAGTTGAAGGAAAAAAACCATACGAAAATACAGGAATAAAAGAAGGAGATTTAATTGTATCAGTAGATAATGTGCTAGTAACTACAACAGAAAAACTTATAGAATGTGTTAATAATTCAGAAGGCGAAAAAATAGAACTAGAGTATATGAGAGATGGCACAAAATATCTTACAAAAATTGAACCAGTAAGAACAAAAGAAAATGATTATAAAATAGGTTTATGGGTAAGAGATGGAGCAGTAGGAATTGGAACAGCAACATATTATGAACCAACAACTAAAAAAATTGCAACACTTGGTCATGGAATAGTAGATAGAGATACAGACAAACTAATTTCAGTAGAAAAAGGTGAAATTCTTACAAGTCAAATAACAAAAATTAAAAAAGGAGAAAAAGGTACTCCAGGAGAAATAAAAGGAGTAATTAATGAAAACAAGGTGATAGGAACAATTAATCAAAATACTATTTTTGGAATTTATGGATTTTTAAAAGATGTTTCTGAGCTTAAAATAAATGAATCAAATGCCATTGAGGTCGCCCTGAAAGATGAAATAAAAATAGGAAAAGCAAATGTAATTCTTACAATTGATGGAAAAACAAGAAAAGAATATGAAATTGAAATAAAGAAAATATATAAAAATAATACTGAAGACAATAAAAGCATGCTAATAGAAATAGTAGACGAAGAGTTAATAAGCAAAACAGGAGGAATTGTTCAGGGAATGAGTGGAGCTCCTATAATACAAAATGGAAAATTCATAGGAGCTGTAACACATGTTTTAGTAAATAATCCTCTTCAAGGATATGCTGTATTTGGAGAAACAATGATAAAACAAATGAATACTTAAAAAACTTGGCATAACTTAAATGCCAAGTCATTGATTATTTATTTATTATTTTTTCCATAATTTGAATAGCATTGCTTGCAGCACCTTTTCTTGCATTATCTGAAACAACCCATAGATTAACACCAAAAGGAACACTATCATCACGCCTTATTCTGCCAATGTAAACTTCATCAGTTCCAGTAGCTTGTGTTGCAAGAGGATATATATTTTGAGAAGGATCATCTTGAAGTATAATACCAGGGCTATTTTTTAAAACTTCTTTCAACTCCTCTAAATCAAAATCATTTTCAAATTCCACATTAATAGATTCACTATGTGAATTCATTACAGGAACACGCACACAAGTAGCTGTTATTTTTAAATCAGGTCTGTGTAGGATTTTTCTGGTTTCATTAATCATTTTTATTTCTTCTTTTGTGTAGCCATTATCTGTAAATACGTCGATATGTGGCAAACAATTATTAGCAATTGGATGAGGAAATTTTTTAGGCTCTAAACCATGCATAGTATCTTGTAAATCAAACACTCCTTTTTGACCAGCCCCAGAAACTGCTTGATATGTTGAGTATACAATTCTTTTTATTTTATATTTGTCATCTAAAGGTTTTAGGGCAACAACAGCTTGAATTGTAGAGCAGTTAGGATTTGCAATAATTTTTGAGTTTGATTCTATATCTTCTGAGTTGACTTCAGGAACAACTAAAGGCACTTCAGGGTCCATTCTAAAAGTACTACTATTATCTATAACAATTGTACCATGAGCAGCTGCAATTGGTGCAAAATGCTTTGAAACATCTCCACCTGCTGAAAAAATTGCAAAATCAAAATTTGAATCAAAAGAATGTTCATCTAATTTTTTTACTATATATTCCTTACCTAATAATTCAATTACATTACCAGCAGAGCGTTCTGATGCAAAAAAAGCATATTCTGAAATTGGTAAATTTTTTTCTTCTAATACTTTTAGAGCTGTTCTACCAACTAAACCTGTAGCACCAACTAAAGCTAATCTATATTCTTTCATAAATTAATACCTCCATTACTTAACACATTATATTACAAAAATAGAAAAAAATAAAGAGTTTGGTAAAACTATATAAAAAAAGATGGCATTTTGCCATCTTACTTAAAACATAAATCTATCTACAGTTAGAATTAGTTCTTTCATTTTGATTGCTTTCATTATTTCTACTACTATTTTTATTTTGTTTGTTCTTTTTGCTATTTTTATTTTCTGACATAAGAGCACCTCCTAAAAAATTATAATAATATTATGAACCAAAAACTAGAAAATATGCATTTACAAATTATGTAAATAAAAGAAGGTATAAAAAGCTTTATGTCGAATATTATATAATAGGAAAGGTGCTAGATATGGTTCGATATAGCGAAAATCTTATCGATGAAATAAAATCAAATAATGATATTATAGATGTAATTTCACAATATGTAATCTTAAAAAAGAAGCGGTAGTAATTTCTTTGGATTATGTCCTTTTCATAAAGAAAAAACGTCTTCTTTTTCTGTTTCACCAGATAAACAAATTTTTCATTGTTTTGGCTGTGGAGTAGGAGGAGATGTTATTACATTTATCTGCAAAATAGAAAATGTAAATTATAAAGAGGCAATAGAAATTTTAGCTGATAAAGCAGGAATAAAACTACCAACATCTGAAAATGAACAAGATGCAAAACAAGAAATGCTAAAACAAAAAGTATATGAAATAAATGAATTTGTTGCAAAACTTTATCATGAAAATTTATATAAACCAACAGCTAAAGAAGCTCAGGAATATGTGAAAAAGCGAAAACTAGATAATGCAACACTAAAGAAATTCATGATTGGTTTTTCAGGTGGAGGAACAGAAGTTTATAAGCTATTAATAGAAAAAGGATATACTGACGAGGAAATTGTTGCATCAAATTTAGTAAGGAAAACGAGTTTTGGATATGTTGATGTGTATAAGGACCGCTTAATGTTTCCAATTCAAGATATACGAAACCGTGTTATTGCCTTTGGAGGAAGAACTCTAATACCAGATGAAAAACCAAAATATATCAATTCAAAAGAAGGAATAGTATATTTTAAAGGACGAAACTTATATGCAATGAACATTGCCAAAAGCGCTAATATGGGCAAAATAATAATGGTAGAGGGTTATATGGATGCAGTATCACTTCACCAAAGGGGAATACCAAATGTAGTAGCATCACTTCGGAACAGCACTTACAGAGGGACAAGCAAGGCTACTTCGTAAGTATACAGAAAAAGTAATTATATCTTACGATTCAGATGGAGCAGGTCAAGCTGCAACAATGAGGGGATTAGAAATTCTTACTAAGGTTGGCTGTGATGTTAGAATATTGCAAATGGAAGGCGCTAAGGACCCAGATGAGTATGTTATAAAATATGGAAATGGAAGATTCAATCTACTTGTAGATAATGCAATTTCACTTGTAGAATTTAAAGTTAAAGTATTGAAAAAAAGCTTAGATTTAGAAAATGTAAGTGACAAAATAAAATTCTTAAAGGAAACTGCCAAAATACTAACAACCGTGGATAGCAAAATTGAGCAGGAACTATATGTTGATAAAATTGCACAAGAATACAATGTTTCCAAAGAGGCAATATATGCCGAAATAAATAAAATGCAAATGACAAAAACAAGTCCAAAAATTCTAGAAAAAAGACCAATAACAGTTATAAAAAAAGAAAATATAGACAAAAAGTTAGTAGAACGAGAAAAGGCAATAATAGCATTATTAGTACAAGAAAAAGACAATATATATGAAAAACTAAAGACAGAAATACAAATAGAAGATTTTAAATCTGAAATCAATAAAAAAATAATTAAGAGATTGTATGAGGAATATGAAAAAGGGAATAGCAATATAAACAATGTAATAAATTCCTTTTGCGATGATGAAGAAGCATTGAGCCGACTTACAGAAGTTATGGCTGATGAATATAAAATAGAAGATGATGAAAAAGCAATAAAAAATGTTATAAATACTTATAAAATAGAAAAACTAGATAATAGAAAACAAGAATTAATAGAAAAACAACAAACACCTGGAATAAGCGAGGAAGAACAAATCAAAATAATTCAAGAAATAAATAAAATAATAATTGCAAAAAAAATGATAAAATAAACTTTTTTCATAAAATTAAGGAGGTCCAAATGGAAAAAGAAAAAGATTTAAATAAAGAAATGGATGTAGTAACTACTGATGAAAATGAGAAAAATCAAGAACAAACTGTAGAAAATACTGAAAAGAAAGTAACAGATATTATTAAAAAGGCAAAAGAAAAAGGAAATATAACTTATGGAGAATTAGCATCACAACTTGGTGATATAAATCCAGAACAAATAGATAAAGTTTTTGACGTAATGGAAGAAATGGGCGTGGATGTTCTAAAAGATGATATGGACGAGCCTGATATTGATGAATTAGAAGAAGTTGAAGATTTAAAACTAGATGATATAGATTCAATATCTTTTGAAGGAATAAGCACTGATGACCCAGTAAGAATGTACTTAAGGGAAATTCGGTAAAATCCAACTATTGTCTTATGATGAGGAATTAGAGCTTGCAAAAAGAATACTAAAAGGTGATGAAGAAGCAAAACAAAAATTAGCTGAATCAAACTTAAGATTAGTCGTCAGCATTGCAAAAAAATATGTTGGAAGAGGACTATTGTTCTTAGACTTAATTCAAGAAGGAAACATGGGATTAATAAAAGCAGTTGAGAAATTCGATTATACAAAAGGATATAAATTCAGTACTTATGCAACATGGTGGATAAGACAGGCAATTACAAGAGCTATTGCAGACCAAGCAAGAACAATAAGAATACCAGTACACATGGTTGAAACAATAAATAGATTAATACGTACATCAAGACTACTACTTCAAAGATTAGGCCGTGAACCAAGCCCAGAAGAAATTGCAAAGGAAATGGATATGCCGATTGATAAAGTAATGGAAATACAAAAAATAGCTCAAGACCCAGTATCTCTTGAAACTCCAATAGGAGAGGAAGACGACAGTCATTTAGGAGACTTTATACAAGATGAGGATAGTCCGGCACCACAAGATTCTGCATCATTTACATTAATGAAAGAGCAATTAGATGAGGTAATGAATACTTTAACACCAAGAGAAGCAAAAGTGCTAAAACTAAGATTTGGATTAGAAGACGGTAGAGCAAGAACACTTGAAGAGGTAGGAAAAGAATTTGATGTTACAAGAGAAAGAATAAGACAAATTGAAGCAAAAGCATTAAGAAAACTAAGACATCCAAGTAGAAGCAAAAAATTACGTGATTATATGAACTAAATAAAATGTGGAACGGATAAAAGTCCGTTCCAATTTAAAAAAAGGAGAGATATTTATGTGCCAACATAACTTAGAAGGAAAATATGAACCAAATGAATTTGAACAAAAAATATATGAAAATTGGGAAGAAAAAGGGTATTTTAAACCAAGCAATGATAAAACTAAAGGAAATTACTGCATAATGATGCCACCACCAAATGTTACAGGAAAGTTACACATGGGCCACGCATTAGATGGTACACTTCAAGATATATTAATAAGATATAAAAGAATGCAAGGATATAATACATTATGGGTTCCAGGAACAGACCATGCTGCAATATCAACAGAAGTAAAAATAGTTGAAAAATTAAAAAAAGAAGGAATAGATAAACATGACCTAGGAAGAGAAAAATTCCTTGAAGAAGCATGGAAATGGACTAAAGAATATGGTGGAACAATTGTTAAACAACAAAAAAGACTAGGATGCTCAGCAGATTGGTCTCATGCAAGATTTACTATGGACGAAGGGTTATCTAAAGCTGTATTAGTAGTATTTAAAAAATTATATGACAAGGGATTAATTTACAGAGGAAAAAGAATGATAAACTGGTGTCCATGTTGCCATACATCAATTTCAGATGCAGAGGTTGTATATGAAGAAGCACCAACACACCTTTGGCATATTAGATACAAAGTTGTAGGAGAAGATAGATTCTTAACTGTTGCAACAACAAGACCAGAAACAATGCTTGGAGATACAGCAGTTGCAGTACATCCAGATGATGAAAGATATAAAGATTTAGTTGGCAAAAAATGTATTTTACCAATAATGAACAAAGAAATTCCAATAATTGCAGATGAATTCGTAGAAAAAGAATTTGGAACAGGATGTGTTAAAATAACACCAGCTCATGACCCAAATGATTATCAAGCAGGATTATCACATAATCTAGAAATAATAGAAGTATTTGACGAGAGCTTAAAAATGAACAACCTAGTTCCAGAATATGCAGGAATGAATGCTTATGAAGCACGTAAATTGATAGTTGAAAAACTACAAGAAATAGGTGCACTAGTAAAAATAGAAGATTACACACATAATGTTGCAAAACATGATAGATGTAATTCAATAGTTGAACCTAAAATATCAGACCAATGGTTTGTAGCAATGAAGGATTTAGCAAAACCTGCAATAGAAGCAGTAAAAACAGGAAAAACAAGATTTGTACCAGAAAAATTTGAAAAAACATATTTTAATTGGCTTGAAAATATTCAAGATTGGTGCATATCACGTCAGATTTGGTGGGGACACCAAATACCAGCATATTATTGCCAAGACTGTGGAGAAATAAATGTTAGCATAGAAAAACCAGAAAAATGTTCAAAGTGTGGAAGTCAAAATTTAGTACAAGACCCAGACACACTAGACACTTGGTTTAGTTCAGCTTTATGGCCATTTTCAACACTTGGTTGGCCAGAAGAAACAGAAGATTTTAAAACATTCTTCCCAACAAATACTCTAGTTACTGGTTATGATATAATTTTCTTCTGGGTAGTAAGAATGATGTTCTCTTCACTAGAACAAACAGGAGAAGTTCCTTTTAAAGATGTATTTATTCATGGTATAGTAAGAGACAGCCAAGGAAGAAAAATGTCTAAAAGCTTAGGAAATGGAATTGACCCATTAGATATTATAGATAAATATGGAACAGATAGCTTAAGATATTCATTAATTTCAGGAACATCAGCAGGAAATGATATGAGATTTATGCCAGAAAAGCTAGAAGCAGCAGGAAATTTTGGAAACAAAATATGGAATGCAGCAAAATTTGTTTTAATGAATTTAGAAGATACAGACGAAAAATTCTTGCAAGAAGATATTTCAAATGTGGAACTAGAACTTGAAGATAAATGGATAATTCATAAATTAAATACACTAGAAAAAGAAGTTGCAGTAAATATGGATAATTATGATTTAGGAGTTGCCTTAGACAAGATTTATACATTTATATGGAACGAGTTCTGTGATTGGTATATAGAAATTGTAAAAACAAGATTATATAACAAAGAAAACAAAACAAGAAAAACAGCACAATACGTGTTAAATAAAGTTTTTGGAGATGCATTAAAACTATTACATCCATTTATGCCATTTGTAACTGAAAAAATATACAAAGAATTATATAACACAGATGATAGCATAATGATAGCAAAATATCCAGAATATAGCGAAAAACTAGTATTTGAAGATGCTGAACACAAAATTGAACAAATAAAAGAAGTAATAACAGGAATAAGAAATATAAGAACAAAAATGAATGTTCACCCATCAAAAAAATCAAAACTAATTTTCATAGCAAAACCAGAATACATAGAATCACTAAAAGCATCAGAAGAGTTTATTAAAAAATTAGGATTTGGAGAGGAAATAGAAATAAAACAAACAAAAGAAAATATCCCACAAAATGCAGTAAGTGTAGTAACTAACGACCTAGAAGTATATATGCCATTTACAGATTTAGTAGATATTGAAGAAGAAAAACAAAGATTAGAAAAAGAAAAAGAAAAAATCCTACTAGAAAAAGAAAAAACCGACAAAATGCTTGGAAACCCAGGCTTCATAGCAAAGGCACCAAAAGCAAAAGTAGAAGAAGAACAAGCAAAGCTTGTGAAATTTAATGAGATGTTGGAAACGATTGAAGAGAGAATTAAGAGTTTGAACTAATAATAAAAAATGCAATACTATTAATATTTCTTAAAAAACAGCCCAAATTGGAATGCTACTTCCAATTTGGGCTGTTTTGTGGTATAATAATTAAATGAGTCTAAAAAAATAAGGAGATTTTGATGAACGATATTGTAAAAGTATTACCTAATTATAAAAAGTTTAATGATTATATTTCTAGTGTTAAAAATAATACAAATCCAATAATGCTTTCTGGTTTAACAGATAGTGGAAAAGTGCATTTTGCTTATTCTACTTATTTTTATGCAGAAAAGCCTATTTGTATTATTACATATAACGAGCTTCAGGCTAAAAAGATTATTAAAAATCTTGAGTATTTTGCAAATAAAATTAACTTCTTTCCCAAAAAAGAAATTATGGCTTATGACTACTTAGCAGAGAGTAAAGATGTTACATATAATAGAATTGCGTGTTTGAATGATATTTATAATAAAAATGCAAGTATTATTGTAACAACAATTGAAGCAGTTAGCCAAAAGATAATTCCTGAAGAGGTTTTGTATAAAAATATCTTTGAACTTAAAATTGGAGATATCATAAATCTTGATAAAATTAAACAAACCCTTGTAGCTCTTGGGTATGAGAGACAAGAAGTTGTTGAAAATAAATCTGAATTTAGTATAAGAGGTGGAATTGTAGATATTGGTATAGCTGAAAAGCAAGGAATTCGTATAGAATTATGGGGAGATGAAATAGATTCTATAAGAACTTTTGATATAAATACGCAAAGGTCAAAAGAGAAAATAGAAAAGGCTACAATATACCCAGCACATGAATTTATTTTAGATAAATCACTAGAAGAAGTTGCAAAAAATATTGAAGATGAAAAAGATAAAGAAGAAATTTTAGAAGGTAACTATTCTACAAAAATAGATAAATACTGGAATGAATTCTATACAAACTCAGATTCAACATTTATGGATTATATTAAAGAAAATTATATAATATTTTTAGATGAAGTTGGAAAAATTAAAGCAAGATCTGAAAATGTAATAAAAGACACAAAAGGACTAATTCAAAGCTTAGTTGAAAAGAAACGCTTCGTTCCAGAACTTCTTGAAAAAATAGATGATTATATAGCATTTTTAAATAAAATAAAAGATAGACAAACAATTTACCTAGAAAACAAAGATATAGGATTTGTAGATAAACAAAGTATGCATGCAAAAAGAAACGGATATAGCTTCAGCTATAGGGAGGTAAACTTTTTTCGCAGTTCAATGGATTCATTGTTTAAGGAAGTACAAACAGGACTTGGGGAAGGTACAACAATAGCAATACTTTGTGGAGCACAAGCAAATGTAAAAAGAACAAAAGATTTATTAGCAGAAAAAATTAATAATCCACGATTATTAGAAAAATTAATAATAACAGAAGGCTCTCTAACAGAGGGCTTTGAGTGCTATGATTTTAATTTACTTGTTATTTCAATAGAAGAACTATTCAATATTCCTAAAAAAAGAAAAAGAGCACCAGAGCAATTTAAAACAGGCGAAACAATAATATTTTCAGACTTAAAGGTACGGAGATTACATAGTTCATAGAACAAATGGTGTAGGTCAATTTATTGGAATAAACACAATTGAAGCTGCAGGTGTTACAAAAGATTATATAAAAATAAAATACAAAGATGATGGAATTTTATATGTTCCAACAAACAACCTAGATAATGTGAAAAAATATATAGGCTCAGGAGATGGCATTCCAAAACTAAATAAACTAGGAAGCAAAGAATGGGCAAAAGCAAAAGCTAAAGTAAAATCTAACTTACAAGAAATAGCAAAAGACCTAATTGAATTATATGCAAAAAGAGAAAAAGCAAAAGGCTTTATGTTTTCAAAAGATACAGAATGGCAAAAAGAATTTGAAGAAAAATTCCCTTACACAGAAACAAGCGACCAACTAAGAAGTATTGAAGAAATGAAGAAAGATATGGAAAGCGAAAAGCCAATGGATAGACTGCTTTGCGGAGATGTTGGATATGGAAAAACAGAAATAGCAATAAGAGGAGCATTCAAAGCATGTATGGACCAAAAACAAGTAGTATATTTGGCCCCAACTACAATTTTAGCAGGTCAGCAATATGAAACATTTAGGGAGAGAATGAAAGATTACCCAATAAAAATAGAATTATTAAACAGATTTGTCTCATCATCAAAACAAAAAGAAATAATTCAAGGACTAAAAACTGGTGAAGTAGATATAGTAATTGGAACACACAAATTATTAAATGATAAAATTGAATACAAAAACTTAGGATTACTAATAATAGATGAAGAGCACAGATTTGGAGTAAAACACAAAGAAAAAATCAAAAAACTAAAAAACAATATAGATGTATTAACAATGACAGCAACACCAATACCACGAACATTGCACATGTCTATAGTAGGCGTAAGGGATATGTCATGTCTTTATGAACCACCACAAAACAGAAGACCTGTTCAAACTTATGTACTAGAATATGATGATGAAGTTGTAAAAGAAGCAATAACAAAAGAACTTGAAAGAGAAGGCCAAGTATTTTACCTTTACAATAATGTGGAAAACATAGATAAAAAAACAGATGAAATATCTAAGCTAGTTCCAGAAGCTAAAGTAGCATTTGCACATGGACAAATGACAGGTAGAGAAATAGAAGACATAATGGAAAAATTCATAAATAAGGAAATAGATGTTCTAGTTTGTACAACAATACTAGAATCAGGAATAGATATACCAAATGCCAATACAATAATAGTAGAAAATGCTGATAGATTAGGCCTAGCACAGCTATATCAAATAAGAGGAAGAGTTGGAAGAAGCGACAGGCAAGCGTATGCATATATAACATATAAAAGAGACAAAATAATAACAGAAGTTGCAGAAAAAAGATTAAAAGCAATAAAAGAATTTACAGAATTTGGTTCAGGTTTTAAAATTGCAATGAGAGACCTAGAAATAAGAGGAGCAGGAAGTATGCTAGGAGAAATCCAACATGGCCATATAGATGAAGTTGGATATGATACATATTGCAAGATTTTAGATGAAGTAATAAAAGAAGAAAAAGGAATAAAAGTAGAAGAAGAACCAGAAATTACAATAGATATAAATGTATCAAGCTTTATACCAGATTCATATATTGAAAATACAGACCAAAAAATGGAAAGCTATAGAAATATTGCAGTTTGCAGAACCAAAGAAGATTTTAAAAACATTCAAGAAGACTTAACAGATAGATTTGGAAAAATGCCTCAAGAAGTTATAAATTTAATTGAAATTGCAAAACTAAAAGAAAATTGCAAAAATTGTGGTATAATAAAAGTAATTCAGAAGCAAAATAATATAATACTATACTTTGAACCAGAAAAATGCACTTTAGATATAACAAAATTAGTACATGAATATAATGACAAAGTAAAATTCTCAAGCGGAATTGCACCATACATAACATATAAAATTCAAGACCCAAAAAATATAATTCAAGAAATAGGGGAGTTGTTAAAAAATGTTAATAACGAGTAAAGACAATGAAACAATAAAACATATAAGAAAATTAAAAGAAAAAAAATACAGAGATGAATATGGCGAATATATAATAGAAGGAATAAAACTAATAAATGAAGCCATAGAAGAAAAACAAAATGTAAAAACAATAATTGTATGCGATAACTGCAACAAAGAAGCAATAAATCAGAATTCAATGTATGAAGTGGCAAAACTAAACTGCATTTATGTTGATGAAAAAGTATTTGATTCAATAACAGAAGTAAAAAATCCACAAGGAATTCTAGCAGTTGTAGAAAAACAAAACAAAGAAAAACAAATAAACTATAATGAAGACATAATAGTAATACTAGATGACCTACAAGACCCAGGAAATCTAGGAACAATACTAAGAACCGTAGACAGCGTAGGCCTAACACAAATAATAGTATCTAAAAAAAGCGGAGATGTATATAACTCAAAAGTAGTCCGCTCAACAATGGGTGCAATATTTAGAGTAAATGTAATAGAAAGTGAAAATTTAGTAAACACTGTAAAAGAAATCAAAAAACACAAATTTGGAATACTTTCAACAACGCTAGATACCAATAAAAGCTTATATGATATACATTTAAACAAAACAGCAATCGTAATTGGAAATGAAGCAAACGGAGTTTCAAAAGAAATTCAAGAATTATCAGACATAAAAGTAAAAATCCCAATGCTTCGGAAAAACCGAAAGCCTAAACGCCTCAGTAGCAACAGGAGTAGTGCTTTATGAATATGTAAGGCAGAAACTAAATTCGAAAATTTAAATCCAACTAACTCATAAAACAAGGAGAAAAATTATGGAAGAAATATTAAATAGATTATCTTACAAAATCAGCACAGAAAGATTAAAACTTAATGAACCAATGAGCAAACACACTTCTTTTAGAATTGGTGGACCAGCAGATATCTTTGTAGTTGTGGATAATTTAGAAGAATTGAAATTTGTGCTAGAAGAAGCAAATAGAAACAATATTCCATTTACATGTATTGGAAATGGAACTAATTTGCTTGTGAAAGACAAAGGAATTAGGGGAATTACAGTAAAACTAAATTTTAAGGAGGTTGGAATAAGTGGAGATATTGTAGAAGCAGGAAGCGGTGTTCCATTACCGGTTCTTGCAAAAAAAGCTTATGAAAACCGGTCTTTCAGGGTTGGAATTTGCAAGTGGAATTCCAGGAACTGTTGGTGGAGCAGTTAAAATGAATGCAGGAGCTTATGGTGGAGAATTTAAAGACATAGTAATTTTAACTACATTTTTAGATAAAGAACTTAAATTACATACAATTTCAAATGAAGAACATAAATTTTCATATAGAAATAGTGTCTTTTCGGCAAATGATAATATAATTGTTTCTTGCAAATTAAAGTTAAAAAGAAAAAATAAAGAAGAAATAAAAATAAAAATGGAAGAGAACATGGCGAAAAGAAGAGAAAAACAGCCAATTAATTTACCAAATGCAGGAAGTGTATTTAAGAGGAAAAATAATATAATTCCAGCAGAAGTTATAGACAAATGCAGCCTAAAGGGATATAATATTAATGGTGCAGAAGTATCTGCATTACACTCTGGATTTATTGTAAACAAGGGAAATGCTACAGCAGCAGATGTTTTAAAACTAATTGAACATATACAAGATGTTATTAAAACAAAATATAATGAAAATTTAGAATTAGAAATAAAGGTAATAGGTGAATAAAATGAAAAGTTTTTTTAGCTGGTTAAAAAACAGCACAAAAATCAAAAGATGGATATTTTTAATGTTAATAGGAATGCTACTTGCATGTTATGGAGTTGCACAAATACTTGTGTTAGATAGACTAGAATTTGTGGATATCTTAAAAATAATTCTTACATTTGTAATAGGGATTACTTCATTTATAGTAGGTATAGTATGTATTCAAAAAAGAACATTAGAACTAGCAGTATTACAAGATGCAAAAACAGTAAAAGAACTTGGGGATACGAAAGATAAAGGACCAAAAATCGTTGTGATTGGTGGAGGAGATGGATTAAATAAAGTATTAACAGGTCTTAAAAATTACACAAACAATTTAACAGCAATTGTAACAGTATCAAGCTATGGCAACAAAAATAAAAGAAGACCAACTGACACTATAAAAAACAGTGTAATAGCATTATCAAAAGAAAGTTTTGAAATGGCTAAATTAATGAATTTAAATATTGGAGATAGTTGCTTTTGGGACATATACCTAGAAGCTATGCAAAAAGCAAATAAAGATTTAGCAAAAGGTATAGAAAAAAGTAATTGTGTATTATCAATGGTTGGACATGTGTTACCAGCAACATTAGATGAAATGCATATATGTGTTGAACTAGAAGATGGAACAGTAATAGAAGAAAAAGAAAAAATTTCAGAAATAACAACAAACAAAGTAACAAAGATAAGCAGAGTATTTATAAAACCAACAACTTGTAGAACAACACCAGGAATTGTAGAAACAATAAAACAAGCAGATGCAATAGTTATTGCTCCAGGTTCATTATACACAGAAGTTATACCAAATTTACTAATAAAAAACGTAGCTAGAACAATAAGAGATAGCAAAGCATATAAAATTTATGTATCAAACATAATGACAGAAAATGGACATACAGATGATTATGCTCTATCAAACCATATACAAGCAATTACAGACCATGCAGGAGCACAGATAATAGATTATTGTATATGTGACAATGGCGATATTGTTCCTGAGATTTTAAGAAAATACAATAAAGCAGGAGCAAGCTTAGTTGAAAACGATAAACAAAACATTAAAGGAATACATATTATAACTGATGATATTTCATATACAGAAGGGGAATATATAAGACACAACCCAGATGCAGTTGCAAAACAGATAATAGAAATAATAGTAGATGACATGAAATTCAAAGATAAGAAAACAGACGAGCAATATGTATTATTAAACTCTAAATTAAAAGAAGTTAAAAAGAAAAATAAAAAATTAATGAATAAGAAACCAAAAAAGAAAAAAATAATAGTAAGAGGAAAAAGCAAATTTAGCAGTAAATATCAAGATAGAATCGCATCTATCAGAGAAAGCGAAGAAACAACTAGCAGAAATAAGAAAATATACGAAAAAGCAAAGAAAATGACAGACGAGGCAGAGAAAAAGGAAAAAGAAAATTTTCTAAATGAAATGAAAAATAATAAACAAAAGGAAAATTTAAAAAGTAACAAACAAAAGTAATTATTAAGGGGGAAAAATCAAATGAAATTAGAAAAGGCACAACTGGATTTAAAAGATGGAATAACAAAAGAATGGCTCATAACAAATGGAATAGGAGGATATGCATCATCAACAGTTATTGGAATTAACACAAGAAAGTATCATGGGCTTTTGGTTGCACCTCTTACACCACCTGCAAGAAGACATTTAATATTAGCCAAAGTTGATGAGAGCGTTGAAATAGAAGGTCAAAAACATGATTTATATTCAAATATTTGCAAAAATTACATATCAGAAGGATATAAAAATTTAGAAAGCTTTGAAAAGGACTATGTACCAGTATATACATACAAAGTGGATAACTTTAGAGTTAATAAAATTATTTGTATGGAATATGGAAAAAACACAGTTTGCATTCTATACAAAATTAAAAATGATGGTCCAAAAGCAAAATTTACGGTAGCACCAATAGTGAATTTTAGAGATTTTCACACAATGAGTACAGACCACTTTTTTGATATAAAACAAGAAATAAAAGATAGAAAAATCAAATTACAAATAGATTCAAACAATGAGTATCCAGTTTATTTGTATATGTCTCAAGGTAGATATATACAGCATTTTAACGATACATTTAAAAATATGTATTATCTAGAAGAAGAAAAAAGAGGATTTTTCCCAGAAGAAAATTTAGCCGTACCAGGAAGATATGAAATTGAAATAGATGAAAATTCAAGTAAAGAATTAACTTTTGTATGTTCATTAGAGGAAAATATTGAAGAAACAAATGCAAGAACAATAATAAACAAAGAAATCATTAGAATAAGTGAACTAATGTACAAAGGTGAATTTTTAGGAGAAAAAGAAGATATATCAAAATTATCAAACGAAAGAAGGCAAAATATTGAAGAAATAAAAGAGTTTATGATGGCTATAGACAATTTTATAGTATATAGACCAAGCTTTGGTTACCACACACTTATTGCTGGATATCCATGGTTTTTAGATTGGGGAAGAGACGCTCTTATTTCATTTGAAGGATTATTATTAATGACAAAACAATATAAAATTGCAAAAGATGTGTTATTAACTCTTATTCGAGATATCAAATTTGGACTTGTGCCAAATGGATATTCAGGATATGATAATAGACCTTTATACAATAGCGTTGATAGTTCCTTCTTATTATTTGAACAAGTAAATAAATTTTTAAAATACACCGGAGACTATGAATTTATTGAACAAAAACTTTATAAAAAGATGAAATCAATAATTGAGAATTATAGTGAAGGAATAGATTTTGATGATAATAATATTCATCTAGAAAAAGATGGACTTATCTCATCAGGAACTGAAAATACACAAAACACTTGGATGGATGCTAAATATGGCAATCATTCATTTACTCCTAGAAATGGAAAAGCGGTTGAGGTAAACAGCTTATGGTATAATAGTTTAAAAATAATGGAGAATCTAAGCAAAAAGTTTGGGGATAAAAAAGAAACAAAAAAATATGGACAAATGGCATTAAAGTGCAAAGAATCATTTGAAAAAGAATTTTATAATCCTAAGAAAAAATGTTTATATGATGTAATAGGAGATGGAAAAGTTAGACCAAACCAGCTATTTAGCTTATCACTAACATATCCTGTTATAGAACCAGATTCAGAAATTGCAAAAAATATAATTGAAGTAGTTGAGAAAAAACTATTAAATAAATATGGATTAAAAACTCTTGCAAAAGGTGAAAAAGGGTATGTAGATACTTATGAAGGTGATGGATTTAGGAGAGATTCAAGCTATCACCAAGGAATTACTTGGCCATGGTTATTAGGACTATACTATAACAGTTTAAAAAATATGTATAGAGTAGAGAAAGATAAAAGAACAAAAAAAGAACTTAAAGAAAAAATATCAGAATTTAAAGAAAAAACTAAACACACATTTATAAAAGAAATGCAAACAAGAGGCTGTTTAGGACAAATAAGTGAACTATATGATTCAAGGCAGCCAAATCTTCCAAAGGGAGCATTTGCACAGGGATGGAGTGTTGCAGAAGTTTTTAGAATTATATATGAAAGGGAGATACAATGAGAATTTTAGGAATAGACCCAGGATATGCAATAACAGGGTATAGCATAATAGATTATGTAGGAAACAAATTTAAATTAATAGATTCAGGTGCAGTACTTACAAATGCAGGAGTATCATTCCCTTTAAGACTTACAAAAATATATGATGATATTAGTATGATAATAGATGAATATAAACCAGATGCAATATCAGTAGAAGAGCTATTTTTCAATAATAACCAAAAAACTGCTATAAACGTAGCACAGGCAAGGGGGATTATATTAACAGTTGGATGTAAAAAAAATATACCAACCTATGAATATACTCCACTTCAAATAAAACAAGCAGTAGCAGGATATGGAAGAGCAGATAAAATACAAGTACAAAAGATGGTAAAAACAATATTGAATGTTGAAAAATTACCAAAATTAGATGATACAACAGATAGCATGGCAGCTGCAATTTGCCATGCACATTCAGCAAAATATTCTGTAAAATTGTAGGGAGAAAAGTATGTTGGTAGAAGAGCTAGAAAAGAGTTTAAAAACAGGAAAGCTAGATAGTTTGTATTTATTATATGGTGAAGAGCAATATCTTCTTGAGCAATGCGTGAAAAGAATAAAGAAGAATTTTGGAGAATTAGTAGAAGGGATAAACTATATTAAGCTTGATGACAAAAATGTTCAAGGAATAATTTCAGATATGGAAACTCCAAGCTTTGGATATCCTAAAAAGCTTATTATAGTAAAAAATTCTGGATTATTCAAAAAGCAAACCAGAGCTAAAAAAGGTGAAGAAAAGCCAGCCCCAAAAGAGGCAAAGGGAACTAGCCTTCAAGAAAAAATTGCAAAATATATAACAGAAAATATAGAAACAATAAAAGAAGCGGTTGTTTTGGTGTTTATTGAAGAAGAAATAGGAGCAAGTGAGCTTTCAAAAACCATTCAAAACCTTGGAATAACTGTAAATTTTGAAAGATTAAAACCAATTGAAATTGGAAGAAGAATAAAGGCAATATGTAATGCTTATAAAGTAAATATTGATGATAGAACAATGAATTTTTTTCTAGAAACATGTGGCACAAGCATGCAAAACTTAATAAATGAAATACGAAAACTAATAGAATATGTTGGCGAAAACGGAACAATAAAACAAGAAGATATAGAAAAACTTTCAATAAAAGAGCTAGACAGTGTAATCTTTGACCTAACAGACAGCCTAGGACAAAAAAACATCAGCCTAGCATTACAAACTCTAAAGGAATTACTATATAACAAAGAACCAATACAAAAAATACTAATAACACTATATAACCATCTAAAAAAAATATACCTAACAATCCTAGCCCAAGAAACAGGAAATAACATATCAGAAACACTATCACTAAAACCAAACCAAATGTTTTTAGTTACAAAATACAAAAAACAAGCAAGCTATTTCAAAAAGCAAGAACTACGAAACATCTTAGAAAGCTTAATAGACCTAGATTATAAAACAAAACAAGGCTTAATAGACATAAATGTTGGAGTAGAGGCAATACTTTGTATGGTGAAATAATATAGAATTTGAAAAAAGTATCTAAAAATAGAAAGTTTTTTCAAAATTTTGAAAAAACTTTTTGCTTTTAGTAATAAGGATAATGATTCATATTTTTGAGGAAGCATCCAAATGTTGTCAAAAGTTGGAAAGTGTGCTATAATAGAGTAGGATAAAACTGATGAAAAAGAGAGGGTAACAGTAGATGTTGTTTATTGGGATTATTTATGTATTAGCAATTTTGATATTTATTTTGATAATGTTTGCTTATGTACAGATTAAAGCAGCTGGGATGAATGTTAGGGATTTTTATAGTTTTGTGGAAGCAAACCAGATGCTGGATAAGTTGTATAGATTTTCTAAAAAATATGAAAAATTGAATAGCCAGGATCAGCTTATATTTTTATCTGAGGCCGAGAAGGTTTTTAGTGCTTTTGATAAGGTTCCGGATTTGTTGTGGGAAGAAGAGTATCAAAAGTATATGGATGTATTAGATAAGTATAAAGATATAAAAATGGTAAGATGGGAACAAAATTAGAAAATATATGAAGTGTGCCATAAATGTTAGATTTAAACTAATGTTTGTGGCGTATTTTTTATGTTTAAAATAATGAAAAAAATGTAGAAAAATGTCGTATTATGTGATAAAATATAGACCTAATGGAGGTAAAAAAGTAATGGCGTGGACAAAGGAACAGGAAAAGGCTATAGTAAAAAAAGGTGATAATATTCTAGTTGCAGCAGCTGCAGGTAGTGGAAAAACTGCAGTTTTGGTTGAAAGAATTATAAATAAAATCATGAATGAAAACATTGATGTTGATAAATTACTAGTTGTTACTTTTACAAACGCAGCAGCAACAGAAATGAGAGAGCGTGTGCTAGATAGCATATATAAAAAACTTGAAAAAGATCCAGATAATTTAAGGCTACAAAGGCAAGTTGTGCTTATAAATAAATCGCACATATCAACAATTCATGCATTTTGCTTGGAAATTATTAAAAACAATTTCTTTAAAACCGAAATATCTCCTAATTTTAGACTAGCAAGCACTCCAGAAGTTGAACTACTAAAACTTGAAACATTAGAAGATGTATTAGATAGCTTTTATGAGTCTTCAGATGAAGGATTTAAAAAACTATTAAATACATATTGTGGATATAAAGATGATGAAAATTTAAGAAAAATTATTTTAGAAATTTATAAATATATTCAAAGTATGCCATACCCAGAAGAATGGCTAGAAAAACAAGTAGAATCATTTAATATTGAGGAAAATAGTGACTTTTCTGAAAGCTTATGGGGAAAGAATATTATAAACAAAACAAAGGAAGATATAGAAGAATCTATAAAAGCACTAGAAAAAATCAACCAAAAACTAAAAGTAGAACCAGAGCTTGAAAAGTGGTTTTTATGCATTACAGAAGATATAGATAGAATTCAAAAAATCTTAAAGCTAAATACATGGGACGAGTTTTTTGCATATTTTCAAGATTTGAACTTTGAAACATGGCCACAAAAAAGAAACTTCACATCAGAACTAAAAGACAAAGCAAAAATTATAAGAGATAATATTAGAAATAAACTAACAGCAAAGCCAGGAGGCCTTAAAAACACTGTATTTAACGCTAATTCGAAACAAATAAATTTAGATACTAAAGACACATATAAAATATTAAAGGAAATACAAAAAGTAGTACTAAAATTTATGGCAGAATACAAAAAGGCAAAACTACAAAAAAATATTATAGATTTTAATGATATTGAACACTTAGCATTAGAAATATTAGTAAAAAAGGACGAACAAGGAAATCATATACCAACAGATGTTGCAAAAGAATATCAAAATCTATTTGAAGAAATAGCAATAGACGAATACCAGGATAGTAATGAAATTCAAGAGGAAATATTAAAACAGGTTTCAAAAGGAAACAATATCTTCATGGTAGGTGATGTAAAACAAAGTATATACAAATTCAGGCAAGCAAAGCCAGAAATGTTTTTGCAAAAATATCATTCTTATGAGGATAATAAAATTCAACTTTTTGCAAATTTCAGGAGTAGGAAAAATGTATTAGACTTAAGTAACACTATATTTGAAAACATAATGAGCAAAGAGTTTGGCGCAATAGAATATAACGAAAATGAATATCTAAATGTTGGCCAAGATTATGAACCAACAGAACTAAAAACATTTGATAAAGCAGAATTACACATAATAGATGCATCAGAAGAAAAAGCAATAAACGAGGAAGATACAAATTCAGAAGAAAATAGTGAAGAGAAAAACCAGGAACAAGACGAGGAAATACTTGAAAAAAGCGAAATAGAAGCAAGGTTTGTAGCAAGTAAAATACACGAATTGTTAAATCAAGGGTTTTATGTATTTGATAAAAAACAAGGATATAGAAAACTTCAGTTTAGGGATATAGTAATTTTACTTAGAAAAACAACTGGAATAGCACCAATATATGAAAAAGAATTAACAGATTTAGGGTATCCGGTATTTAGTGATATTGGAATGAATTATTTTGAAACAATAGAAATTCAAACAATTATGGCTATACTAAAAATAATAAGCAACCCAGATAATGATATTCCATTAGTAACAGTACTAAGAAGCCCAATTGGAAATTTTACAGACAACGAATTGTTAGAAATAAGAATGGAAAATCAAAATGCAAGCTTTTATAATGCAATGCTTTCAAGCAAAGTACATACAAAAAAGATAAATAACTTTTTAAATGTGATAGAAGATTTTAGAAATAAACAAGAATACTTAAAGTTAGATGAACTCATTTGGTATATATATCAAAGAACTGGCTATTATAACTTTGTAAGTTTAATGCCAAATGGAAATATAAAAACAGCAAATTTGAAAATGTTATTTGAAAAAGCAAAAGACTATGAACAGGGAAGCTTCAAAGGGCTATATAATTTTATAAAATTCATAGACAAGGTTACAAAAAATAACAGCGATATGGGTGCACCAAAGTTAATTGGCGAAAATGAAGATGTTATAAGAATAATGAGTATTCATAAAAGTAAGGGACTAGAATTTCCTGTTGTATTCTTATGTGGAACCGGAAATGAATTCAATATGCTAGATTTAAATGATAATATACTAATTCATTCAGAACTTGGATTTGGCCCAAAGTACATAAATTATGAAAGAAAAATAAGTTATGATACAATACCAAGACTTGCTATAAAAGAGCAAATAAAAAAAGAACTAAAAGAAGAAGAAATGAGGCTACTTTATGTTGCACTAACAAGAGCACGTGAAAAGCTTATTATAACAGGAATAGACAGAAATTTTAATAAATCAGTTCAAAGTAAAGAGGAAATGCTAGAAATTTCGGGGCAAAAGATTACAAAAAACATATCTCAGAAGGCAAAATCATACTTAGACTGGTTAGAAATGGTAAACTTAGCAGATGAAAAAATGAAGGAATTAATAGAAGTATTTACATATTCAAAAAATGACAAATTCAAGATAGAAAGAAAAGAAAGTGAATCAAAAGAAAATTTTGAATTAGAAGTTAAAGAAATAAATCCAGAAATAGATAAGATTCTGAAATGGCAATATCCATATAAAGCACTTACTCAAATTGAAGGAAAAAGCTCTGTAAGTAAACTTGCAAAGGAAGAAAACAATGAGCAAACTGAATTTGAAATTCCAAAACCAAAATTCCTTCTAGGAGAATTGCCACTAACAAAAGCTGAAATAGGAACAACAGTGCATTTAATAATGCAAAAGCTAGACTTCAAGCAAAAGTATACAATAGATAAAATAGAAGAATTGCTTGAAGAATTAAAACAAAAGGAAATAATAACAGAAAAGCAAAAAGCAGCAGTTCCAAAACAAAAAATATTAATGTTTACTAAAAGCAACATATTTAAAGAATTATCACTAGCAAAAGAAGTATATAAAGAGCAACCTTTTTATATTAATATACCACTTGATGAACTATATAAAATAGAATCAGATGAAAAAATATTAGTACAAGGAATTATAGATTTGTACTATATATCTCAAAATGGAAACCTTGTTTTAGTAGATTATAAAACAGATTTTGTTCCAGATAATGATGAGCAATATTTGATTCAAAAATATAGTAATCAGTTGAATCTATATAAAAGAGCACTAGAGCAGGCTTTAAATAGAAAAGTCGATAAAGTGTATATATATTCAACATATTTAGAAAAAGAAATTTCGCTTTAAAAAGGAGCAATCACAGTGGAAAATAATGAGGTAATAGAACAAAATATTTTAGATAAACTTAATAATTCAATAGATAGAGTAATAGCAGATAAAAATAGATATAACCTAGACTATGAATTTATAGAAGAAACACTAGAAAAACTTTTGAAAGATAGAAGAATTGTAGGAATGGGTAAAACCACAATTCTAACCAATGTATCCAAAGAACAGGCTCTTAGGGAAATTTTACAATTCTTTAAGAGTGTAGATGAGGAATTCTGCAACAAAGCAATAAAAGTGATATTACAACAAAATGAAAAAGTAAAAATGAACATATACAACATAAATTCTATAAGAAGATTAGACAAAGAAGATGAAAATGGAATAGAGGAATATGACTATATAGGTAGTGTAAGTTCAAATAGAGGTAAAGCAACGGTACACATACCATTAGGTGAAGACCTCAATGCAGAAAATACAAAGAAAATTGGCTCTACAAACCACTGTACAATAGATGATCTATGCACAATTGTACACGAAATATCACATTTATTCGATTTTGAAATAGATGATACATTACCAAGCAGAAATAAACTTTTAAATCCGGATATAAGAAAAGGTTTAAGAAAATATAACCTAACAAGAGAATTACTAACAGAAACCACAGCAACAGTTTTTGAAGGAATTTTTGCAGATTATTTATTACAAAATACAAAATATTGTAAAACAGAAACAAAGCAAAACATAATAACAAAACAAGTTAGCTTTTTAATAGACGCACAATATGTACATGCAAAACTTTTTCTAGCAAGAGAAAAAGAAAAAAGCGGAATAATAAGCCAAAACTTTATAAAACAAACAATGAAACAGAAACATCTATCTAAAAGCTATGTAAAATACCTAGCAACATGTATAACAAAAGACATACACAATATGCAATTTGAAAGAAGATACGCTTTTGCAGGTCTAATAGCACCAACAATAATCAAAAAATACAGACAAAACCCAAAAGAAGGTGCAGAACAATTAAAAAAATACCTCTCTTATGTAAAACAAGACAACTTCGAAGAAGCCTTAGGAGTGTTTGGAATAACATGGGATAGAGAGGGAATAGACCAGATGATAAGGAATGTGAAAGAAGAAGAGTACATGGAGTTTGAAAGGTAAAAGGCAAAAGAATACTAAAAATATATTGCTAATTTTGAAATTTTGATGTAAAATTGAAGTATAAAAAGAAAAGAGAAAAACAAAGGAGAAAAAAATTAATGAACAAAATCACTGAAAGAGTTGGGACCTTACATATCGATAATTTTATAAAAAACAAACTATATATAAAGTATATAGATATAACAAAAGGTTATACAAAATAAAATTAAGGAGGCAAATGATGAAAAATACAAAAGGAATAACGCTCATAGCGTTAATAATCACAATTATTGTAATGTTAATACTAGTAGCAACTGGAGTTGAGGTGGCAATTAAAGAGGATTTAATCGGAAGGGCCCAAAAGGCTGTAACAGATTATGATGAAGCAGTACAAAAAGAAAAAGATATGGATACGAGTTTAACTAAATATTTTGATGAATTGGAGAATAAAGTGGAAGCTAGCCAATATATAGAAGGCATTACACTAGTTTGTATATATACAGATAATTTACAAATATCATTTAAATATGATGGAAATACGATGTATGA